>NZ_JBPFSF010000005.1:0-382593 GCF_051106045.1 Paenarthrobacter sp. FR1 | reverse complement strand
GCCAAAGCGATCAGGTTCACCCACTCCTGCCAATACTTCGGATCATTCCGGTCCTTGTCCTCCTTCAGCAACCGCTCCAACCAATCAGGCGAACGACGCCGGACCCGCAAACCACCAGGCAACACACCCTCACGCTTCAACGACGTCTCAACACAGGCCTCCATCACGGACCAGATATGCAAAAGACCCTCCCGGATCTCCTCCTCAGACCGGGACGCCCGCTCGTTGATGAACATGATGTCTGAAATCCCCAGACCCTTGGACGCACACCGGCCCAACAACTCCGCCGCCGTCCTGAACGGCAACGGCAACTCCGCCTTCGTCTCCTCCAACTCCTGCCGGGCAGCGTCCTCCTCACCCTCCCGGACAATGAACCCACCACCGACCGAAAAGAACGTCGCCTCATGCACGATGTTTCCCTCAGCATCAGCCACGGCGAACTTCATCCCGTTCGTATGCCGCGGCAACACCGTCAACGGATGCAACACCATATCCTCCACCGCATACGGCAACTCCACACCCCCACCGGACGCACCAGCAAGGTTCAGCACACCGCTCTCAGCGATCGAGGCCAGCCGCTCCTCGACCTCGTCCGGCAGGATCTCCTCGGGCTCGAAACCTTCCAGGCCCAGCAAGGTAGCAGTGAAGGTGCCGTGCCCCTTGCCCGTGGCAGCCAAGGAGCCATAAAGATCAACACGGAGCCCGGCCACGGCAGGAAGCACACCGGACTCACGCAGCTCACGGGCAAACACCGCCCCGGCCCGCATCGGCCCCACAGTATGCGAACTCGACGGACCAATACCCACGGAGAACAGATCGAAAACGCCAACAGCCATAGCTGGGATCCCTTTCAGGGAAGAGTGAAACAAAGACAAAGAATGTGGGGGCCGGGCCAATCCCGAGCCAAGGCGGCCCGGCCCCCGGAGGTCCCAGTGCGGACCTCCAACCCGGTCTTTATGTGGGCGCCCGTTCCCAAGCGACCGCCCACCCGGGAGATCAATGTGCCTACGCCGTGGAGCGCCTCGGCCGGAACAGGGGTTCGCTGCGAAACATGCCGTTCGCACGGCGCACTCCGCAGCGAGCCCCCGAATCGGTCAGCGCAACCTAGCGACTAGCCCAGGTTTGCCGTGCCCGGGTACAACGGGTGCGCGGCAGCGAGTGCTTCAACGCGGTGACGCAGCCCGGAAAGGTCCGCTTCGGCGTCGGCAATCAAAGCCTCGGCGATGATGTCCGCAACCTCACGGAAGGCCGCTTCACCGAAGCCTCGCGTAGCCAGCGCGGGCGTGCCGATCCGCAGGCCGGAAGTGACCATGGGCGGGCGCGGGTCGAAGGGTACGGCGTTGCGGTTGACGGTGATGTCGATCGCGGCGAGGCGGTCCTCGGCCTGCTGGCCATCGAGTTCGCAGTTGCGCAGATCCACCAGGACCAGGTGCACGTCCGTTCCACCGGAAACCACCGAGATGCCCTTCGCAGCGACGTCGGGCTGGATCAGGCGTTCGGCCAGGATGCGGGAACCGGCCAGGACGCGTTCCTGGCGCTCACGGAACTCCTCAGAGGCAGCGATCTTGAACGCGACAGCCTTGCCCGCGATCACGTGCTCCAGAGGTCCGCCCTGCTGGCCCGGGAACACGGCCGAGTTGATCTTCTTGGCGATGTCGGCGTCGTTGGAGAGGATGATGCCGCCACGCGGACCGGCCAGCGTCTTGTGCGTCGTGGACGTGGTGACGTGCGCGTGCGGGACCGGCGAAGGGTGCAGGCCAGCGGCCACCAGGCCGGCGAAGTGGGCCATGTCCACCATGAGGTAGGCGCCCACGGAGTCAGCGATCCGGCGGAACTCAGCGAAGTCCAGCTGCCGCGCATACGCGGACCAGCCGGCCACGATCAGTGCCGGTTTGTGCTCCTGGGCCAGGCGCTCCACCTCCACCATGTCCACGGTATGGGTGTCCTCGCGAACCCCGTACGGGACCACGTTGTAGAGCTTGCCGGAGAAGTTGATCCGCATCCCGTGCGTCAGGTGGCCGCCGTGGGCGAGGTTCAGGCCCATGATGGTGTCGCCCGGCTTGATCAGCGCGTGCATCACCGAGGCGTTCGCCTGCGCACCGGAGTGCGGCTGGACGTTCGCGTACTCGGCGCCAAACAATGCCTTGATGCGGTCAATGGCCAGCTGCTCAATGACGTCGACGTGCTCGCAGCCGCCGTAGTAGCGCTTGCCCGGGTAGCCCTCGGCGTACTTGTTGGTCAGCACCGAACCCTGCGCCTGCATGACAGCCACGGCAGTGTGGTTCTCGGATGCGATCATTTCCAGGCCGTCGCGCTGGCGGCCCAGTTCGTCGTCGATCTTTGCGGCGATCTCGGGGTCCAGCTCGGAGAGTTGGGCGTCCAACGACGCCGACACAACCTGCTGGTACTCGGTTACCGACACGGGGTTCACAGTTCGCCTCCGTTCGCTGCTGCGTATTCTTCGGCCGACATGAGGGGCCCTTCTTCGGTGGCGGCGACCTTGAACAGCCAGCCCTGGCCGTAGGGGTCGTTGTTGATCAGGGCGGGATCTCCGACAACGGCGTCGTTGATCTCGGTCACCTCACCCGTCACAGGCGAGTACAGATCGGACACGGACTTGGTGGACTCCACCTCGCCACAGGTCTCGCCCGCAGTGACTGTGGAACCAACCTCGGGCAGGTCCACGTACACGATGTCACCCAAAGCGTCAGCGGCGACGGCGGAGATCCCGATCCCCACAGGCCCGTCCCCGTCAGCGGCAACCCATTCGTGCTCGGCCGAGTATTTCAATTCAGCTACTACCTTGCTCATTCCAATTCCTTCTCTCTCTTCGAGTTTTTGTACAGCTGATGCCCTCAAAAGGGCCTCATAAGGGCGTTATGTGTACGAAAACTCTCATTTTTGGCGCTTGTAGAACGGCAGCGGCACCACTTCGAATGGCTCTGCCTTGCCGCGGAGGTCGACGTCCACGAAGGACCCGGGTTCGGAATGCTCGACGTCGACATACGCCAACGCCACCGGGTAACCCAGCGTCGGGCTTGGTTGGCCCGAGGTCACCTCACCGATGAGGGAACCGTCCTTGAGGACTGAGTAGTGGGCGCGGGCGGCTCGGCGACCGGTGCCCTTGAGGCCTACGAGCTTCTGGCCGATGGTGGTTCCGACGCCGGCAGCCTTGATCGCGGCGAGTGCTTCCTTGCCAACAAAGTCGCTTTCCTTGGCCAGGGAAACTACCGGGCCAAGACCTGCGGCGTAGGCGTTCACGTGGCGGGAGAGTTCGTTGCCGTAGAGGGGCATTCCGGCTTCGAGGCGCAAGGAGTCCCGGGCGGCAAGGCCGGCGGGGATGAGTCCGTGGCCTTCGCCTGCTTCCAGGAGCGCTTCCCACAGACCGGGGGCGTCAACGTTCGGGATGTAGATCTCGAACCCGTCTTCTCCGGTGTACCCGGTGCGGGCCAAGAGCAGGTCCTCGCCGTTGATGGATACCTCAACTGCTGCGTAGTACTTCAGCTCCGTCACCAAGGAGTGCTGCTCACCAGGCACCAGTTTCAGCAGAATCGCCTCGGCGTTCGGGCCCTGCACGGCGATCAGCGAGGTGTCCGCCGAAGCGTCCTGAACCACGACGTCGAAACCGGCTGCCCGCTCCGCCAGCGCCGCTGCGACCACCTTGGCGTTGCCCGCATTGGGGACCACCAGGAAGTTATCGTCAGCGCGACGGTACGTAATGAGGTCGTCGATGATGCCGCCGTCGACGTTGCAGATCAGCGAATATTTGGCCTTGCCCACCGCAATCGCGGACAACTTGCCCGCCAAGGCGTAGTCCAGGAACGCTGCGGCCTCGGGACCGGTGACCCAGACTTCGCCCATGTGGGAGAGGTCGAAGAGGCCGGCTGCGTTGCGGACCGCGTGGTGCTCGGCGAGTTCGGACTCGTATTTGAGGGGCATCTGCCAGCCGCCGAAGTCCGTGAAGGAAGCGCCGGCCTTTTTGTGTTGCTCGTACAGAGCGGTGTAGTTCTCAGACATGTCAGGAGTCCTTAGTTTTCGAAGTCCGTGAGGGGCGGGCAGGAGCACACGAGGTTGCGGTCCCCCGCGGCACCGTCAATGCGGCCAACCGGCGGGAAGTACTTGTCCTGCTTGAGGTGGTGGACCGGGAAGGCGGCCTGCTCACGCGGGTAGTCGCGGTCCCAGGCGGAATTTACGACGGCGGCAGCCGTGTGCGGCGCGTTGCGCAGCGGCGACTTTTCAACAGTGAAATCGCCGGTGGCCACCTGCTCGATTTCGGCACGGATGGTGATCATGGCTTCAATGAAGCGATCGATCTCTGCCAGGTCCTCGGATTCGGTGGGTTCCACCATCAAGGTGCCTGCCACCGGGAAAGCCAGGGTGGGCGCGTGGAAGCCGAAGTCGATGAGGCGCTTGGCCACATCCTCGGCCGTGACACCCGTACGGGCTGTCAGCTCGCGGAGGTCCAGGATGCACTCGTGGGCAACAAGCCCGCCTTCGCCCGTGTACAGGATGGGGAAGTGCTCATCCAGCCGGGAAGCCACGTAGTTGGCGGCCAGCAGCGCGGACTTGGTTGCCTCGGTGAGCCCCTGGCCGCCCATGAGCTTCACGTACGCCCAGGAGATCGGAAGAACCCCGGCGGAACCGTAGCGGGAGGCCGAAATCGCGACGCCGCCTTCGGCAGATTCACTGTTCGCGTCACCGGGCATGAACGGGGCCAGGTGTGCCTTGGCTGCAACCGGACCAACGCCCGGACCGCCACCGCCGTGCGGGATGCAGAAAGTCTTGTGCAGGTTCAAGTGCGAGACATCGCCGCCGAACTTGCCCGGCTGGGCCAAGCCCACCAGCGCATTGAGGTTGGCGCCATCAACGTACACCTGGCCACCGGCTGCGTGGACCGCATCGCAGACTTCGCGGACGTCGGCGTCGTACACACCGTGCGTGGACGGGTAGGTGATCATGATGCAGGACAGGACGTCCTTGTTGGCCTCAATTTTGGCCTTCAGGTCATCGTGGTCGATCGTGCCATCGGACGCCGTCGCCACTACGACGACCTTCATGCCGGCCAACACGGCCGAGGCTGCGTTGGTGCCGTGAGCCGAGGCAGGGATGAGGCAGACGTTGCGCTGGTCATCGCCGTTGGACAGGTGGTAGCCGCGGATGGCCAGCAGGCCTGCGAGCTCACCCTGCGAACCGGCGTTCGGCTGGATGGACACCTGGTCGTAGCCGGTGATCTCAGTGAGGTCGGCTTCCAGGTCTTCGATCAGTTCGCGCCAACCCGCCGTCTGGTGGTCCGGAGCGAACGGGTGGATCGAGGCGAACTCCGGCCAGGAAATGGCTTCCATCTCCGCGGTGGCGTTCAGCTTCATGGTGCAGGAACCCAAGGGGATCATGGTGCGGTCCAGAGCGAGGTCCCGGTCGGACAGCTTGCGGATATAGCGCAACAGCTGCGTCTCGGAACGGTGCGTGTTGAACACCGGGTGCTGCAGGAAATCAGAGGTGCGGACTACGTCTGCGGGCAGCTCGAACCCGGAGGCGTCCCCCACCGGGCCGGCACCAAAGGCGACGGCCACCGAGGACAGGACCTCCGGCGTCGTGGTTTCATCAACCGAAACCCCCACGGTGTCGGCGTCGATGATCCGCAGGTTGATGCCGCGGGCTTCGGCGGCGGCGATGACCTTGTCTGCTTTGCCGGGGACGCGGACGGTGAGGGTGCCGAAGAAGGAATCTGAGACGAGCTCGCGACCAGCCTTCTGCAGCGCAGTGGCAAGGGTGCGGGCGTGGCCGTGGACGGTTTCGGCGATCGCCTTCAGGCCTTCAGGGCCGTGGTAGACCGCGTACATCGAAGCCACGATGGCGAGCAAGGCCTGGGCCGTGCAGATATTGGACGTGGCCTTTTCACGGCGGATGTGCTGCTCGCGGGTCTGCAGCGCGAGGCGGTAGGCGGGGACGCCGGCGTTGTCCTTGGAGACTCCGACGATGCGGCCCGGGAGCGTCCGCTCCATGCCTTCACGGACGGCCATGTAGGCCGCGTGCGGACCACCGAAGAACAGCGGAACACCGAAGCGCTGCGCAGTTCCGACGGCGATGTCTGCACCTTGTTCGCCCGGGGGCGTGATGAGGGTGAGCGCCAGCAAATCGGCGGCCACGGTGACCAGTGCGCCGCGTTCCTTCGCGTCGGAAATGACGCCGGAGTGGTCGAAAACCCGACCCGAAGCACCGGGCTGCTGGAGGACGACTCCGTTGATGTCGCCGTCGGGCAGACCGGCGGAGAGGTCCGCGACCTCCACCTCGAAGCCCAGCGCCTCAGCGCGGCCCTTCACGATGGCGATGGTCTGCGGAAGGAGGTCGGCGTCCAGGACAGTCTTGCCATCCTTGGCCGTCTTGTTCTTGTTGGCCCGGCGCATCAACAGCACGGCCTCGGCCACGGCGGTGGCTTCATCCAGCAGGGAAGCGTTGGCAACGGGCAGTCCCGTGAGGTCCTGCACCATGGTCTGGAAGTTCAGGAGCGCTTCAAGGCGACCTTGGGAAATTTCAGGCTGGTACGGCGTGTAGGCGGTGTACCAGGCCGGAGCTTCGAGGATATTGCGGCGGATGACCGGGGGCGTGACGGTGTCGTAGTAGCCCTGGCCGATCATCTGAACCGCGGTCTTGTTTTTGGAAGCAAGCTTGCGCAACTCGGCGAGGACCTGCACCTCGGTGAGGGCGTCCTGCAGCTTCAGGGCGGTGTCCTGGCGGATGGAATCGGGGACGGCGACGTCTACCAGGCCGTCGACAGAGTCGTAGCCGATGGCCTTGAGCATGGTGTCAACGTCGGCCTGGCGGCGGGCGCCGATGTGCCGGTCCGCGAAGGCGGTGGGGGTTGATTGAACAGTCAAGAGGAACTCCATGATTCAGGCGCCCAATGAGCGCCACGATGATGTGGGGTTCCTCCCCGCTCTGTATTGGACCTGAGAGATTCCGCAGGGATGGTTGCCTGCTTGCACCGTCGGTGAGCCCGGTTGCCCGGACTGCTTTCCAGAGTTGCCTAACCGCGGCGGTACATGGGCCTGAGAGATTCCTGGGGAGGATTTGCTCCTACGGCGCCTGACTGGATGTACCGGCAGGACTCTCCCGCCGCAGATCAAAAGCGTTGCATCACGTCAGTGACACGCTTCACACCATAGCGTGGGGTTTCGCAAAAGTGCAAGCAAGCGGCCCCTACCCGTGCATGGCCTCGTGGATCTGCAGCGCGAACCAGAGTTGCGCCACCGTGGAGGTTTCGCCCATGTCCAGGCCTGTCAGCTCACCAATTTTTCGGATCCGGTAGATGATGGTTTGCCGGTGCGCGAACAGCGCTGAAGCTGTCTTCTGCCACGATCGCTGCGAGTCCAAATACGTCCTCAAAGTGACAATGAGATCGCCATCCTGCCTCTGTTCATAATCGAAAATCGGCCCCAGCAACCGCCGGACCAGAGCCGTTCCTTCCTCGAAACCCGTCAAGCCCAACCATGAGGGCCCCTCCGCATACCGGGCGACGTCCAGCTTGTTCGCGCGGGCCGAACCGAGGGCCCAGAGGGATTCCTGCAGGGCACGCTGGATGTTGGCCACCGCAGCGGGGGCACTGATGCCCAGGGTGGCACTCCCGCCACAGTGGGCCAGGACGTCGTCGTCAACGTCGGCCGGGACCACCACGTGCAGCCGGGTATTCCGCATCAAGGTGACAGAGGCAACCCCGTGCCGCCACAGCTCGATATGCACCCCGGCCAGCCTGTCGCCGTCGTCCGCTTGAATCGAGGCGACCAGAAACCCAGCTGCCGGGACCCCGAAGGCCGCCAACCTGCTTTCCATCTCAGCCGCTCCCAGACGGCCGTCGAAGGCCTGAAGCAAGAACTCGCCCGCGGCCCGGTGCCGGCCTTCCAGCGACAGGACGATGCGCGAGAGCTGCAGTCCCAGCACGGTTGCGGCGTGCAGAAGTACGACGGCGTCCGGGTGCGGTTCGCTGTTGGGCAGCACCACCAAGAGCGCATTGGCATGGGTGGGAATGTCCATGGTCAGCACATGCCTGCCCCGGATTCGGTGCCACTGGAAGTTCTTCCCGGCAGGGGTCACCTGCCCCGACGACGGCGCCCAGGCATCAGCGAGGAACTCCGGGAGTGCCTTCCCATCGGGGTGCCAGGGATGGAGGCAGCGGCGATCCACGACGAACAGGTCCGCGTCCAACTCGGTCGCCAGCCGCTGAACGAGGCTCTGCCAATGGTCCTCGGAGGCACCTGCGGTGCGGAGCAGATCATAGACGCGCGCCGTCTGCCGGAGCCGACGCGACTCTTCGAGCAGCGAGGACTCCGCAACCGACCTGGCGATGGCGATGAACGGCAAGGGATACGGAATATTGACCAGGGGCAAGGGGAGCCGATCGCACGCCGCCAGGAATTCCGCGGTCAGGGTCGGCGCGTGCATCTTCTCTCCGATGGCCAGGGCGCTGGCACCGCTGTCCATCAGGGCCTCCGCGAGCGCCACTTGCCCGTCTGCGTCGGCGGGAATCGAGAGACCATTGGTCATCATGAGTTCGCCGCCCGTGACCCACTCCCAGAGCCGGGGCAGGTCCGAGGTGTGAGCCCAGGTGATGCGGTTATCCATTCCTGCCGAGCCGGCCAGGATTGTCAGGCCCAGCTGCGGTTCGGCGACGAGTTCAGCGACGGTGATTGCCATTGCTACGGCTACCCTTCTCATGCATTTGGCAGTTTTTAGACACTTGTCTAAGCACCCCCGCCATTTGTAGTCAATGTACTTCTATCCTCCGTGACCTGCATCACCAAGACTTCAATTACATACTTCCCCTGCTCAACGATGAGCACTCACGAGAGAGGGTTTGCAATGAGCGCAACCAGCAACCTCATTGATGACGCCCCACTAACCACGTTCCACAAGAAGCTGACATTCTTCGCTTCCGGCGGGCCCTTCATAGACGGCTACGCCTTGTCGATCATTGGTATCGCACTGATCACCATGATTCCCGGCCTGGACATGACGCCTGCAGAGATCGGCTTGGTAGGTGCGGCAAGCCTTGTCGGCATTTTCTTCGGGGGCGGCGTCTTCGGTTGGCTCACCGACAAGATCGGCCGACACAAGATGTACATTGCCGACCTGATCGCCTTGGCACTGTTCTCCGTGCTGAACGGCTTCGCCACCGAGATTTGGCAAGTAGTCCTCTGTCGGTTCTTCCTGGGGATGGCCATTGGCGCCGACTACCCCATCGCCACGTCCCTCTTGGCAGAGTTCCTGCCCAAAAAGCACCGCGGGCGCCTTCTCGGAGCGACGTTTGTTGTCTGGGCGGTCGGCGCGGCCGTCGCGTACGCCGTCGGATATCTGCTCCGCGACACGGGACCCGATGCCTGGCGCTGGATGGTCGCCAGCCCCGCGATCTTCGCCGTTATTACGTTGCTCTTCCGGTTGGGGACTCCCGAGTCCCCACGTTGGCTGCTCTCGCGCGGACGGCGCGAGGAGGCCGAAGCTGTCATCAAGAAGGTCTACGGACAGCAGTATGGGCTGGCTGATATCGCTTCCGACAGCGAGGGACCGGCGAAGCAGGGCAGGTTCCTGGATATCTTCCGGGGCCAATACTGGAAACGCACGCTGTTCGTCTCCATCTTCTGGACTGCGCAGGTCATCCCCCTGTTCGCCGTGTACACCTTTGCTCCGGACCTCCTGCACTCAATGGGTTTGACCGGCGATGCCAACCTCTACGGAGGATCGTTCCTGATTTCCATGTTGTTCGTGGTGGGTGGCATTCCCGGGCTCTGGCTCGTTGAAAAGATCGGGCGACGCAAGTTGCTTCTTTCGAGCTTCGGGGTCATCGTGGTGGCCCTGGCCATCCCGGCTTTCATTCCCGACGTCCAAGCCGCGCCTCTCTTCATCGCCCTGGCTATCTTCGCTCTGGCCTCTGGCGCCTCCAGTTTCCTCGAAGTTGTCTACCCCAACGAGCTCTTCCCCACAGAGGTTCGCGCAACGGCAGTGGGCTTCGGCACCGCGGTCAGCCGAATTGGATCGGCCGCCAGCACGTACTTGATGCCCGTCGCAATCGTGAGCTTCGGCGCTGCAGGTTCGCTGCTCATCGGCGCCGGAATCTCGTTGGTGGGTTTGGTGGCTACTTTCCTGCTCGCACCCGAAACGGCCAACAAGTCCCTCTCAGAACTCACCTCCCAAAAGAAGCCGGCAACCCCGGAGCCCAACAAAGTAACCGAAGGATCCCTGTCATGACCACTCACCAGCCCATTGGCCCCGTCGATGCCACCAAGGTTCCCCGCTACGCCGGATTGGGAACGTTTGCGAGGCTGCCGCAGATTGATCGCGTCCCCGACTACGACATTGCCGTAGTCGGCGTACCGTTCGACGGCGGAACCTCCTACCGCCCAGGGGCCCGGTTTGGTCCGGCCGCAGTTCGCGAAGCCTCCCGCCTCCTGCGCCCTGGTTACCACCCGGAGTTGGATGTAGAGCCAGTCAACGAAGTCCAGGTCGTGGATGCCGGCGACATCGCCTGCACTCCCTATGACATCACCCGGGCAATCCGCGAGATCGAAGAACAAGCCCGCCCCCTGATCAGCACAGACAAGAAGCTGATCTCCATCGGCGGCGACCACACCATCGCGCTCCCCATGTTGCAGGCTCTCAACAAAGTGCACGGTCCAGTAGCACTGCTCCACTTTGATGCCCACCTGGACACCTGGGACACGTACTTCGACCAGCCAGTCACGCACGGAACCATCTTCCGGAGGGCCTTCGAGGAGGGCCTGCTGATCGAAGACAAATCCATGCACGTCGGGATCCGCGGGCCGGTTTACGATCGGAACGACTTCCTCCGGGACCACGAGTTCGGTTTCCAGATCATTCGTTGCTCCGACCTAGACGTCATCGGCGTCCCGGCGGCCATCGACCAAGTCAAGCAGCGGCTGGGTGACACTCCCGTGTACGTTTCCATCGACATCGACGTCCTGGATCCGTCCTACGCACCGGGCACCGGTACCCCGGAAATGGGTGGCCTGCACTCCCGCGAACTTCTTGCACTTCTCCGCGGCCTGAACGGTATCAACATCGTAGGTGCCGACGTGGTTGAAGTGGCCCCCGCCTACGACCATGCCGACATCACCAGTGTGGCCGCGGCGACAGTGGTGTTCGACCTGTTGGCCCTGATGGTAAATCGAGGTAAGGGAGCCACCGTGTCCGGCCACGAACTCGAAGCGGCTAGAGCCTGACCTGGACGTGTTTGTTTGAGGCACGCCGTGGGGGTCAAGTTTCCTCCCTGGTCACTTGACCCCCACTGGAAACACCGGAATGGTAGTTTGATTCCTGCTGAGGCAGACAACGCACCCAACCGGAGGACCATCCATGTTTAAGGGTTTCAAGGACTTTATACTTCGCGGAAACGTGATCGAACTGGCCATCGCGGTCGTTATCGGCAGTGCCTTCACCGCACTCGTTACAGCCTTCACCAACAACATCATTAACCCTGTGATCGCCGCCGCCGGCGGCATGAACGCTGACGGGCTCGGCTTCAAGATCTGGGAGAACAACCCCGCCACACTCGTCAACATCGGCGCCGTATTGACTGCTTTGGTGACCTTCGTGATCACCGCAGCGGTGGTCTACTTCATCTTCGTGGCGCCCATGAACAAGATCAACTCCTTGGTCAAGGACCGCCTCTCCACCGAGGAACCCGAGGAAGAGCCGCTGCCCGCAGACACCGCACTGCTGGCCGAGATCCGCGACCTCCTGAAGGACGCAGCCGCAGCCCGCAACGCGGAGCGCGGTTCGGATCTGGATTCCGACCTCGACCCGGATCTCGATTCCGACCGCATCCGCTAGGACCAGCGCACACCAGCGCCCCTTCCCAGCCGCGTCGTTTAACCCGGCGTTCTCCCCCGAGAACGCCGGGTTCTTGCGTTCACCGGGCCGTACCCAGAACGTGACGCGCGGGCAACGGGTTCGAAACAGGGGCAGGGCAGCATGAAACCATGAAGCCCAACCCGAGCACTCCCGTCACCGCGGACCTCCTCTGTGATGTCTGCGGCCAGTTGCCCGAACCGCCCAAAGCCCGGCTCACCCTCGCCAACATCGCGGTCATGCTTCCCATCGAACTTCTGGTGCATGCCGCAGTTGTGGAAACCCACCTCCCCTACTTTGCCAAGGTCCTGCTGCTTGCGGTGACCGCTACAGTCCTGGTCATCTGGGTGGCTGAGCCATCAGCCGCGAAGGTCCTCAGGCGCTGGCTGCATGCTTCCGCACTACGCCAGCGACGACAACTGCACCTGGCGCCATCGCTGTGGCGGGCGCGCACGCTGCTCCACGACCAGCCAGGCTCCTTGCAGAAAATCACCCACTCCCTTGCGAAGCTGGACACCAACATTCTCAGCCTGCACGTCCACCTGATGGCCGGAACTGGGATGGACAACGTGGTGATGGACGAGTTCGTCCTCTCCGCACCGGGAAACGTCACCGAGCAGGAACTGCTCAAAGCACTGGACGACGGCGGCGGGCGTGAGTCCCACGTGTGGCCCACCACCGCGCTGGCCATGGCTGACGGCCAAACCAAGGCGCTGAGCCTCGCCACCCGCGTGGCCGGGAATCCGCAGGAACTTCCGATGGCAGTCGCCGAGCTGCTTTCCGCGAAAGTAGTCCCCATCGATCCGGAACATCCAAAGGGCGAGGTGACTGCCGGCGTCGGGCCTTCAACGGACATCCTGAAGATTCCGACAGCCTGGCATGGACCGCTGGTGTTCTCGCGGCAGGGCGAGCCGTTCACTCCGGCGGAATCAGCCCGAGCGCACAGGCTGGCTGAACTTGCGGAAATTTTGGCACACCGTCCGGCTGAGCCACGGCGTTCCTCCCCGGTGGGCGCAGCGAAGCGGACGTAGCACTGTTCAGCCGAGCACGCGGCGCGTCAGGGATGCTGCTCAGTTGATGAGCTGGACCCGGAGGCCCGTTCCGCGTTCCTTCGTCACCATCCGTCGTTCAATTGCTCCCCTTTGCGTGAGCCACAGAATGCTGCCGTCAGGAGTAACGGCCTCCACCATGCCTTGGTCCACGATGTCGTCGCCACGCCAGACTTGAACAGTTTGGCCAACCAGCAACGTCCAATTGTTCACCCTCCTGCCCCGTGCTTGGACGAAGCGGAACCCAAACAACGGCTCTTTCCTACTGTCTTGCACCCGACGACTCCTAGCCTGCTGTACATGGTTCTGTACAAGTCCAGTGCCTTCAACCATCGGTCCATGACGCAGTTACGTGGCCAAGTTCAGGGAATGGGCCGCTACAGCGCCTTCACAGCCCCCAGCACCTTGGTCAAGGAATCCTTGGCATCACCGAAGAGCAGTGTGGTCTGCGGCTCGTAGAGCAGTTCATTTTCAATCCCGGCGAACCCGGGACGCATGGAGCGCTTGAGGAACACCACTTGCCGGGCATCGGCCACTTCCAGGATGGGCATTCCGTAGATGGGCGAACCCGAGGTGGTCTTCGCGGCCGGGTTGACTACATCGTTGGCGCCCACCACCAAGGCAACATCGGCCGTTCTGAAATCGGAGTTGATGTCGCTCATTTCCTTCAGCGACTCGTAGGGAACATTGGCCTCGGCCAGGAGGACGTTCATGTGCCCCGGCATGCGGCCGGCAACGGGGTGGATGGCGAAGTCGACATCGATCCCCCGTGCTTCCAAGGCCAGGGCCAACTCGGCCGCGGTGTGTTGGCCCTGCGCGACGGCAAGACCATATCCGGGAACGATGATCACACGTTGTGCATAGCCGAGCAGCACCGCGACGTCCTCGGCGCTGGAGGAACGGACAGGCCGCTCACTGACGGCGGTGGATCCGGCAGTGGAGCCTCCCTTGAAGGCTCCGAACATGATGCCGGCAACGCTGCGGCCCATCGCCGCGGCCATGGCACGGGTGAGGATGGTGCCGGAGGCCCCCACCAGTGTTCCCGCCACCACAAGGAGCACGTTCCCCAGAACCAGCCCGGACGCTGCCACAGCCAAACCGGTGAAGGCGTTCAGGAGGGATATGACAATCGGCACGTCTGCACCACCCACCGGCAACACCAGGAGGATGCCTGCTGCAAGCCCCAGCACCAATAGGGTCAGCGCGAGGACCAAAGATCCGTTCAGGATCACCACAACACCAGCCGCCACTGCGGCCAGCAATACAAAGGCCATCAGGGCGGGCAGGCCGGGAAACGTCACCGGCCGGGTGGTCATGAGCCCTTGGAGCTTGGCAAAGGTGACTCCTGAGCCGGCAAACGACACCGCGCCCACCAGCAAGGTGAACACAATTGCCAGGCGGACCCAAGGGTCGTCCGAATGCGAGAGCTCCAGCAAGGCCACCAGCGCGGCGGCACCACCACCCACCCCGTTGAAGAGGGCCACGAGCTGCGGCATCTGCGTCATCTGGACCCTGCGCGCCACCGGAGCAGCCACTCCCGATCCCACCGCGATAGCCCCAAGGATCCAAGGAATGTTGTCCAGCTTCACGGAAACGAACACGGTGACCACGGCAAGCAACGCCCCAAGAGCACCGATGAGATTTCCGCGCCGGGCAGTCCGTGGGGAGTTCAGGCCTTTCAGGGCCAGGATGAAGCAGGCCGCCGCGGCGAGGTACAGCAGCGCCGTCCAGGTGGGGTTGAGCAGCGTCACGGGCGTCGCTCCTCGGCGGGTTCTACTGCATCAACGTTCGACGCCGGCCGTTGCCTTCCGCGGAACATCTCCAGCATGCGGTCGGTCACCACGAATCCGCCCACGAGGTTGGCCGTGGCCAGGACTACGGCCAGGAGGGCGACCGCCAGGACCCACGGATCTGCAGCCTGCCCGGCCACAATGATGGCCCCCACCAGGATGATGCCGTGGATCGCGTTGGCCCCGGACATGAGGGGTGTGTGCAGGGTGCTGGAGACCTTGGAAACGACCTCAAAGCCCACAAATACGGCCAGCACAGTGATCGTCAGCAGGCTCATGCCATCCATCAGCGCACTCCTTCGGTTCCGGGGTGAGTACTTCCAAAAGGCGCGGTCTCGCCGGCCAGCGCCGTGAGTGCCTCCGCCGTGGGGGCGTGCCGGACCTCACCGTCGTGGGTGAGGCAGGTGCCGGCCACCACGTCGTCGTCGAAGTCCGGCGCAACCACGCCCTCCCGGGTCATGAGGGCCAGCAGGTTGGCCACGTTCTTGGCGTAGAGGCGCGAGGCGTCCGCGGGCATGGCCGACGCCGCGTCCTTGATTCCCACGAGCGTTACGATGCCCTGGCCATCACCGGTGGGAATGGGAAGGTCCTGCCCTGGGATGCTCCCTTCGACGTTTCCACCGGATTCTGCCGCCAGATCAACCACTACCGACCCCGGACGCATGCCTTGGACCATGTCCCGTGTGACCAGAAGTGGGGCCCGCCTGCCGGGAACGGCGGCCGTGGTAATCAGCACATCCGCCTGGGCCACGTGTGGCGTCAAAAGTGCACGCTGCAGCGCACCCCTGTCCGCACTCAGTTCCCGGGCGTAGCCGCCCGAGGCTTCCGCAGTTTCGAGGTCCAGTTTGATGAACGTTCCGCCCATGGAAGCCACTTCATCGGCCGAGGCAGGGCGGATGTCGTTGGCGGAAACCCGCGCACCGAGCCTCTTCGCGGTGCCGATCGCCTGCAAGCCCGCCACACCTGCCCCAAGAACCAGCACGCGGGCCGGTGGAATAGTCCCGGCGGCCGTCATGTAGAGCGGGAAGAACCGCGGTAGTCGCATGGCTGCCTCGAGCACGCAGCGATAGCCAGCCACCAAAGCCTGCGAGGTCAGGGCATCCATGGATTGGGCGCGGGAGATGCGGGGAACCAGTTCCATCGCAAACGAGGTAATTCCCCCGGCGGCGAGCGCCCGGACCGTAGGCAACTCGGACGACGGCGACCCCAAGCCGACGGTGATGGCTCCCCGGCGGAGGGCCCCCGCCGTCGACGGTTCCATGGGCCGGACGTGGCAGTAGACGTCCAGGGCCCCGAGATCCAGCGACTGCACCACGGAGGCACCTGCCTGCCGGTAGTCATCGTCGCTATGGCCGGAAGCCAGCCCCGCGCCGGATTCGATCTCTACCGCAAGGCCCAAACCCGCCAATTGCTTGACCGTTTCCGGCGTGGCGGCCACACGTCGCTCCCCATCGAGCGCCTCGCGCGCTATGCCTGCTTTCACCCGCCACCCCTCTTCCGGAACGCTCCAGAAACCAGTTGGCATGAGTCTATGACTGCAAGGGGCCGGGCGGGAGTAGGGGGCTGCGCTATGTGCACAAGTCCACTAGGGTCGGTGGAAGCTGGGGGCAACCAGCCACCACACCGTCGACGAGCCGGTTCCGGCCGTGCCGTCGGGAAGGAACGCCGCTATGGATTCATTCAAGATCGGCTATTTCGTCGGAAGCCTCTCAAGTACCTCCATCAACCGGGTCCTGTCCAAAGCGCTTATCAGCGTGGCGCCCCCGGAGCTGGAATTCCATGAGATCACCATCAAGGACCTCCCCCTCTACAGCTCGGATTACGACGCCGATTTCCCTCCGGCGGGCCGCGAACTGAAGGATGCCATTGCGGCGTCGGACGGTATCCTGTTCGTCTCCCCCGAGTACAACCGCTCCATCCCGGGCGCGCTGAAGAACGCGATCGACTGGGGTTCACGCCCGTGGGGCACCAACTCGTTCGCACGGAAACCCACCGGAATCATCGGCGCTTCGCCCGGTGGCATCGGCACCGCGGTGATGCAGTCCTCCATGCGCAGCGTGCTGAGTTTCCTGGATGCGCCGCAATTGAACGCGCCTGAGGCCTACATCCGTTTCGTTGCGGACGCTTACGACGACGACGGTTCAGTTAAGGACGAAGGCACCGCAAAACTGTTGCGGCACTACATGGAGGAGTACAGCGCGTTTGTCCAGCGCGTCCTCGCGGCCAACGCACCAGGCCACATCGGTGACCAGGAACCGGATTCCTCTAAGCTCACGCGGTAGGAGTTCCGGGGGTGTTGCCCGTCGCACTACGGGTGCCACCCCCACATCCCGCCAATAGTCAGTATGCTTACTACCACAACGTTCTCGACCCCGTTCCCAGGAGAAAACGATGCTTCGTAGATTAGCTCTGACCACCTTGGCGCTGACCCTGCTCGCGAGCTCAGCACTGTCCACCGCAGTATCTGCCACCGCGTCCGTCGGCATGCAGGGCAGCGTTGCGGCCACCACAGCCACCCCAACACCGGAACCCAGCAATCCGTCCGGGCCCTCCACGGCAACACCCACCGCGGAGCCGACATCCGACGCCCCCAACCCCGCGGGCACCGGACCGGCCAACCCGGGGACGGGCGAGACGGGCCAGCAGGAGCAGACGCGAACCGACGTGGTCCCCTGGGTACTGGCAGCAGTTGCCGCAGCCATCATCATCGCGTTGATCATTTGGACCATGCGGAACCGCCGCGGCCGGGACAAGGGAATCGGCGACCAGCAGCGCTAGCCGCTTCCGGCGGGTTGGCCGCTCAGCGCCCTGCCGCGAGCTTGCCGATGAGGCTGGTCTCCAGGTGTTCCAGCAGGTGCCGCGGATTGTCATAGACCTCCGCGGCACCCGCTTCGCGCAGCTCCGCTTCGCTGATTCCACCGCAGGTCAGGGCAATGACCGGGATCCCAATGGCCGCTCCGGCCTTGACGTCCCAGACCGCATCGCCCACAAATACGGCATTTTCCGGACTCACACCAAGCTTCTCGAGACAGGCCACAAGGATGTCCGGGGCGGGCTTGCTTTCCTTGGCATCGTTGGAGCTGGTCCACGCATCAATGGAGGAAGCGGCGTCGAGGATCCGCCTGCTCACCTCAAGGTCCCGCTCCTGGGCCGACGACGCCAAACCCACGGCCAACCCTGCGCTGGAGCATCCGGCCAGGAGCTCGCGCACTGAACCAAAGGGGCGCAGCGTCGGCCAGAACGTTGAGAACACCGCGCCGTGCGCCGACTTCAGCTCTTCCTGCATATCCTCGGAGCAGTCCGGGACCAAGGTCTGAATGAGGCGATCGCCCCCCATCCCCACGAGGCGGTGGATTGCTGACATTTCGATGTCCAACCCTTCGCGCCGGAAGGCCTGCCACCAGGCCAGTGCGTGGAAGTAGCTGGAGTCAATGAGGGTTCCGTCCACATCAAAGAGGACTCCGCGCTTCTCTTTGGACGACGTATCAGCTGCCACAATTAGCCACCTTCGATTGAATCTGCGCACCCTGCGCTGCGAGCGCAGAATCGATGATTGGTTCTTCCAGCATCAGGACGGCATAGCGCCCCGCCGTTGCCGTGCGAAGCAGGCCAGTACCAGCTACTTCCCGGAGGGAAGCCACCCCTTCCACAGCATCATCCACCGACGAAAAGCGCTTGGAGAGGCCCATCAAGGCGTCCTCGCCGTCCACCACCAGAATTCGATATCCCCCATCAGGGGTTTCAACCAGCTCCAAATGCCCGGCCACCCCAACCTCCTCGCCTTCGATGACAAACCGCATAGTAAGACTACTTAGTATAAACCCTCCGAAATATTGCGTAACGCGGGAAATAGGCGCCTGCAACATCTTGTTGGCACCGACATGACAACAATCGGAATCATCGGTGCAGGACACATTGGCAGCCAGGTTGCACGCAAGGCAGTGGAACTTGGCTACGACGTCGTGATCAGTAACTCACGGGGTCCCGAGACGCTCGGCGAGCTGGTTGCGGAACTTGGGCAGCGCGCCCGGGCCGCAACGGCAGCCGAGGCAGCAGCGGCAGGCGATTTCGCCGTCGTGACTGTTCCCCTGAAGAACTACCAGGACATCCCCACTGAGCCGCTGGAGGGCAAGGTGGTCATCGACACCAACAACTATTACTGGGAGCGCGACGGCCGCATTCCGGAACTGGATAACGGCGAAGCCACCACCTCCGGACTGCTCCAAAAGCACCTGCCGACCTCCAAGGTAGCCAAGGGCTTCAACCACATCTTCGCCAAGGACATCACCACCGACGGCGCACCCGCGGGCACGCCCAACCGTCGCGCACTGGCCACCGCGAGCGACTTCCCGGAAGCGGCCGAACTCGTGACCCGGCTGTACGACGAGTTCGGCTTCGACACCGTCAACATCGGCCCACTCGAAGACAGCTGGCGTGTCGAGCGCGACCGCCCCGCCTACGTCATCCGGCAGAACGCCGAAGAACTGCGGGAAAACCTCACCAAAGCGACCCGGACGGTCTGACGCACGACGGCGGACAGGCGCCTTTCGCGTGTCCGCCGCCTCCGCGCCCCGGACGTGATGCTCGTCATAGGCAAATAGCCCGCGAGGAACAGATTCTCTTACCCTTCAGGACTTCACTGGTAAGTTCCCCAAACTTCAGCGTTAGTCTCGCGGCATGGAAAAAACCGAATTCGACGTAGTCATTGTTGGCGGCGGACACAACGGCCTGACGGCGGCCGCCTATCTGGCCCGGGCAGGCAAGAGCGTGGCCGTATTGGAACGCGAGGCCCACTTTGGCGGGGCCGCTGTTTCCGCTGCAGCGTTCAAGGGCGTGGAGGCCCGCCTGTCGCGGTACTCGTACCTGGTCAGCCTCTTTCCGGAACGGATCATCCGCGAGCTGGGCCTGAACATCGATCTCGTCCACCGCCGCTACTCCTCCTACACACCCAACCCGCACGACACCGCGACCGGCCTGCTCATTGATGGCGGCGATCCGGAGGCCAGCAGGAAATCCTTCGCGCGTGTGGGACACGGAGCGGAGGCGGACTTTGACCAGCTGGACGGGTTTTACGCCGATACCGGAAAGCTCGCGCAGGCCCTTTTCCCCACCGTCTGCGAACCCCTGCCCACGCGATCCCAGGCGCGGGAACTCGTAGGCGATGACAAGCTGTGGACCGAATTCATCGAGGAGCCCCTCGGGGAGGTCATCACCAGGCGGCTTTCTCACGATCTGGTCCGGGGCATGGTTGCCACCGATGCCCTGATCGGCACGTTCACCTCCCTTGATGATCCGTCCCTGGATGCCAACCGCTGCTTCTTGTATCACGTGATCGGCAACGGAACCGGCGACTGGGACATCCCCGTTGGCGGGATGGGATCAGTATCGAAGGAGCTGGAGCGGGCTGCCCGGGATGCCGGCGCTGTCCTGCTGCCGGATGCGGAAGTTACGGCCATTTCCGACGACGGAAGGGTCCAGTTCCAGCGCGGCGGCACCACGTATGCCTTCACAGGCCAGCGGGTGCTGTCCAACGTGTCACCGTGGGTGCTTGAGGGCCTGTTGGGGAATTCCCCCGTTTCCGGGACCCGACCGGAAGGCGCGCAGATCAAGGTCAACCTCTTACTCAGCAGGCTGCCGAAACTACGCGACCAGTCCGTTTCGCCCGAAGCGGCCTTCGGCGGCACCTTCCACATCAATGAGGACTACGGGCAGTTGGAGGGCGCATATCAAGCAGCCCTGGCTGGCGCGCTCCCGCAACCGCTCCCGTGCGAGATCTACTGCCATTCGCTCACGGACCCCAGTATCCTCTCCGGCGAACTCGTGACAGCAGGGGCTCAAACACTGACCGTGTTCGGCCTGCACGTTCCGGACCGGCTGGTCACTGAAGAGAACAACGAGCAACTGCGGGGAGAGCTCCAGGCGGCTGTCCTGGCATCGCTGAACTCGGTGCTGGCAGAGCCCATTGAGGATCTCCTTCTCCGGGACGCCGATGGGAACCCCTGCGTCGAAGCGAAAACCACCCTTGACCTGGAACACGCCTTGAACATGTCCGGAGGAAACATCTTCCACGGACCCCTCCAATGGCCGTTCCTGGAAGACGACTCTCCGCGGATTTCGCCGGCCGAACGTTGGGGAGTTGCCACCAGCCACGCGAACATCTACATGTGCGGGGCAGGCGCCCGTCGCGGTGGCGGCGTCAGCGGCCTTGGTGGTCACAACGCGGCCATGGCCGTTCTGGAGGATTTGCAGGGCTAATTTGCAGGGTTAATTCGCAGGGCAAACCGTGTCACGAATCGGGTCCCACCCGCACTTTATGGGTGGCGGCCTCTCCGGACGCTCGGCGCATAGGGCATCCGGGGAGGCAGCTGCGCCCCTGAGCCCTACACCCGAGGAGTCCCGTGTCCACCAAAATCTCGAGCTGGCCCGCAGCAACGCCCATGTGGGTCGATTTGGGTGTCGATGATCTGCCCGCGGCAAAGTCCTTCTACGCGGACCTCTTCGGCTGGGAATTCGTTTCCGGCGGCGAAGGCTCCGGCGAGTACCTCCTGGCGCATGTTGGCGGGCGCGCCGTCGCGGGCGTGGGCCCCAAGCAGGATCCAAGGACGCCAACGGTATGGACCACGTTCCTGGCGTCGGACGATGTTGATGCCACGTCCAAGAAAGTAGTCGCGGCTGGAGGGCAGCTGATTGCTCCCCCGTTTGATGTGGTGGATTCCGGCCGCATGGCATTGGCCATGGACAACGTGGGCGCGGTCTTCGGCCTTTGGCAGGCCGGTACCCACATTGGGGCGGAACGCGTCAACGAGCATGGTGCCCTGTGCTGGAACGAACTCCACACCCGTGATTACGCGGCCGCCCGTTCCTTCTACTCCGAAGTCTTCGACGTCAGCTACCAGGACGCCAGCAGTGATGGCTTCATCTACTCCATCTTCAAGCGCCCGTTGGATGGACGCGACGTGGGTGGTGTCCACCACGACTCGGATATGCCGGACGGTGTGCCGAACCATTGGCTGGCCTGGCTTGCCAGCAACGACGTTGACGCAACTGCCGCAAGGGCCCAGGACTTGGAAGCGACGCTGCTGGCGCCCATCATGGACAGCTCGTTTGGTCGCATGGCGATCGTGCAGGGGCCGCAGGGGGAAACATTCGGCATCGTCGCAACACCAAGCACTGGCGACCAAGCGGTCAGCGACTAGTCAGGCTGCCGCCGGGTCCAGGGCCTCAGCGATGACTTCGTGAGCGTGTGCTGCCGCAAGGGGCGCCGCCAAGCGATGTACGGCCTGGAAGGTCCTGCGAACCGCCGGGCCGTGCCACTCGGGAGGAAGGTAGTCGGTAGGCAGGTTGGGGTCCCGGTACGGGAACCTGCGCCACATGGTGAGCATCGGAATGTAATAACGGAAAGCGTCGCGCCGCAGCTCTTCGGTGGACTCAGCCACGGCAGCTTGGGGGTCGTCCCCTACCCGCTCGGTCCATTGCTGCTCCGCACCGTCGTAGAGCTCCAGGAACTCGGTGAACTGCTCATCGAGTTCCTTGAGGTCCCACCATTCAGAGATCTTGGGTCGCATGGGACCGTCAAAGACGTAGTCGCTCCGGAACAGGTCCACGAACTCAATCAGCCCGCTGGCCGTAAGGCGCTCCCGGGCTTGCTCCAACTTGTGCGCAGGAGCGATCCAAACCCCATTGGCCACGGACCCGAACCCCAGCCCCAGCAGCGCGGACCTCAGTTGGTGCCTGCGGTTCCGCATGGATTCGGGCACCGAGAAAACGGCCAGCACCCAGGTATCCACCGGCGCAGGCTGCTCGGGAGCGAAGATCCGCCGATCTCCTTCGCGGAAGACGTCGCTGACTGACTCTGAAATCTTGTACTTGGCGATCCCGTCCTCACGGACACTTTTCAGCACGCCCTTGGCCTTGAGCCTGGACACCGAGGACCTCACTCCCGGAGCGTCATATCCGAGTGAACCCAGCATGGAGATCAGCGCAGAGACCGGCAAAGCATCGCCCGCGTTCCGGCCATAGAGCCCGAAGATCGTGACGAGCAGCTGCTGGTGGCGCACCGGGGGTGCCGGGACGGCGAACATCGAAAGGGTCCTCATTTCCGCGCCGCAGTTCAGGCGCCAGTTCAGTTCATCATAGGCGTGGGAGCAGCGCCGCCAGCTCAACCTCAGGCCGCGAACTGGCAAGGCCATAGTAAGGATGCTTACTATGGGGGAACACTTGAACTCCGCAACAGGACCAAGCAGCCACATCAGGTACTTTCCGCATCAACGATAGGAAGCACATCATGGCAGGAAATCTTGTAGCCCGTTCCATCCACGACCTCACCGCTGCAGCGTGGTTTGGCGGCTCATTGATGGGGGCAATCGGGCTCAACGGAGCAGCCGCGGAAGCCAAGGACCCCACCGAACGCACCCGCTTGTCCAGCAAGGGCTGGGGCAAATGGGCTCCGATCCAGACCGCGGCCTTCGCAGGCCACCTCGCCTCCGACCTCGCCATCGCCTGGGAGAACAAGGGTCGTATCGCCAAGCAGGACAACGTAGCCGCCAACACCGTCTACAAGACTGTGGTGACCCTGGCAGGAGCTGCGGTGACCCTTTACGCAGGCATCGTGGGCAAGAAGGTTGACGAACTCTCCGGCGAAGGCGCCGAAGGAGCCACGGAACCGCGCGCAGGCGCCTCCGATGAGCTGAAGTCCGCACAGACCCAACTGAAGGCCCTTCAGTGGGCTATTCCCGCCTTCGCCGCCTGGGTCATCATTCTCGGTGCCAAGCACGGAGAGATGCAGCGCCCCAAGAACATCCTGAAGGGCCTGCGCTAACCACGTCGGGATGACAGTTAATGACAATCCCGGAGTTCTCCATTGTCATTAACTGCCACCTCGCGGGACTACTCGCGGACCGGCACCCCCTGGATCGCCCGGACGAAATGCTCCGGCCAGGGCTGCGCGGCAGTGGTTCCGTTGGGAACGTGCACCGTGGTGACCGTACCGAAAGCGGCGATCTCGCCGCCGTCGGACATTACCTCGAAGGCCATGGTCAGCGAGGTCCGGCCGAGCGCATGAATCTTCACCGTTGCGGTGATGCGCTGGCCGAACCACAGCTTGGCCTTGTAATTGATGACTTGCTGGACGCGGGGAGCGCTGGGGAAATAGTCCGGCAACTCCAGCTTCCGGAACAACTCGGCTTCCGCAGCTTCAACCCAGCGCAGGATGGCTGAGTTGTGCTGGTGTCCGGAGGCGTCGGTGTCCACCCATTCCACCGTGCGCTGGATGCTCGCCTCCGGAAACCTGTCCACGGTTCTCCTAGCGGGCGCCCACGGCGGCGTCGTCCGGGTCAACGTCGACGGCGGCGACTGGCACCTCGGGCTGGGGCTTGGGAATCATCGCCACAGCACCGGCTGCCAGTACCGCGATGCCTGCGAAGATGGCGAAATTCGCTTCGAAGGGCAACTTGGAGCCGGCAATCCAGCCACCGATCAAGGGCCCGGAGATGGCACCCAAGCGGGCGAAGCTCAAAGCCCAACCTGTCGCCGTACCGCGGACCTTGGCCGGGTAGTAGTCGGCGATGTAACCGGTCAGTACCAGCGAGGTGGAGATGGAGCCGACACCCGCGAAGGCCACGAACAGCAGGTTGACCACCATGGTGTTGGGGAACACCAACAGCATGATGCCCAGGCCGCCAAGGATGTAGAACACCACCAGGATGAGCTTCTTGCCGTACTTGTCAGCCGCGCGGCCCAGTAGCAGGCCACCGATGGCCGATGCCAGGCTGAAGACCAACAGGAACGTGAGGGACGAGCCGAGGTCGTAGCCGGCCTTCTTCATGATGCTCGGCAGCCAGGTGTTCAAGCCGTAGACCAGCACCAGGCCGCAGAACAGTGAGATCCAGAAGAACACTGTGGAACGCAGGTACTTCCGCGAGAACATGGTGGTGATGGTCTTCCACCAGGGATCCACGGGACCGCCCTGGGCCACGAGTGCCACGGGGACCACCGGACGGTAGTCGGCAATCTGCAGCTTCGCGGCCAACGCCTTGGCTTCGGACCTGCGCCCCTTGGACTCCAGATACTCGAGGGATTCCGGGAGGAACTTCCAGATGATCGGAATCAGCACCACCGGCGCAGCACCGATCGCGATCACGGCCCGCCATCCACCGAGGGGCAGCACAAACAATGCAGCCAAGGCCGCGGCAACAATGCCCAGCGAATAGCCGGAGTACATGAGTCCGTAGTTGTAGGACCGCTTGTTCGGAGCCGAGTACTCGATGGTCAAGGCCGCTGCCACGGGGATGACACCGCCCATGCCCAGGCCTCCGATCAGCCGGAAGATGCCGAACAGCTCCGGGCTGGGTGCCCACGCTGCGCCTGCCTGGGTGAGCGTAAAGATCACCATGGAGGCCAGGAGCATCTTCTTGCGACCCACGAGGTCGCTGAGGGTGCCTATGAACAGGGCTCCGATAAGCATGCCAATCAAGGCATATGAGCCCAGGCCACCCAAAGCCAATGGGCTGAGGTTCCATTCCTTGTACTCGGCAAGAGCAGGGAGGATGGCCCCGAGTACGCCAACGTCATACCCTTCGGCGAGGATAGCGAGCCAGCAGCAGAACAACACCAATCCGGTGGTCTTCTTGGGCACGTTCCAGTCGTTGACCGGTGCGGTGGCCATGGCTACTTCACCAGAACCGATGCAGCGGCGGACGCGGGGGTCCAGCGAAGGTGGGTGTTGGCCTCTTCGATGTCCGCTTCCTTCAGCAAGGACAGGCGGGGCCGGACGGCGTCTGTGCGCGAGCTCGGCGGTTTGCGGCGTCCCGCGCGGAATTGTGGGATCCATTCAGCGCCCGGTCCCTGGTACTCCTGTTCAGCAGCAGCGTGAAGGGTCCATTGGGGATCGTAGAGGTGCGTACGGCCCAGCGCGATAAGGTCTGCACGGCCAGCGAGCAGGATCGAATTTACGTCGTCGTAGCTGGAGATGGCGCCGACGGCGATCACCGCTACGCCTGCCGGAGCGGCAACTTCCTGACGGATACGGTCGGCAAACGGAGTCTGGTAGCTGCGTCCGAACGCTGGCTTTTCTTCCTTGGCCACCTGGCCGGTGGAGATATCCAGGCCGGCTGCACCGTGCTCAACAAATGCCTTGGCAATCGTCACCGAATCGTCGGAGGTGTTTCCACCCTCGATCCAGTCGGTCGCGGAGATGCGCACCGTCACTGGCTTGCTGGCAGGCCATGCCGCGCGAACGGCGTCGAACACTTCCAACGGGAACCGCAGCCGGTTCTCCAAGCTGCCGCCGTATTCGTCGGTCCGCTTGTTGGACACCGGCGAGAGGAAGGAGGACAGCAGGTAGCCGTGGGCCGCATGGATCTCCAGGAGGTCGAACCCTGCCTGCTCGGCGCGGACGGTCGAGGCAACGAACTCCGCCGTGATGGCGTCCATGCCGGCGCGATCCAGCTCCACGGGCGTCTGGTTCTCCGGGCTGTACGGCAAGGCGGAGGGGCCAACTGCGGTCCAATTTCCGGACTCGAGTGGCTGGTCGATGCCTTCCCACATGAGCTTGGTGGAACCCTTGCGGCCGGAGTGGCCCAACTGGGCACCGATCTTGGCGGTTGATCGGCTGTGGACGAAGTCCACGATTTCCTTCCAGCTGTCGCGCTGCTCGTCGTTGTAGAGGCCGCTGCAGCCGGGCGTGATACGGCCCGCTTCGGAAACGCAGACCATTTCAGTCATCACCAGGCCGGCACCGCCCAGGGCCTTGGAGCCCAGGTGGACCTTGTGGAAGTCGCCCGGCACGCCATCGACGGCGGAGTACATGTCCATCGGGGAGACCACGATCCGGTTCTTCAGCTCCAGCCCACCGACGCGGAATGGCTGGAACATGGCAGGCGCCGTTGCCGCGAGGCCTTGGGACGCCGCAAAGTTCCGGTCCACGGCGTCGGCGAATTCGGGATCGCGGAGGCGGAGGTTCTCCTGCGTGATGCGGCGGCTGCGGGTGAGCAGGTTGAACGCGAACTGCGTAGGGTCCTGATCCTTGTACTGGCCAATGCGCTCGAACCATTCCAGCGAGGCCTGGGCGGCGCGCTGCGTGGAAGCCACCACCGGCCGGCGCTCGGCCTCGTATGCCACCAGCGCGGATTCGACATCCGGGTGCTCGTGCAGGCAGGCGGCAAGGGCCAGGGAGTCCTCCATGGCCAGCTTGGTACCGGAACCGATGGAGAAGTGGGCCGTGTGGGCGGCGTCGCCCAGCAGCACCACGTTGTTGTGGCGCCAGCTCTCGTTGCGAATCGTGGTGAAGTTGATCCACTTGGAGTTATTGGTCAGGACCTCGTACCCGTCCAGCTCCTCGGCGAAAATCTCGCGGATCTTGGCGATGGACTTTTCGTCGGAAACGCCCGGAGGGAAGACCTCGTTGGCGGTCTCGTCGAAGCCGGCCGCGTGCCACACATCCTGGTGCATTTCCACGATGAACGTGGATCCCTCATCCGAGTACGGGTAACCGTGGATCTGCATGACGCCCCACTCGGTTTCCTTCACGAAGAACTTGAAGGCCTCGAACACCTGGTCCGTGCCGAGCCACATGAATTTGTTGGAGCGCGGGTCAAGGCTTGGCTTGAAAGACTCGGCGTACGTGGCGCGAATCTGGGAGTTGATTCCGTCCGCGGCGAGCACCAGATCGTAGTTGGCTTCGAGTTCTTCGATGGCCGGGGCAAGGGTGCTGAACCGCACGTCAACGTTCAGCTCGATGCAGCGGCGTTGCAGCAGTTCCAGCAGTTCCTTGCGGCTCATGGCAGCGAAGCCCTGGCCGCCGACAGTGATCATCTGGTCCTGGAAGTGGATGTCGATATCGGACCAACGGGCAAAACGGCGGCTCATGTACTCGGCCACCACGGGGTCTGCGTTCCCGATGCCGCCCAGCGTCTCATCGGAAAACACGACGCCGAAGCCAAAGGTGTCGCTGGCAGCGTTGCGTTCCCAGAGGGTGATGTCATGTGACGGGTCCAGCTGCTTCATCAGTGCTGCGAAGTACAGGCCACCCGGGCCGCCTCCAACGATTGCGATCTTCATGGTGATGCTCCTTTTCAGGCCTGGCTCTGGCCGGCAGGGGTAAGTTGTGGGGTCTGGCTCGCGCTGCCGGCGTCCTGTGCAAGGACTCCGTCGCGGAGCTTGAAGTGCTGGAGCTTGCCGCTGGGATTGCGGGGCAGCCCGGTGACGAAGCGGACATCGCGGGGGTATTTGTAGGGGGCGATGGTGTGCTTCACGAAATCCTGGATTTCCTTGCGCTTGGCGGCGTCGCCGGTGACGCCCTCGCGCAGGACGATGAACGCGCACACGATGCTGCCGCGCTGCTCGTCCGGGATTCCGATGACCGCGTTCTCCACCACGTCCGGGTGCTGGTCGATGGCCGCTTCAACCTCCGGCCCACCGATGTTGTAGCCGGAGGAGACGATCATGTTGTCCGAGCGGGCCTGGTAGGTGAAGTACCCGTCCGCGTCCATGGCGAACGTGTCACCGGTGACGTTCCACCCGTTGACCACGTAGTTCGCCTGCCGGGGATCGTCGAGGTAGCGGCACCCGGTGGGGCCGATGACTGCCAGGCGGCCGATGTTTCCCGGGCCGAGTTCGTTGCCGTCGGCATCCAGGATGGTGGCCCTGAAGCCGGGCACGGCTCGTCCGGTGGTTCCGGGGCGGATGTGCTCCCCGGCGGCGGAAATAAAGACGTGCAGCATCTCGGTGGCACCGATTCCGTTGACCAGCCGCAGGCCCGTGGCCTCCCGGACCGCTTCCCAGGTTTCCTTGGAGAGGTGCTCGCCCGCCGAAACGGCGATGCGCAGGCCGCGCAGGAGGTCCCCGCGGTTCTCCTTGAGGATGGCCCGGTACGCCGTGGGCGCGGTGAAGAGGATGGTGGCTCCCGCGGTCGAGGCGTTTTCCGCGAGTTCCACGGGCCCGGCCTTTTCGGTCAAGAGCGACGACGCACCGAACCGCAGCGGGAAGACCACCAGTCCCCCAAGCCCAAAAGTGAACGCAAGCGGCGGTGAACCGGCAAACACGTCATCGGCCGTGGGCTCCAGGACGTAACGGGCAAAGGTATCGGCGTTGGCCAGGATGTCGCGATGGAAATGCATGGTCACCTTGGGCACGCCGGTGGTGCCCGACGTCGGACCCAGCAGGGCAACGTCGTCCGCGGAGGTGTCCACGGCAGTGAACACCCCGCTCTTGCGCCCGCAGCGGAAGGTGAGGTCGCCGTCGTCGTCCGCTCCATACGAGAGGACCGTGACGGCATCCCCGGCGGCGACCGCGAGCTCGTCCACGAAGCGGTGGTCGGAAATCGCCACCACCGGTTTGGTGAGCTGGATCAGGGTGGAGACCTCGCTGGAACGCAGCATGGGCATGGTGGTCACCACCACCGCACCGGCTTTCAGCACACCAAGCCAGGCAGCGACGATCCACGGGTTGTTGGGACCGCGAAGCAGCACACGGTTGCCGGGTACAACACCGAGGTCTTCGGTGAGGACCTGGGCTACCTGGTTGGAGCGGGTTTGCAGCTCACCGTAGGTCCAGACAACGCCGTCTGGAGTACGGAGGGCGGGGCGGTCTGCGCCGTACTGTTCGACAGCGTCGTCGATCAGCACCGCGGCAGCGTTGAGCCGCTCCGGGTAGTGGAGTTCGGGAAGGGTGAATTCAAGCGCCGGCCAGGTATCGGCGGGCGGCAGGTGGTCGCGGGTGAACGTGTCCACGTGGGCCGATGGCAACATGCTCATGGCCGTTCCTTTCAGTGGTGCGTCGTTGAAGCTGATGAATGGTGTTTCAGGCGCCGGCCCGGATCATTCCCTCTTGGGCGACTGTGGCGAGGAGCCTTCCTTGCCGGTCGAAGAAGCGACCCATGGCCAAGCCCCTGTTGCTTTGGCTGGAGATGGCGTCCTGGGCGTAGAGCACCCAGTCATCCACGCGCCCGTCGCGGTGGAACCACATGGAGTGGTCCAGGCTGGCGGTGGCAAGTCCGGGGCTGGACCAGTTCAGTCCATTGACCCGGAGCAGCGGCTCCAGGATGGTGTAGTCGCAGACGTAGGCAAGGGCGGTTCGGTGAAGGTCTGGGTCGTCGGGCAGGGAGTCAAAGGCCTTGACCCATATGGCTTGCTGCGGCACCGCACCACCCTCCAGCTCGATGTATACCGGACCGGGAATATGCCGCATATCGAAGCTTCGACCCGTTGACCAGTAGTCTGCGGCCGTACCGTCGGTTCCGTCCAGCGCTTCCGCTGCAGTGCGCAGCGATTCGGGCTCGACGGCGGCAGGGGCCTCAGGCTGAAAGTCCGGGCCGTCTTCGGGAACCTGGAAGGACCCCATGGCGGCATACACGGGCTTGCCGTTCTGGAAGCCGCGGACGGTACGGGTGGAGTACCCGCGGCCGTCCCGCAAGCGCTCCACTTCGTAACGGACACTGGAACCGATATCCACCGGACGCATGAAGTAGCTGTGCATCGAGTGCAGCGTCCGGTCGGCGTCCACCGAGCGCATCATGGCAGCTGCGGCTTGGGCCACCATGTCGCCACCGTAGGCTTTTGGCCACGGCACGTATTGGGTGGTTGCTTCATAGGCTTCGTCGAACACCTCGGCCGTTGCGGGCGTGAGCTCGACGGCTTTGAGGAAGGTCTCCGATGTCAGGGTTCCAGTGATCATGGCTTAGGCCCGGCGGTAGTCGACGAGGGTTTCGTCGGCCACGTCCTCGAGGTTGACCACAAGGTTCTCCGGCGTGCGCGCGGTGAGCCACACGAGCTCTTCCGTGACGGACATGTTGGCTTCCACGTGGGGCATGAACGGCGGTACGAACACCCAGTCGCCGGCCTTCATATCGAGGAACTCCGAGTAGTTTTCGCCAAAGTAGATCCGGCCGTGGCCACGGAGCACGTAGCCGCCGGTCTCAGCCTCGCCGTGGTGGTGCGGGAGTGAGCGGTAGCCGGGGGTGTTGGACACCTGGCCGAACCAGATTTTGGTTGCCGGGGTGTGCTGGATGCTGACGCCGGAGACGCGGATGCAATCGCCGGATTGCGCGGTGTTGGTGTCCTCGGCGCCGGCACGGGTGACCACGGGGACAACTTTGCCGTCGGCCTGGGCGTAGATGGAGTTGTCGCCTTCGAGGCGGTATTCGGTGGTGGTCTGGCTCATGGGTCTCTCCTAACAGTTGGGGTGGGACTAGGCGTTTGCGGGAATGGCTGCGGGGGCGTGGATCCGGAATTGGTTTTCCAGTTGGCCGATCCCGTCGATTTCGGTGGTGAGGACATCGCCGTCTTTGAGGAAGCGTGGCGGGGTCATTCCCATGCCCACTCCCCCGGGCGTTCCCGTGAGCACCAGGTCTCCGGGGCGAAGGACGGTGAACTGGGAGATGTAGGACAGGAGCTGCGCCGGGCCGAACACCAGGGTGCTGGTGTTTCCCTGCTGCACGAGTTGGCCGTTGACATAGCCGCGAACGTCGAAGTGTTGCCCGGCCTCGTCAGCTGTCAGCATCACCGGCCCCACCGGAGTGGTTGCGTCGAAGGCCTTGCCTTGGAACCACTGCAACGTCCGGCTTTGCCAGTCGCGCATGGAGACGTCGTTGGCCACGGTGTACCCGGCGATTGCCGCACGGGCTTGGTCTTCGTCCGCACGGTACAGTTCGGAACCCACGACGACGGCCAGCTCGGCTTCCCAGTCGACGCGGCCGCTGCCGTGGACTTCTACAGCGTCTGCGGCTCCTACCAAGGTGTCCGCGTACTTGGCGAACAGGGTGGGATATTCCGGCAGTTCACGGCCCATCTCCTGGATGTGGTCGCCGTAGTTCAGGCCGCAGCAGATGACTTTGCCGGCGCGAGGCAGCAGCGGTGCGACGTCGGCATCCACTGCGGCAATGACTTGCTGGTGGGCTTCCTGGGCTGCTGCTGTCTTCTCGACGATCTGCCGCCACTCGGGCAGGGCCAGAAGGGCCCCGACGTCAGCTGCGGGCAAGGCGAGGTAAGAGTCGGCGCCCGTGGCGAGTGCCGCCGTCGTACCTCCGTTTGCCGTGCGCAAGGTGGCTAGTTTCATTGCGTTCCCTTCGAGGTTTTGTGATGTGTCGACTTTTTTACGATCGTCACATATGCTCAACGTAGCACGGCGGAAATGATCTGCACAGAGGCTTTTCAAAAGTTTTTGCAGTTGCCACAACGAGGAGGAACAGCATGAGCCACCAGACAATCAACCCGGAATCGCTGCCTAAACCTTCAGGATTCGCGCACGGCATCCTTGCCGGCAACACGGTCTTCCTGGGCGGGCAGACGGCCCTGGACAAGAACATGAACATCGTTCCCGGCGGCATCGTGGAGCAGTTCACGCAGGCGTTCACCAACGTCCTGACCACGCTGCGTGAAGCCGGCGGACAGCCGGAAGACCTCGTGAACGTCACCATCTACCTCACGGACGTAGATGACTACATGGCCAACGGCCGCGAGATCGGGCGCATCTGGCGCGAGATGGCGGGCTCGCAGTACCCGGCCATGGCGGGCATCGGTGTCACTCGCCTGTGGCAGAAAGATGCCCTGATCGAAATCCAGGGCATCGCAGTCATTCCGGAGCGCTAAGCCCGGAACAAGCAGACGGGTTAGATGCCGCTCTCAGCGTCGAGGCGGCCGGCCCGAACTGCGCGTTCCAACTCCGCATGGTCCTTCTCGGTTTGGTCGGCGTAATGCCTCGCCCATCCCGTCATTGACTTCTCGAACACCTCCGAACGGCCAAGGTATCCCGCGATGAACGCGCTGCCAGGGGTTTGGGAATGGGCGCGGGCGAGCACTCCGCCGCACAAACGGGCATAATCGGCCAGCGGTCCAGGGCCGAGTTCGTCCACCGCGAAGGAACCCTTCATGTCGCGGAATTGGCGGACGAAGTAGTCACGCAGCTGGCCATCAGTCTCCACGCTGTTGCCCACCCACCCCAGGAACGGGTCAGACTGCGCCTGCATGATCCGTTGCCCCGCCACGGCGCGATAGCCCTGGCCGAAGTTCGTCAGCAAACGAACCACATCTGAGGATGGCTTGGCGCCGCCATGGCTCTCCAGCACTGACCGTTGGACTTCCTTGGCCTGCAGGAACAATGGTTCCCCGGACGGTCCCAGCATCAGGATCACCCAGCACCGCGTGCCCACGCTGCCCACGCCGACTACACGGATCGCTACATCCACCAGCCTGTACTGGCTCACCAGCACCGCAGTGTCGGCCCTCAGCGAGCTTCGATACAGGTCAAAGAGTGCGCTCACGCGATCCAGCGTGGCCGTTTCCGGGTGGTACACCAGCGGCCACTGGTCAACGATCCTCGGCTCTCCGTGGACAGTCTCAGCCGTCATTTTCGCCAGGACCTGCTCCGAGGTGCGCCGCTTGGCCTTCTTCATGTCCTTGTCCAGAAGGCGTTTCTCGGAAAACGGACCCGACGCCATCGTTGCCGTCAGAATCTCCGTGTCAACCTGGAAGTAATACCTTTCTGCGGCTGTTCCCTCGAACAACCTCCGCATGGCCAGCCGGTACGACCGAGCCGCAGCTTCCACTGCAGTGTGGCATTGTTCCTCCGAGTGCCCGCTGTTGCGCCCGCTCAGCCAGATACTTGCCGTGAGCCTCTTAACGTCCCATTCCCACGGGGCCGGGAAGACCTCGTCAAAATCGTTGAGGTCGAAGACCAAGCGCCGCTCCGGAGAGGCATACAAGCCGAAGTTCGCCAGATGCGCGTCGCCGCATGCCACCACCTGATGCCCGGACGTCTGCCCGAGGGACACGTCCCCAGCCATGACGGCCGCGGCTCCCCGGTAGAAGGCAAACGGTGTCTGCAGCATCCGACCGACACGTACCGGAACAAGGTGCGCCACCCGGGAAGCGTGCTGTTCCTCAAGTATGGCCACCGGGTTCCGCTCCGGTGTCAGGAATATCCCCTGGGCGCTGCGGGGGAGCGATTGCCGGGCGGCTTTCCCCTTGGCCCGGTCCTGCTCCACGGGGCTCCAGCGAGCACTGACAAGTGGGCTCATGCCCCAAGTGTGGCATTCAGCCCGTCTTGGGTGAACCATGTCCTTATGGGAACCGTCACCGAATATTTGGAGAACGTCAGCGAGGCCAACCGCGGGATCCTTGAGCGGATTGTGGGAATCGCCCGCGAACTCGCCCCTCATGCCGAAGAAGGCGTCAGCTATGGCATGCCGGCATTGCTGGTTGACGGCAAGGGCTTCCTCAGCGTGCTGGAAACCAAGAAGCACCTGGCCTTGTACCCCTTCAGCGGACAGATCCTGCCAGAAATGTCGGAGGAATTAGGCGGCTATTCCTGGTCGCCGGGGACGTTGCGGTTCTCTGCCGACAATCCCGTGCCGGACTCGTTGGTACGCCGGATCCTGGAGACGCGGTTGGCAGCGATCCGGAAGTAGTTTTTGTACAGGTAAAGCCCTTATGAGGCCAGCTTGAGGGCATTAGCTGTACAAAAACTCAGTGCTTCGCGGAGACGTCCTGCGAAATGGCGTTGGCTGTGGCCACCACTTCCTGTCGCACTGACTCGAGGTACGCGTCCGGGTCCGGCTGCGCTGCGACCGCTTGGGCCTGCAGTGAGACGTTGATGGCCGCAACGTTGTCGCCGTTGTTGTGGTTCCACACCGGGGCTGCGATGGACATCAGCCCGATCTCCAGCTCCTGGTCCAGCAGGCACCAGCCTTGCGTACGGACGCGTTCGACGGCGGCCCTCAAGTCGGGGACGCTGGCGACGGTTCGCGGCGTGAGCGGCGTAAGTTCCGCCGTCGTGAGGTAGGCCTCAAGCTTGGCCTGCGGCAATCCGGCGAGCAGCACGCGACCCATGGACGTGGCGTACGCGGGGAAGCGCGTGCCGACGGTGATACCAACGTTCATGATGCGCTTGGTGGCGACGCGCGCTACGTAGAAGATGTCCTGTCCGTCGAGGACCGCGGCGGAAGTGGACTCCCCCAGCTTGAGGCTGAGCTGTTCCAGGTGCGGCTGGGCCAACTGCGGCAGGGACAGCGCCGACAGGTACGAATAGCCGAGCTGCAGCACCTTGGCCGTGAGTGCGAACGTCTTGCCATCGGTGCGGACATAGCCGAGTTCAACGAGCGTGTGCAGGAATCGCCGGGCCGTGGCACGGGTCAGGTCCGTGCGGGCAGCCACTTCACTGAGGGTCATCAGCGGATTGTTCGCGTCGAACGCCCGGATCACGGCGAGACCCCGGGCCAGCGACTGGACATACTGGTCGCTGGCCTGCGGGGTAACTGCGGAATCGCTCATGGTTACCAATCCTAGGGTGCGTTGCGGGGCCTGCTTTGCGCCCTAATCGGGGCAAATGACATGTAAAGCGGGCCCCGCAACGGGGAGCCCAGATTTGCGGGGCCTGCTATGCCTTTTTCAAAGACAGCGGCACGAGCTCCTGGATCTCGTCGAAGGTACAGCCGAAGGTCTCGCGGACCGTGACGCCGTCCGGGCCGGTGAGGAACACTGCTTTGTCCGTGTAGACGCGGGTCACGCAGCCGACGCCGGTGAGCGGGTAGGTGCACTGCTCCACCAGCTTGGACACGCCCTCACGCGTCAGCAGGGTCATCATCACGAACACGTCCTTGGCGCCCGTGGCGAGGTCCATCGCCCCACCGACGGCGGGGATAGCGTCCGGGGCACCCGTGTGCCAGTTGGCGAGGTCGCCGGTGGCGGAGACTTGGAAGGCGCCGAGGACGCAGATGTCCAGGTGCCCGCCGCGCATGATCGCGAACGAGTCTGCGTGGTGGAAGTATGAGGCTCCAGGGAGTTCGGTGACGGGGATTTTGCCGGCGTTGATCAAATCACCGTCGATCTCCTCGCCAACAGCTGCCGGGCCCATTCCGAGCATCCCGTTCTCCGTGTGGAGCGTGATGTTCTGTTCCTCGGTGAGGTAGTTGGACACGAGCGTCGGCTGGCCAATCCCCAGGTTCACGAAGGAACCGGGAGCGATGTCGCGGGCCACCAGCTGGGCGAGTTCGTCGCGGCCCAGCGGCTTCTCGGACGTCTGGATGCTTGTCTGGGTGCTCATGGTCAGGCCACCTGTTCCGTGCTGGTGCCGCCGACGCGGACCACGCTGTTGACGTAAATACCGGGTGTCACCACGTTCTCCGGATCCAGCGAACCGGTGGGCACGATCTCCGAGACCTGCACAATGGTGTGCTTGGCTGCGGCAGCCATGATGGGGCCGAAGTTCCGGGCGGTCTTGCGGTAGACGAGGTTGCCCTTGCCGTCGGCCTTCAGTGCCTTGATCAGGGCGACGTCGGCGTGGATCGGCGTCTCGAACACCTGCCACTTCCCATCCAGCAACCGGGTTTCCTTGCCTTCAGCCAAGGTGGTGCCGTAGCCGGTGGGGGTAAAGAACCCGCCGATCCCGGCGCCGGCGGCTCGGATGCGCTCAGCCAGGTTGCCCTGCGGCACCAGCTCCAGCTCGATCTCACCGGCATGGAACTTGGCGTCGAAGTGCCAGGAATCGGACTGCCGCGGGAAGGAACAGATCATCTTGCGGACCCGGCCTTCCTTGATCAGCAACGCGAGGCCCTGGTCGCCCTGGCCTGCGTTGTTGTTGACCACGGTCAGGTCCTTGGCGCCACAATCCATCAGGGCGTCGATGAGTTCGAACGGCTGCCCGGCGTTACCGAACCCGCCGATCATCACGGTGGATCCGTCCTTGATGCCGGCGACGGCCTCTCCCACAGTGTCTATGAAATTCAGCATGGCTAACCCTTCACTGGTTGTGCGGACGGAGCGGCAGAAACGTTTTCCAACACCACAGCAAGGCCTTGGCCCACGCCGATGCAGATCGCCGCGACACCCCAACGCTGGCCCGAGGCCTGCAGGGAACGGGCAAGTGTACCCAGAATGCGGGTCCCGGATGCCCCGAGCGGGTGACCCATCGCGATCGCCCCGCCATGCTGGTTCACGATTGAGGGGTCGATCCCCCACGCGTCAACACACGCCAGCGATTGAGCGGCGAACGCTTCATTAAGTTCGACGGCGCCCACCTGGTCCCAGCCGATGCCCGCCTTCGCGAGGGCCTTGTTCGCGGCCTCCACGGGGGCGAACCCGAAGAACTGTGGGTCATTGCCGTGCGCGCCACGGCCGGCGATGCGGGCCAACGGTTCCAGGCCGAGGATCGAGGAAGCTGCCTCTGAACCGATCCACGCTGCCGAAGCACCATCAGACAAAGGCGAGGCGTTCCCGGCGGTGACCGTACCGCCGTCGGGCCCTGAAGCTTCAGGACGGAACACGGTCTTCAAACCCGCAAGCTTCTCAGCGGAAGAACCTGCACGGATACCTTCGTCCCGGACGAGGTCAGTGCCCGGGACTGCGGTAACGAGATTGTCGTAGAAGCCTTCGTTCCACGCGGCGTCGGCCAGGTTGTGCGAGTCCGCCGCAAAAGCATCTTGCCGTTCCCGGGTGATCCCGTACTTCTCGCGCAGCCGTTCGGTGGCTTCGCCCAGGGAGATGGTCCAGTCCTTGTTCATGGCCGGGTTCACCAAACGCCAACCAAGCGTGGTGGACGCGAGGGTCATGTCACCGGCCGGGTAGGGCTTGGACGTCTTGGGCAGCACCCACGGGGCGCGGGACATGGACTCGGCGCCGCCTACCAGCATGAGGTCGGCGTCGCCGGCGTTGATCTGCCGCGAAGCAATAATGGCCGCATCCAGGGACGAGCCACACAAACGGTTGACCGTGGTGCCCGGAATGGAGACAGGCAGGCCGGCCAGCAAAGTAGCCATGCGGGCCACGTTGCGGTTTTCCTCGCCGGCGCCGTTGGCGTTGCCAAACACCACCTCGTCGATCCGCTCAACATCCAGCCCCGGGGCCCTGCGAACGGACTCGCGGACCACGTGGGCGGCAAGGTCATCGGGACGGACTGCGGCAAGGCCGGAGCCGAACTTGCCAAAGGGCGTGCGCACGGCGTCGTACACAAAAGCCTGGTTCATGGTTTTCTCTTTCGTTCTACCCAACTGACTGGCAGTAGTGGTTGCTCTGAGCCCTCAGAACAACCACTACTGCCAGTTAGTTGGGCTCGTTGGCGTCGATCTCAGCGAATACTTTCTGGGCAGTCTTGAAGGCCGAGTTGGCCGACGGCACACTGCAATAGATGGCGGTCTGCAACAGGATTTCCTTGATTTCGTCCCTGCTCAGGCCGTTGTTGAGGGCTGCCCGGACGTGCATGGCCAGCTCCTCCCAGTGACCGTGCGCCACCAGCGCCGTGAGGGTGACGGCGGAGCGCATTTGCCGGCTCAGCCCGGGCCGCGTCCAGATGCCACCCCAGGCGATCCTGGTGATCATGTCCTGGTAGTCCTCGGTAAAGGAATCCTTGTTGGCGTTCGCCCGGTCCACGTGCGCGTCGCCGAGCACTTCGCGGCGGACCACCATGCCGGCGTCGTAAATGTCCTGCGCGGTGGCATCCGCCTGCACGGCACCATTCCGCCCGGCGTCATTCAGCTCAGTTGAAGAGGTCATCGTCCGTTCTCCTTCATGAAAGTGCGCATGAGTTCGGCCACCACGGCCGGCGCTTCTGCGGGCGCCAGGTGCGCGACGCCGTCGAGCGTTTCCACCACAGCGATACCGCCACCCGAGCGAATCCCGGCGGCTGTCTCTTCAGCGAGCGACGGCGGCGCTACTGAATCCTCGACGCCCGCGATTACCTGGGTGGGGACAGTAATGCCGCCGAGCTGCTCGCGGACGTCGAATGCGGCGAGGGCTTCGCAACAGAACGAGTAGCCGAAGCGGTCGGCGTCGCGGAGGGCGTGCAGCAGGCGGCTGCTGATCTCCGGCCGGCGGTCCATGAAGCCCGGGCCGAACCAACGTTCCGCGGAACCCTGGATCATCACGGGTGTACCGAGTTTGCGCACGGTTTCGGCGCGCTCAAGCCAGCCTTCGGGGGTGCCCAGCTTGGCGCCGCTGCACTGGACGGACAGGCTGCGGAGGCGATCGCCGTGCTTGATGCCGAGCTGCAGGCCGGTGGCCCCTCCCAGCGAGACGCCCGCATAGTGGAAGGTCGCACCCGGACTCACCGAATCAACCAAATCGACGACGGCGTCAGCCAGTTCCGCGATGTCGAAACCTTCGGTGGTGGTCGGCGAGATGCCGTGGCCGGGGAGGTCCCAGCCGACGATGTCGTAGTCGTCGCCCAAGAGGGCCGCGGTTTCCGTCCAGAGAATGGTGGACGTGCCCAGCGATGGCCCTACCACCAGAAGCGGTTTGGCTCCCAGTTCGCGCTGCGGGGACAGCAGCACGGCCTTGACAGTTGGCTTAGCCACGAGGGGCTCCCTTCAATGAGGTTCCTGTGTTGTCGGCTGCTTTGGCGAAGTCGGGGTAGGCAGCGAGGATCCGGCGGTTGATCTCCTGGGCTTCGCCTAGGTAGCTCGCGGGGTCCAGGAGCGCTTCGAGTTCCGCGTCGGACAGCTTGTCCGCAGGCACCGTTTCACGCAGCAGCTTGGTGTAGATGCGGGACTGCTCCGCGGCGGGTGCCTTCAGGGTTTCGTCGACGACGGCCTGCAGCTTCTGCTTTCCGTCCTCGCCGAGCAGAGGTGCGACGGCGGCCGCTACGCCTTCGCTGAGCAGCAGCGGTCCCGAGAGTTCCAGGTTCCGCCGCATCGCCTCGGGGAAGACACGGAGGCCTTCTGTCAGCTCCCGGAGGTGGCCGGCTGCGCCCAAGGCCAGCGCTAGCAATTGCCGCAGGGCCGGCCATTCACTATGCCAGGCGCCGTCCGGGCGTTCGTCATTGAAGGTGGCCGCTGCCAGGTGAAGTTGCGATGCGAGGCCGGGCGCCTGCAACGCTGCACTGCGAATAAGCACGGACAGTACGGGGTTCTGCTTCTGCGGCATGGCCGAGGAAACTCCCCGCCCGGCGGCCAACGGTTCGCCGAGTTCGACAACCTCCGGACGGCTCAGGAACAGCAGGTCGGCGGCGATCTTCCCGAAGGAATCGATGAGCGCGGCAAGTCCGTCGCCGAGCGCCGTGACGGACAGGCGGTTGGTGTGCCACGGCGCCGGTGCCGGGGCCAGGCCCAGCGTGGACGCCAGGGAATCGGCCAACGTGAACGGAGTTGAACCCGAGCCCGCCGTCAGCTTGGTCCCCGAGGCCAACGTCCCGCCGGCCCCGCCGAACTGGACCGGCAACGCAAGCGATGCCAAACGTGAAGCCGCGGCCGCGACGCCTTGGAACCACTGCGCTGCTTTGAGCCCGAACGCGTACGGAAGCGCATGCTGCGTCAGGCTCCTGCCCACGCACAGGGTGTCCGCATGCTGTTCCGCCAAGGTGGCGAGCGCCGTCGTCGTGCCTTTGACGTCAACCAGCAGCGCGGAAACGGCGCGACTGGCGAGCAGCATCAGGGCGGAGTCGAGGACGTCCTGGCTGGTGAGCGAGGTGTGGACCGCCTTGCCCGCGCCGATCCCGTCAGCGTCCAGGGACTTGACGCGGGTGCGCAGGTCGCTGAGCAACGGAATCACCGGATTGCCGCCGCCTTGGGCACGTTCAGCGATAGCGGCAGCGTCGTAGGAAGAGGGATCGGCGGCTTCGGCCACCACAGCGGCGGATCCGGCGGGGACAAGCCCAGCCTCCTCGAGGACGGCAGCCCAGGAGGCTTCGACGTCGAGGATTGCCGCGATCACGGCACGGTCGCCCGTCAGCGACGCCACAGCGGGCGACGCCGTAACGGGGCTAAGGAGGCCGAAGTCGCCGTTGGTCATGCGGGGGCGTCCTGGTTGTTGCCGACGCTGTTGTCCAGCGACCCGTCCTGCTGGAAGTCCAGGAACACGGTCTCGTCGCCGCCCTGCAGTCGGATGTCCCAGGTAAGCCCGCCATCGGGATCGCGGCGTGCGATCAGGGTCTTGCGGCGTTCGGGATCAAGGGAGCTCAGCAGAGGATCGTTGGCCAATGCTTCCTCGTTTTCCGGCAGGTATACGCGGGTGAAGAGGCGGTTCATGAGTCCGCGGGCGAAAACGGCCACGGAGATGAACGCCGCCGCTCCCGGCGCGGTAGGGCCGGGGTTAACTGTGGTGAAGGTGTACACACCGGAGTTCCCCACGGAGCCGCGGCCCCAGCCGGTAAAGGTGTAGCCGTCTCGAACCAGGGAGCCGGTGCGCTGGACGATGTTGCCCTCGGAGTCCGGCTGCCAGATCTCCAGGATGGCGTCCGGAATGGTGTTCCCGGCGCCGTCGAACACCGTGCCTTGGAGGCGGATGCTGCCGGGGCTGCCGGGAGCCAGGAGTTCGTTGTCCTTGGTGAAGGGGAGGGCGTAACCGTAGAAGGGGCCAACGGTCTGACCCGGTGTGGGTGCCAGCTTGCTCATGCGCTTACTCCTCGTCCCCGGCGTCGCCGTATGCTTCGTTTTCCGTCCAGGTCCGCTTGGAGCCGGTCAGGATGATGTCCCACTTGTAGCCGAGGGCCCACTCGGGGCTGGTCAGCTCGTGATCGTACTGTGCCACCAGGCGGTCGCGGGCGTCCTGGTCCACGATCGATTGGTAGATGGGGTCCAGCGGGAAGAGCTGGTCGCCCGGGAAGTACATCTGGGTGACGATGCGCTGCGTGAACTCCGAGCCGAACATGGAGAAGTGGATGTGGGCCGGGCGCCAGGCGTTGAGGTGGTTCTTCCACGGGTACGCGCCGGGCTTGATGGTGGTGAAGCTGTAGGAACCGTCCGTACCGGTGATGCAGCGGCCCACGCCCGTGAAGTTGGGATCCAGCGGTGCGGGGTGCTGGTCGCGCTTGTGGATGTAGCGGCCTGATGCGTTGGCCTGCCAGATTTCCACAAGCTGACCGGCAACCGGGCGGCCGTCGCCATCAAGGACGCGGCCGGCGACGATGATGCGCTCACCCTGCGGCTCGCCGTTGTGCTGGATGGTCAGGTCCGATTCCAGTGCGTGCACGTCCTGGTGCCCGAACGCCGGCGAGTAGAGCTCGATGGTTTCCGGGTCCGCGTGGTGCAGGCTCTTGGTGGGGTGGCGCAGGATGCTGCTCCGGTAAGGGGAGTAGTCCAGGCGCGGCATGGTTTCGGGACCCTTGCCGTTCTTCAGCGCCTGGGCATAACGGTCCCCGATGGCCTGGATCTCAGCGCTGAGATCCGCTTGGGTTTCCACTTTCTTGGAATCGTGCGCGGCGTGTGGCTCAGCGGGCGGCACGAGCTCCTCGGATTCGAGCTGCTGGACGGTCTGGTCTTGCGGCACAGCCGGCTCCTTTCGGTTGATGGTTCTCTGTGGTTAATGGGCAGCGGGCCTAGGCCCGGTGGAGCGAGTCGTATTGGACGGCGTGGCGCACCGGAGCGTTGGGCGCCCCGTAACCGTCGTAGTTGCCTCGACGCTCCACCATTTCGAAGAACACACTGCCCACGGTGGCGGTGTAGAAGTGGAGGAATTCGCCGTTGGCGTCCCGGTCATACAGGAGGTTGAGTTCCTTGAGGGTGGCCAGGAAGCCGGGTTCGAGATCGAACCGGGCGTCCAGGTCCTCGTAGTAATTTGCGGGAATCTGGAGGAACTCGAGGCCGCGATCCCGTGCGGACCGAGCCGTGGCCACGAGGTCGCCCACGGCGAAGGCGATGTGTTCCTGGTACGTTTTGCGGGCGCTTTGCGCTTGCTGTGCCGGAGCCAGGTTGAGCACCAGCCTGACAGCACCATCCGTGGTCTCCATGACCTGCGAGCGCACCAGGCCACTGGGGCTGGGAACTTCGGCAAACGGCTGCGGTTCCAAGGCCAAAGCGCTGGTGTAGAAGAGGACGGCTTCGTCAAAGTGCTGCCACGGCTGCGCGAGGTTCACGTGGTCAATCACAGCGTTCTGCGCGCTGGAAACGTGTTCCAAGCCCTCGCCGAACTCGTGGGTCCACGCGGCGGTGCCGTCCGGGCTTCCCTGGCAGAGGAAGATTTCGGTGGAGTCCGGTGCGGAGATGCCTTGGAAGACTTCTTCGTCGGCTTGGACCTTGCGGGCCACCACGGGCGCCTTGAGTTGCTGGGCCCGAGCGGAGGCAATCACTGGCGAATCGACGTCGAACCCCAAAGCGGCGATAGCCGGTTCCGAGTGCGAGGCCGCTTGCTCGTTGATGATCACGCGAGCTTGGCCCATGGTCCAGAGCTGGACATCCTTGGTGCGGTGGCGGCCCTCGAATTCGAAGCCGAGTTGGCCCAGGAGCTTCTCCAGCTGCGCGGTGTCGTCGGCCTTGACCTCGGCGAAGTTGAAGCCGGCGGGTTCGTTCACCTTGGGCAGCGTGGCCAGTTCCATGGGATAACGACGGCGGGACGCGCTGCCGTTGCCGGCTGCGGTTTCGCTGGAGGTACTTGCGAGCCACTTGGCGCTCTGCTCCTCCAGCCAGATCAGGGAACGCATGGCATCCACGGCCGTGCGCTCAACGTCCGACTGGCGGAACACGTCGTTGAACACTTCCAGGGACACCGGGCCCGTGTATCCGGCGCGGACCACGTGGCCCATGAACTTGGCGAGCTCGAACTGCCCTTCGCCGGGGAACACTCGGTAATGGCGGCTCCAGGACAGCACGTCCATGGAGAGCTTGGGGGCGTCGGCCACCTGGACGAAGAAGATCTTCTCCGCGTTGATCTGCTCGATCGGCGCAGTGTCCCAGTCGCGGGAGAGGATGTGGAACGAGTCCAGGCAGGTGCCAAGGTTGGGATGGTCCACCATCTCCACCGAGCGGTACGCATGCTCATAGTCGTTGACGTATTTGCCCCAGGCCAAGGCTTCATAGGCAACCTTGACGCCGTGATCCCCGGCCAGCTCGGCGAGTTCGGCCAGCTGGGAGGCGCGGAGTTCGTCGTCGTCGATGGTTGCCGTGGCCACGTTGGAGCAGACCAGGATGGTGTCCATGCCCAAGCGGGACATGAGCTTGAACTTGGCCTCCGCCCGGCGAAGGTTGGCTTTGAGCAGGTCCGGGGTGACGCCGTCGAAATCCCGGAACGGCTGGTACAGATCGAGGCCCAAGCCGAGGTCGGCGGCCATCGTCCGGACTTCCTCCGGGCTGTGCGGGGACGTGACGAGGTCCTGCTCGAAGATCTCGATGCCGTCGAAGCCCGCAATGGCGCAGGCCTGCATCTTCTCCTTCAGGGTGCCGGACAGGCAGACCGTGGCGATTCCGGTGCGCATCAGTGGCCTGCCTTCGTCAGCTCAGGGGCCAGGGCGGCGGCGGCGTCTTCTACCGCGATCAGCTCCAGGAAATGTGCCCGCATGCGGTCGCGGTCGGCTTCGCGACCAGTGATGAGCTGGAAGGCGTCGGCCGCCTGACCGACTGCCATGCGGCCGCCGTCGAGGACTTTGCAGCCCTTGGCCCGTGCTTCGCGGACCAGCTGTGTATCGATGGGGCGGTAGACGATGTCCGCTACCCAGTGGCGTGGTTCCAGGAGTTCGATGTCCAGGGGCAGGCCCGGGTGTGCGGCCATGCCGATCGGCGTGCAGTGCACCAAGCCGTCCGCGAGGGGCATGATCTCGCTCAGCTCTGCGGTTGTGCGGGGCGTGACGACGGCTGTGGGGAAGAGTTCGCCCAGCTCAGCGGCACGTTCCGCCGCGCGGGCCGGATCCATGTCCACCAGGTCCAACGTGCTGACGCCGGCTTTGAGGAGCGCATAGGCCACGGCGGAACCGGCGCCGCCCGCACCAAGCTGCACCACGCGGTCCAGCTTCGCGTTCGGAAGTCCGGTGCTGAGGGCGGCACCAAAACCGGAGAAGTCTGTGTTGTGCCCAATAAAGCGACCGTCTTGGATGAGGACCGTATTGACGGCACCCAGGCGACGGGCGTCGTCGGAAATTTCATCGAGGTGCTCCAGCACCAGCTGCTTGCACGGGTGCGTGATGTTCAGTCCGTTGAAGCCCAGGCGCTGGGCTGCGGTGAGGAGGTCCCCGACGGCGGCGGCCGGCAATGCGAGTTCCAGCAGGTCGATGGGGCGGTACAGCAAGCGAAGGCCCTGCACATCGGCTTCGCGTTCGTGCATGGGCGGCGTGAGCGACGGCATGACGCCTTCGCCTATGAGGCCCACCAGAACGGACTCGGCTCGGTTGCTCATCCTAAAGCTCCTTTGACTTCAGCACCGCCGGGCGTTTGGCGCTTTCTGGGGCGCCGCTTCCCGGGGTGTTATTTAGGTTACTACAAGTGTTCATATTCCGCACGCTTGTTCTTATCGCGAACATCTTGGGGGCGCGCACTCAACTAGCTGACATTTGTGGTTGTTCTGAGCGCTGATAACAACCACAAATGCCAGTCAGTTGGGATCAGCGCTGGGGCAGGCGGGCCGCGAGTTCAGCCGCGGCTTCCTGCAGGGTGGGCACATGAGCGATGAGTTCCTCCATGGTGAGGCGGAAGACCGGCACCGCAGTGGCCAGTGACGCGAAAGCATGGCCCTGGGAGTTGAGGACCGGCACGGCCACGGCGCGCATGCCGATCTCGTTTTCTTCATCCATCACGGCGTAGCCCTGGCGACGAACCTGCTCGATCTCCTCGCGGAACTTGTCGCGGTCAGTGATGGAGTGCTCGGTCAGGGGATCCAGGGGGAGCTCCTCCAGGAGACGCTTCCGCTCGATCTCGTCCTCGAAAGCGACGATCGCCTTGCCCACGGAGGTTGTGTGCAGCGCACCCAGATGGCCGGGGTCGCTGGTGACGCGGAAGGTCTTGGGGCCGTCCACCTTGTTGACCGTGAGGTGATGGTTGCCGTCGCGGACAGACAGGATGGTGGCCTCGTTAGTGCGCTCGGTGACCCGCTGGAGGACAGGCAGTGCTGTCGCTGCAAAGCCGTGGTGATTCGAAACCCGTTGGCCGAGTTGGAACACCCGCAAGCCCAAGTGGTAACGGCGCCCATCCGGCTCGTAGTCGACGAAGCCATCACGCGTGAGCGAACCCAGCAGGCGATAGGTGGTGCTGAACGGCAGGCTGGCACTCCTGGCCAGATCCGCCGCGCTTGCACCACGCGGTTCATTGCCCAGAAGTACCAGCAGGCTCAGGGCTTTGCCGACCATGTCGGTCTTTGTGTCCTCTTTCACACTCATAACTCGATGCTCTCACATAGTGAGAGCTATTTCTAGATGGTGGTGACATCTCTTGACAAGTGACCCCACTCACAGCCACTATTGCTGTATTGCACAAGTAGCTCTCACCATGTGGTTACTTTCGGGATGATCCGGCCGCACCTCGCTCTGGTCTTCCCTAAGAAGCTAGATCCGCGACATCGTCGTCACAGAAGGAACCTCCCATGAGCCAAACAATGCCGTCAGCGACGCCAGGCACTGAAACAACCACCGGAACCCCCAAGAAAGCCGCGCTTGCCAGCTTCCTGGGCAGCGCCGTCGAGTACTACGACTTCTTTATCTTCGGCTCGGCTGCCGCCCTGATTTTCCCCCACGTGTTCTTCCCGGACGCAGACGCCAACGCGGCCATCATGTCCTTCGCGACCTTCGGCTTCGCCTACGTGGCCCGCCCCGTCGGCGCTGTCATCCTGGGCCACTTCGGTGACCGGATCGGACGGCAAAAGGTCCTCATGTTCACCCTCGTCCTGATGGGTGCCGCCACCTTCGTGATCGGATGCCTCCCCGACTTCAAGACCATCGGCTGGTGGGCGCCCGTCCTGCTGGTACTCGCCCGTCTTTGCCAGGGCCTCTCGGCCGCCGGCGAGCAGGCCGGCGCTTCCTCCATGACGCTGGAACATGCCCCGGACAACCGCCGCTCGTTCTTCACCTCGTGGACCCTGACCGGTACCCAAGGTGGCCAGATCCTGGCAGCCCTCGTCTTCATCCCCGTCGTGGCATTGCCGGACGAGATCAAGTACGGCATCGGCTGGCGCATCCCGTTCTGGCTGAGCGCCGTAGTAGTACTGGTGGCATTCTTCATCCGCCGCACCCTGCACGAGCCGCCGGCATTCGCCGAAGCCAAGAAGAACAATGAAATTTCCAAGCTCCCCGTTGCCGATCTTCTGCGCCTGCACTGGCGCGACGTTCTCCGCGTTGTCTGCTGCGCCTTCATCGCCGCAGTGAGCACGGTGTTTGGAACCCTGGCCATCAAGTACGCCCAGGACGTTGCCCACGTCAACAGCACCATCACCCTGTGGCTGGTGGTTGCGGCCAACGTGGTTGCCCTCGGAACCCAGCCATTGTTCGGCATGCTGGCGGACAAGATCGGCCGGAAGCCCGTCTTCATCTACGGAGCCGTAGCCAGCGCGATCATGACCCCGGTCTTCCTGCTGACTCTCGAGTCCGGCAATGTCCCGCTGATGTTCCTGGTCTCCATCGTGTTCTTCTCCTGCGGGTACGCTGCCGCCAACGCTGTTTGGCCGTCCTTCTACGGTGAAATGTTCAGCACCAAGGTTCGCTTCTCCGGACTGGCCATCGGTACGCAGCTCGGCTTCCTCATGGCAGGCTTCGCCCCGGCCATCGTGACCGCACTGGGTGGCACCAAGCCCGGCGGATGGGTCCAGATCTCCATCTTCACCGCCGTCATCTGCGCAATCGCAGCCGTTTCGGCCCTGACAGCCCGCGAATCAGCCAAGGTTCCCACCGCCGAGCTCGGCTTGCATAAGTAGGAACCCTGCGACGCAGAAATGCCCGGTATGTCTCCTGACATACCGGGCATTTCTGCGTCCTGCCGAGCCCAACAACCTACCGCGGGTTCAGCACCACGGGCTTGAACTTTCCGGCCCCTGTGCCGGAGTACATCAGCAACGTCCCGTCTCCGGCCACCCCCACCACCGATGGATCGCCCGTTCCCGTGAAGCCGTTGCCGAGAGCCGCGTAGGACGTGAACATGTTCCAGCCGGAACCCAGGGAGGAACGCGCCAGGAAACCACCGTTTCCGTTGCCGGGGTAGAGCCAGAGAACACCGTCCGTCCCGCGTGCCATGATGTCTTCCCGACCGTCGCCGTTGAAGTCGCCACCCTGCATGACCGCGTTGAAGATGTTCCAGCCCGTGCCGATCTGCCGCCACGGCTGGAATCCACCGGCACCATTGCCCGGGTAGAGCCACAGGGCCCCATCAGCGGCCCGTGCCACGATGTCAGCCCGGCCATCTCCCGAGAAGTCGCCCGGAGCCAGCACCTGGGTGAATCCTTGCCAGCCCGTTCCGATCTGCTTGCGGGCCAGGAACTGCCCCTTGCCGTCGGTCGGGTACAGCCATAGCAGCCCATCGGAAGCCCTGGCAATGAGGTCGGGGCGACCATCGCCGTCGAAATCGCCGGCGCTCAGGACCGCCGTGAAGACGTTCCATCCCGATCCGACCTGGACGCGCGGCAGGAAGCCGCCCGAACCGTTGCCCGGGTATAGCCACAACGCACCATCGGTGCCGCGGGCCAAAATGTCGGCGACAGCATCGCCGTCGAAATCTCCCGCTTCCCAGACCTGGCTGAACTGGTTCCAGCCTGTGCCGATCGTCAAGCGGTCGGCGAAGCCCGCACCGTCGCCCGGGTAGAGGCTCAGCTGGGAACCATTGGCAAGGACATCAGCGATTCTGTCGCCGGTAAAGTCCTGGCCGCCCATGATGTCACCGGCCAGGTTCCAGCCTGTCCCGACGGCGGCACGCGGCAGGAAGCCGCCCTTGCCGTTGCCCGGGTAGACGTAGAGGGTGCCGTCTGTGGAGCGGGCCAGGAGTCCGGCAGACCCTCCGCCGAAGGAACCTGCCGGGGCGAGGTTGTTGAAGGAGTCCCAGCCTTGGCCCACTTGGAGTGGGGCTTGGAACCCGCCCGCGCCGTTCCCGGGATACAGCCAGAGGCGGCCGTCGGGGTCGGCGGCCATTACGTCGCTTCGGGAATCACCGTTGAAGTCGCCCGGAGCCAGCAGTTGGGTGAAGCCCTGCCAACCCACACCTACTTGGGCCCTGGGCAGGAAACCGCCCTTGCCGTTGCCCGGGTACAGCCACAAGGCGCCGTCGCTGGATCGGGCAAGGATGTCCGGGAAGCCGTCGCCGTTGAAATCGGACGTGCCCAGCACCGCGTTGAAAATGTCCCATCCCGACCCGATCTGCACGGAGTCCTTGAGCCTGTTGCCCGGAAGCCCTCGGAACAGGAGCAACGAGCCATCCGCTTCGCGGGAAATCATGTCGGCCAGTTTGTCGCCATCGAAATCGCCGGCTGAGAAGCTGATCCGCGTCTTCAGTTTGGGATCGGCGTTGATGGTGATTGTCGCAGAGGTTTCACTGACCGCATTGATGGTGACTTTGGTGCCCGTGTAGGTGGTGAAAGTACTTCCGGCCTGCCAGGCGTGGTTCTTGCTGTACCAACCCGCGAAGGGTGTGGTGCTGGGCATGAGGATGAGCGATGAGGCAATGGTGGCGCCGCCGCGCTGGACGATTTTGACGCCCTTGTTGCCGCCTGAAAGGTAGCTGTCGTAAGCCCCCACAGGCTGCCGAAGTTCCAGGTAATAGACTTCGCGGCTGACGGGGTCGGTGAACTTGATGGCGCGTTGGGCTTCGGTCCCGCCCCACGGCTTCAGCGTGTAGCTCTTCACTCCCGTGGCGACCCCGACATCGCGGATTTCGTCTCCCCGGCCCAGGCCTGCGTAATCCCAGAACGTGGAACTGACCACCGGCTGGGCATACTGGGCCGCGCCCATGATGTCAGTCGTGTCGCCGTACTCGCGGATGTAGCAGGACGGGTCGGTGAACTGCCCGCTGCTGTTGACCCCCACGTCGGATGCACCGCTGGCGCACTGCAGCGCATCAGCGTGCATCAAACCAATGACATGCCCGAATTCGTGGCTCATGACGTTGTTGGAGAACGCGCTGATCTGCGGCATGAGTACGCGTCCGCTGTAACTGCCGCTGCTGTAGCCTGCGCCAAGAGCGTTTCCGGACAACGTGGCCGTGGGGATAAAGATGACCAGCGCCGTGTACGGAGTGGCTGCCCACTTCAGCTCACTGGTGATGGTGGACATGATGGTGCTGTAGCTGTCCGTGGACCTGGCTTTGGACTGGTGTCCGGCTACCTTGCTGTTCACGGTCATGGACAGCTTGTTGGCCGTCATCGCCTTCCAGTAGTTACTGGTTGCCACCACTGCCTTTTCGGCCTCCGCCATGGACACCGGGTTGGCGTTGTCAGCAAGCTTTGCCGTCACCAGCCGGACACGGATGTCCCCTCCCGGACCGGCCGCCGCCGCGCCGTCGCGGAGGAGGGACTCGACGTCGGCCTGTCCCTTCGGCGCCGCGTCAGTCGGAGGCGCGTCGAACGTATGCTCCGAGTGCGGCGTTCCCTCCACGAACTGGACATTCGGATTATCCGGTCCCGGTGCTGGTACGGCCGTGGCAGGGGCCTGTACGAAAAACAGGCCGGTGGCAAGCACCACCAAGCCTGTGGACAGCGCGATTGATCGCCGCAAAACACCCATGAAATCTCCCGGGGACGGAGCCTGTGGTTCCTGTGAGTCTCAAGAACCGAGATCAGGCTACAGCCGCCGCGGCAGTGTACCCGGAAGGCAGGGCTGGGCAGGCGGAAACGCAACCATCCCGGAATGCTAACCGGACCCTAACCACGCCGAAATACCGTGGCAACAATGCACCGCCACACTGGAATAGCCGGCAAGTGCAGGCACCAGCTCCAGCCAGGAGGACACCATGCTGAAGGAAGCCAAAACTCACACAACACGAATACGAGCGATCAGCCAGCTCCACCGCGGAGACGAGATCGAAGCCCGCCTGTCCGTGGGTCCCGCCTACGATGACGTGGTCATCCGCCGCGGACGGGTCCAGGAAACGGCACCGGGAATCGGCGTCGTCTGGATCATGGACCACGTCTCGGGCATGAGGAAAGCCATCAATACCGACGAATGCAGCGTTTGGCGCGTCGCCTGAACCCCGGCTCGACCCCAAACACCCGCTCAGCCACCGGCCACGGACTGGATAATCAAGACCTCCTGGCCGGCCGCAACCTCCGTTTCAAGACCTTTCCCACGCCGGATCTCGTCGCCGTTCACGTAAATATTCACGTAGCGGCGCAGCGCCCCGGTTTCATCACGCAAACGCCTGGCCAGCACCGGATAATCCCCGGTTACCGAGTCCAGCAACTGTCCAACGGTCACAGCCCCGTCGGCGGACGCAGTCAGATAGGACTGTCCGCCGACGAGCGGCTGCAGGACGCCAGGCAACAGGACCGTAAAGTCAGCCACAACGGGCCTAACCGGGTACCGGAGCGCTGGCATGTGCCGCACGCGCGGCGCTGCTTTGCTGACCAACCACGACGGCGGCCCTGACGCACAGCACGTCCGGCAGGTGCGATACCACTTCAGTAAAGGTGCCGCCCTCGTCGGCGCTGGCGTACACGGACCCGCCCCGGGTGCCGAAATACACGCCCACGGGCTCGGCGGTATCCACGGCCGCGGCATCGCGAAGCACGGCGTTGTACTCGTGGTCCGGCAGGCCCGCATGGAGTTCAGTCCACGAGTTGCCGGCATCATCGGTGCGGTGCACGCTGAGCTTGCTGTCTGGGGGGATGCGTTCGCCATCGGCCTTCAACGGAATGACCCAGGCCGTGCCCTCTCGACGGGGATGGGTCAGCATGACGAACCCAAAGTCGGCGGGCAGCCCCTCCGCGATGGAGTCCCAGTTCTCGCCGTCATCGTCCGTGCGGTACACACCGTGATGGTTCTGCGCGTACAAACGGCCCTCGACGGCGGCATCCGCCGCGATCTTGTGAACGCACTGGCCGAATTCGGGGTTGGGATCGGGCATGAAGTAGGCAGAGATTCCCTTATTGCGAGGCTCCCAGGACGTACCGCCGTCGAGCGATCTGTAAACGCCGCCCGTGCTCATGGCGACGTGCACCTTCTCACCGGACGGGTCCACCACAATCGAGTGCGCCGCCGCGCCACCGTAGCCAGCACCCCACTCACTGCGGTGGGGGTGGTCCCAGAGTCCGCGGTTCAGCTCGAAGTGCTCGCCGCCGTCGGTTGATTTCCACACTGAAATCGGCTCGCAACCAGCCCATACAACGCCAGGGCGGGAGTCGGCGTCGGGGTGGATCTGCCAGACGCGCTCCAGGGCAGCGTCGGTGCCATCCGGGAACTTGATGGCGCCTTGCTCGGGCTCGGTCCAGGTGGTGCCGAGGTCATCGGAGTGGGCCACGGTGGGACCCCAGTGCTCGGAACGGACGCCCACCATAATCCTGGTTTTGCCGTCCCGCGTGTCTATCCCGATGCTGGGTATCTCGCTCATCAGGAAGTGCGGGCCGGAGAGGGACCATTCTTTTCGGTCTGGGCTGGTTGCGAGCCACAAGCCCTTCTTGGTCCCGATCGCTAGGACATAACTCTCTGCGGTAGCCATGAACCCCATCGAACCATCAGGGCGGAAGGGTGGCAACGGTTTATTGGTGGGTTGTGGAAAGGGGTGCCAGCTAATACCGTCGCGACAAAAGCGGTTGCTCACCACAAGCGGAGGTACCTCATGCTTACTGAAGTCGCTGATGGCGTTCTGGTTCACCAGAGCGAGTTCATCCAGAGCAATTCAATTGTTGTGCAGGGCAGGGACGGCGTCTTGCTCATCGACCCCGGCATCACGAGCAGTGAAATGACATCCCTGGCAAATGACCTTCGCGGGTTGGGCCAGTCCGTGGTCGCCGGGTTCTCGACTCATCCTGATTGGGACCACGTTCTCTGGCACGCAAGCTTCGGCGACGTACCGCGTTACGGCACGGCCCGCTGCGCGGCAGCCATGCGTGAGCTGCTGGGCAGCGCGGACTGGGAAGCCCAAGTGGCTGAGGGACTCCCGCCGGAGTATGCCGGGGAGATCCCCATGGACCTGCTGGGCCTCATCACCGGCCTGCCCGTCTCTGCTGCGGAGATTCCCTGGGCAGGGCCCACTGTCCGGATCATCGAGCTTCAAGCCCACGCCCCTGGCCATGCGGCGCTATTGATCGAGGAGAGCCGCGTCCTGGTGGCCGGTGACATGCTTTCCGACATCCTGATGCCGTTCCTCGACCTGGCGGCCGCCGACCCGATCGGGGACTACCTCGCAGCACTGCAGCTGTTTGAAGGCGTGGTCAACAACGTGGATGCTGTCATCCCTGGCCATGGTTCCGTGGGCGGCGCAGGTCAGCTGCCCGCACGCATCGAACAGGATCGCGCGTATGTGGAGGACGTGCGGGACGGAGGTGTGACCAGCGACCCGAGGGTGGGCCCATCCGCTCCGCTGTATTGGCTCGCGGACATTCATGAATGGCAACGCCGGCAACTGACCCAAAAGGGGCAAAACGGGGCACCGGAATAGCAGTTTGTACACTGGGCGCTGGTCCTCGGAATGTAATTGTTCGTCCCCTGTTCACTAAAGGGAGAAAACATGCTTGACTGTTGGCTTTGCGGCCAAATTCGGCCACGGCAACAATGCTGGGGGATTAAGTGAATAACGGGGATGACAAGAATTGAGAACCATGGATGAGGGTTCCACGGTCGTCGGCCGGTAGCGGGACGACGACATGAGTGGAGTCTCAATGCAAGAAGGAGCCATAGTCCTTGACCCCTTCGCCGTGAGGATGGTCCTCGGTCTGGTGACTTTGATCCTGATAGTCCTCACCAGCGTCTCCTCCCGACGGCAACGGTCTCCTTACGCTGATTGGTGGCGGGTTGCCCTGTGCCTTTTCTTCCTAGGCAACGCCGCCTTCCTGCTGAACGGCACGCCGGCCCAACTATGGGCCAGCCCCATTGCAAAGGCACTGGTGGTGGCCGGAGCCTTCAGCGTGTGGGCCGGAGCCCGCACGCTCCGGAGCCACAAAGTAGGCCTGTGGCAGTTGTTGCCGGCGCCACTGATGGCTGGCTTGGCGTCGGTGGTGGATGACCCAGGGTCCAACGTCTGGTCAGGTGGTTTGGTTTACCTGATTCTGACGATGGCCGGAATCTTGATGGCCGCGGTAGAGCTCTGGTTCGCGAATCCCACGCGGTCCAGAATCACGAAATTCCTGTCCATCATGGCCGGAATAACCGCCTTCTATTACTTGGGCAGGGCCATTGCGTATGCCTTGGAAGGTCCGGCGGGCGAATTCTTCCGAACGTATTTCGGTTATGCACCAGCGGCCCTGATGCACCTGATCCTGCTGGTGGCGGTGTCCTCCACCATGAACACGCTCAGCAACAAACAGCTGATCAACCGCCTCCGGGAACGCGCCGAGCGCGACCATCTGACGGGCCTGCTCAACAGGGGCGCTTTCCTGGACCTGGCCGCCCGGCACCTTGTACGTGCCTCACCCGAACAGGGCGGGGCCCTGATCCTGGCCGACCTGGACAATTTCAAGGCAGTCAATGATGAGCACGGACACTCCGCCGGTGACGCCGCCCTCCGCGCCTTCGCCGACGCCTGCACCGCCTCGGTCCGGTCTACAGACCTTGTGGGTCGGTACGGCGGTGAAGAGTTCATTCTCTTCCTTCCGGGAGCCACGCAGGAGCGGGCCGAATCCATTGCCTGGGAGATCAGCAGCCGCCTTTCGGCAAAGCGCGGTCCGGATGGCCTCCCGTTCCCCACTGTCAGTTACGGCGTTACCTCTACCGGACCGGATGCCCCGGACCTGGCCTTCATGATTAACGTGGCAGACGCCGCCCTGTACAGTGCCAAGGCGCAAGGCAGGAACAGGGTGGTGGGAGCGGACCCGGTAGAGGCAGACTCGACAGAGGACCACACAACTCCGTAGCCGGTCAGCTGGCGCTGGTCCCCGCCACTGAGTGAACCATCGCGGTCTTCGGGTAGTTCCTTGGTTCCCGCTGTTCCGTGGCTGGAAATTCAAAGAGGTCGATCATGAGCTGCTGTTCGTAGGCCAGCTGTTGTGGGCTGTTCATGATGACTTGTCCGTCCACCGTGAAGTCCACTCCGTCCCCGGACCACCGGACACCGTAAGCGTGCGGCTTCGTGGCATCGATGGGTAGCTCGATGTCGCGGACGTCGTCGGTCAGTCGAGGATCATGGTGCGCTTTGATTCCCACCCGAACGGTGCTGCTGAGGGGACCGATCCTGTCGCCGAAAAGTTCGGCGACGCACAGCTCCCCGGAATCTTCCGGACCGGACTCCTCGAATCCCACCAGCCAGATTGCCAGCATGCAGGTCGAGTCGGCAGAAGCGCTCACTACCACCTCCAGTTCACCGGACGAGGGCGTCCACAGCCGGCGAGTGACCTGCGGAGTTTCCACCAGAAGCCCGTCGAGCCGGTGACGATGCGTGCCACGGGTGGTGCCGACAGCCCCGGAGAAGGTCCCGGTCTGGAGGTTGCTGACGCGAAACGATCCGTCGGCGTCGCGCCATGGCATCTGGTCGGCGTCGATGCGCAAGCGCAAACCATCGGTGGTGAAGTCGTAGCGGGCCCGGGATCTGGCGGGCTCGGACCACTGGGGAAGATAGTGGTCCACCCAGAGGTCCTGGTTGAGGGTAGGACCGGTAAAGCGTTCATCAAAGGATTCCGTGGGCACACGCAAAGCCTAAGCCAGCCCCAGGGAAATCCCCGGCGGCGTCAGTCGACGAACTCCGACTGCGTCTCGATGAAGTCCCAATCCTCCAACGTCAGGACGCCACTGACCTTGTCCGGATGGGGTCCACCGGCCTCGGCAATATGTTGGAGAACCTGCAAGGGAAGTTCTTCTGCGCGCAGGTTTTCGCGGAGCCATTCCTTGCTGTCCAAGTGCAGATCAAGCCACCACATGTAGATTTCCACCGCGGGACCACCTCTCGTCGAATTAACCGTAGGCCGGGGCCGGGGTGTCTTCAAGAGCCAGCACCCGTTGGGCCCTTGTAAGGCGCGAAGCGAAGGGCCAATCTATTCGTAAGGGCATCCGGCCCTCTGTTCTGGAGCCGGCCCACCCTTCGCAAAAGGGATCCGCGATGGACTGTGACATCGAGCTGGAAATAGATACCGGCTCCGCACGCGGTGAATACACGGTGCACGTGGTCCGTGCACCGGCGGGAGGCCACGCGTCCGGAGTGTTCACCTTGGATGTGGATGGCATCCTGGACCGGCTTCCGCAGCTCGAAGCCACTGTCCTGGCGTCAGCCGTCGCGGCCCGGCGGACCATGCCCGTGGCCGAGATGGCCGTCCGCGAAGTGGGCCAGGAACTGTTCCAGGCCCTGTTCACCCGCGAGGTTTACGGAACGTATCGGGCTAGTTTGGGCGCCGCCCAGCACGCCGGCCAACAACTCAGGGTGGTCCTGAGATTGGCGGCCCCCGAACTTGCCACCATGCCGTGGGAAACCCTCTTTGATCCGGAGACTGAGACGTACCTCTGCCAGACCGAGCCCTTGCTTCGGCACGTCCCGGCGCCGGATTACCACCAGAACCCCCTGGATGTGGCTCCCCCGCTGCGCATCCTGGGAATTGTTGCATCTCCCCGGGACCTCCCTGCCTTGGACGTTGCCGCAGAAAAGGAACACTTGGGCAGGGCACTCGCTGGGCCGGTGGCGGAAGGCCGCGTGGAGCTGGTCTGGGCCAAGAGCGGGACGTGGGATGACGTGCAGTCCATGCTGCTGGCGGGTCCTTGGCACGTAGTTCATTTTGTAGGCCACGGCGACTACGACTCCCGGACCGACGAAGGCAGGATCGCGCTGGTCGGCTCCGATGGCAGGGCCTCGATGGTCCGCGCCGTCCGCTTGATGGCGCTGCTCAGCGTCGCCGCGCCACGGCCACGGCTGGTGGTGCTGAATTCGTGTTCCTCGGGTGAAATGGGCCAATCGGATCTCTTCTCCGGCACCGCCTCGGCCCTTGTTCGCAGCGGAATTGGTGCCGTGGCCGCCATGCAGTTCGCCATCAGCGACTACGCGGCCATCGCGTTCGCCCACGGTTTCTACGCCGCCATAGCCAACGGCAGGACAGTGGACGAGGCCGCCCGCGTCGGCAGGATCTCGGTGATGGCCAGCCCGGACGGCACGCTCGAATGGGTCACACCGGCCCTCTATGTCCGTGGCGGTTCCACGCAGCTGTTCACCCTGAAAGGCACGCCGCGCGCGCCGGCTTTTGTTGAAGGCACGACGGCGGCGGCGTTCCAGGGCGGTCCGGCTCCGGTTCCAGCTGCCACGGGTCAGGCGGCCCCCACCCAAGCCACGCAAGCCCAGGCCAACGCCGACCAAGCAATGAAGCGCGCCCAGCTCCGGGCACTCTACGTGCAGGCGTCCGCAGAGTTGCGCGCCCGACGCTTCGAGCAGGCTGTTGAATTGTTCGACGACCTCCTCACCCTCGAACCGGACTACCGGGACGCACCTGCGCTGAGGGACACTGCACGCAGACGCCTGGACATGGCCCGCGCATACCGCGAAGCGCTTGAAGCAGAAGAGGCGGGCGACTGGCTGGCCGCCGCCGACGGGTTCGCCGTGGTCCAGGACGATCCCGAGTTCCCCGAGGCCGCGGCACGGAAACAGGACTGCGAGCGCCGCCAACGCATCTCCGACCTGCAGGGCGAACTGCGCTACCACTCGTCCCTGGGCTCTTGGGAAGCGGTGTTGGATGTGTCTGCGGAACTGGAGTCAGTGGATGCCGCTGCGGCCGACCCCGATGGACTCGCTACTGCGGCGCGGGTTGAGATCGAGAAAGCCAAGCCTAAGGAACCGCCCAAGCCTGAAGCACCTGAGGTCGATGCTGAGGCACATGGTTCATATACCGCCGTATCCCCGCCGCCAACTCCACCAACGCCACCGCGGAAACCGCCGGAGAGCGCCGCTGCCGCAGCGAGCGCCAGGCAAACAGCGAAGCCAGCCACAACCCCACCCCGTGCAGCGCCGCTTGCTGGTGTCCCGGCGTCGGACGCTGGCGTTTCGGCGTCCCGCCTCGACTCGGCGCCTCGTCCTGGCCCGGCGCCTCGTCCTGGCCCGGCGCCGCGTCCTGAACCCGTGCCGATGCCGCTCGCTTGGGTTCTGCTCGCCTGGGGCGGTGCAGCCCTGGCCTTGGCGGGCGGACTCGGGGCTTGCTTCGCGATCTACTTCCTGTGGTTCGACGACAACTACTGGTACGAGAGCGGCGGAGATGGCTCCCTCCGTGTGGTTTATGGCTTGGTCGCGCCCTTTGGCTACCTGCTGCTGGCGGTTGCCGGACTTCCGGATCGGACCATGCTGGGACGGCTGGTGATGGCCGGCGTGGTGGTGTCCATGGCGGTTTTCGGGCTGTCGGGGCTCAATTACACCGTGGAACTGACCGCCGTCGTGGCCAGCTTTGTACACGCGGGCTTCGGGCTGTGGGCTGGGATCCTGGCCATCCGAGCGCGGAAATCCCAACCGTTGGGATGGTTGCTGTTGTGGCCCACGGTGACCATTCCGTTCGTCTGGATCGAGGACAAAGGGGTGTTCCTTGAATCCTGGTATCGGACGCACGCCTACTTCGTCTTGATACAGCTCTTGGTGGTGTGCGCAGCCGGTATCGGCCTCTTGGTCGCCGCCCGCCGCCTGAGGCCACGGTCGGCAGAAAGGACTGGAACATGAGCAGGTTGGTTGAGTTCACCACTGACGACGGCGGCACGGTGGTTGTGGAGGTCGCGAGCGCAGCGGGGAGCCTGGTGACAAGGGGCGGCGACCACGCGGGCGACCATTCGGGCGTGTTCGCGAGGGCCCAGCAGACCTTCGAGCGGGCGTTGGCGCATGTCCGTCCCGCGGTTCAAGGCGTGATCGACGAGCTGCTGAGCCTGGAGAACCGGCCGGACGAGGTCAGCGTGGAGTTCGGCATCGACCTTCATGCGGAAGCAGGGGCGTTTATTGCCTCGGCCAGTACGGCGTCCAACTTCAAGGTGCGGCTCACGTGGAACAAGCCATCTCCGCCCACCTAGGTTGGGTGGGAGACAGCCTGTTCAACGGCACCCCGCGGCGCAACAATAAGGGTATGGCTGCGGAGAATTTCAGCGGACGGATTCCCTTGGTGGTGGGCGTCTTGCCGGACCAGCATTTGGAAGTGCTGCAGACCGCCCGGACTCTCGCCGAGCAGCTCGGCGTGCCCTTGGTGTGCGCTTATGTGGATGAGGCCAGTTATCTGGTGGAGTGGGACCCGTCGCGCGAGACACACCGGATGTCCCTTCACCCGGAGAAGGATGACGAGGATGTCGCCGCCGTTCGTGACGGTCTTGGCAAAGTGATCGGTGACGCCATGGGTGGCGGCACGGCGGATTGGACGTTGCGGTTGTTGGCCGGCGATCCCGCCCGTGCCCTGGGCCGCTTGGCCTCCGATATCAATACTTCCATGATCATTGTGGGTACTCCCGAGCCTGGTTTGGGCCATCGGATTTCCGAGGCCTTGAACGGTTCGGTGGCGGCGTGGCTCAGCCATCACCAGCGCCGCCCAGTGCTGATCGTCCCCCAGAAAAAGAGGCCTGAAGCGGCACATAAAAACTAAAGCGAAAGTACTTATTCGAGGTGGTGGCAATGGGGTCTCACGCGACGTAGAGTAATTACTGCAGGACGGCGAAAGCCCCTGCTCAAAGACCGCTCCGGAGTGCGTATCCCCCAATAACGCACTCCGGAGCTCTTTGTTTTAAGTGCCGGTTTCAGGCTCACCAAGTCACGACGCCGGCACCCGGGTTGGGTGCCGCAGGGTCACCTGACGAACGTGTACAGCAGGGCCGCCATTCCGAAGCCCACAATGGACAGCACGGTTTCCAGCACGGTCCAGGTCTTCAAGGTGTCCTTGACGGACATATTGAAGTACTTGGAAATGATCCAGAATCCGCCATCGTTGACGTGGCTGGCGATGATGGAGCCCGAGGAAATGGCCACCACGATCAGCGCGAGCTGGGGTTGCGAGTATCCCGAGGCCAGGCTCGGCGCGAGAATGCCGCCAGTGGTCACGATCGCAACCGTGGCCGAGCCCTGCGCGATGCGCATGCCGGCGCTGATCACGAACGCGGACAGGATGATCGGCAGGCCGGCTTGGGACAGTGAATCCGCCACGGCTTTGCCCACACCGGTGGCCGAGAGGACTGCTCCGAAGAAGGCGCCGGCACCGACAACCAGCAGGATCATGCCCACCGGACGCAACGAGGAACCCGTGATTTCGCTGAGCTCGGCGGAAGTCATGCCGCGCCGGATACCCAGGAGCCACATGGCCAGGAGCACGGCGACGGTCAGCGCGATGGCCGGGTTGCCGAAGAACTGGAGGACGTCACGGAACGTGCCTGCGGGAGCGAAGATGTTGCCGAAGGTGCCGCCGAGGATCAGGATCATGGGAAGGCCGATGGCCAGGAGCACCAGGCCGATGGACGGTTCGTGGCCCTTGGCTTCCTCGGCCTCGGGAACAATGCGGTCCTCCGGCACGGAAACCATCACACGCTTGCCGATCCACGTGCCCCACAAGATGCCGGAAGCGAACCAGGCCGGGATACCGCAGATGAGGCCCATGAGGATGATCCAGCCGAGGTCCACGCCGAACAGGCCGGCCGCAGCAACGGGACCGGGGTGCGGCGGAAGGAAGGCGTGCGTCACGGAGAGGCCTGCCAGCAGCGGCAGTGCGTACAGTGCCAGGGACTTGCCGCCACGGATCGCGGCAACATAGACCAATGGCGCCAGGACAAAGATGCCGATATCGAAGAACACCGGAATACCCAGCACAAAGCCGGTGATGCCCATGGCGAGCGGGGTGCCCTTTTCACCGAAGATCTTCACGAGCCGTCCGAGCAGCACCTCAGCACCACCGGAGCGTTCCAGGATGGCGCCAAGAACGGTACCAAGGCCGATGATCACCGTGATGTGGCCAAGGATGCCTGCGAAGCCCTTCTCAATGAGGGCGTCGCTGCTCTTGGTCGCCGAGCCCACCAGGGCTTCCACGGAGATCCCACCCACCAGGGCCACGATCACACCGGTTCCCACCAAGGCGATGAACGGTTCGAGCTTGACCTTAATGATCAGGAATAGCAGCAGGGCGATGCCGGCACCTGCCAGGAGGAGCAGGCCGGCGGTGTCGTGCCGCAGCCATTCAAGGAATTCAGTCATGACGAGTCTTTCTGGGTAAGTCCTACTTGAGGGTGCCGGTGAAGGCTGCGGCACGTGCCGCGATGTCTGCCCAGTCACCTGCAGCGACGGCTGCGGGCGGGACTACGCTGGTGCCGCAGCAGACTGCGGCAGCACCGGCGTCGAGGTAGCTCTTGGCGTTGGAGGCGTCGATGCCCCCCGAAGGCAGCAAGCGGATGCCCGGGTACGGGCCCTGCAGGTCCTTCAGGTACGCCGGACCGAGCTGCCGGGCGGGGAAAATCTTGACGGCGGCCGAACCCAGGTCCAGGGCTTGGGCCACCTCGGTGGGGGTCATGGCGCCGAGGCTGAACGGGATTCCCGCAGCCACGGCGACGGCGGCGACCTCCGGCCTGAGGCCGGGCGTCACCAGGAACTGCGCCCCGGCGTCGATCGCTGCGCGGGCTTGGTCGCCGGTCATCACCGTGCCGATTCCGACGGCGGCACCGTGGTCCGCCGCCGTCTCCGCCGCGCGCTTGACGTGCTTGAGCACATCCGGCGTGGTGAACGTGAGCTCGACGCTGCGGATGCCGCCGTCGGCCAGTGCCCGGCAGAGATCCGCGGCATCGGTGATGGACGGCGCGCGGACCACGGCCAGGGTGCGGTCCGCTTCGAGCTGCTGGAGGAATTGTTCGGGGGTCATTGTTGTCCTTCTCGGGTGAGGCCGTCACTGTGTCGGCGCAGGGCACGGCCGGCGCGGGCGCCGGTGGGCTGGCCGCCGTCGATCGCTGCGGTGCCGTTGACGAAGACGTACTGGATGCCGCTGGCGGCTTGGCGGGGGTTCTCAAAAGTGGCTTCGTCTCGGATGGTCTCCGGGTCGAAGAGCACGACGTCGGCTGCGTAGCCTTCGCGGACCAGTCCCCTCTTGTGGAGCTTGAGTCGTGCGGCGGGGCGGCCACTAAGGTGGTGGACTGTTTCCTCGAGGCTGAGCAGGCCGAGGTCGCGGGAGTAGTGGCCGAGGTAGCGCGGGAACGTACCCCAGGCGCGGGGGTGTGGTTTGGCGCCGACCAGGAGTCCGTCGCTGCCGCCGGTGTGGGTGCGGTGCTTCATGATGGCCTGGACGTTTTCCTCGTGACCGACGTGTTGCAGGATGCCGGTGCCGAGGCGGTCTTCCGTGAGGATGAGCGCGAACACGTCGAACGGATCCTGCCGGGCTTCGGCCGCGATGTCCCGGACGGTCTTGCCCACGTAGCCTGCGAGCGCCGGGTTCTGCACTCCGCTGATCTCCAGGGTGTCCCACTCGGCAACGACGCCGTGGCAGCCGTCGGAGCCGTAGACCTCCACGGCTTCACGGATTCTGGCTCTTGTTCCGGGGTCGGCCAGCCGGGCCAAGGTGGCCTCGGTGCCGCCGGATGAGGCCCAGCTCGGGAGAATGGCACTGAGTGTCGTGGCCCCCGGGAGGTACGGATACGTGTCCAGGGTGATGTCCACACCCTGGTCCAAGGCTTGGTCGATCAGCTCCAGGAGTTCCCCGGCACGGCCCTTGTTCTCCGCGAAGTTCATGGTGGCGTGGGACAGGTGCAGGGCGCAGCCGGTGTCGCGGCTGAGTCCGATCATCTCCCCGTAGGCTCCCAAGGCGCCTTTGCCGTAGGAACGGTGGTGGGGTGCGTAGAAGCCACCCAGTTCACCCACCGCGCGGAGGAGCCCGGCCAGTTCCTCGGTCTGCGCGTACATACCCGGCGTATAGGTCAGGCCCGAAGACATTCCCACGGCTCCCTCTTCCATCGCCGTGCGGATGACGTCCTGCATCTGCTGTTGTTGCTCCGGCGTGGGGTCTCCCTCGGCGAAGCCCATCACCATGGCCCGGACGGTTCCTTGAGGTACCAGGTAGGCGGCGTTGGTGGCGATGCGGCCGCCGTCTTCAACCCTGTCCAGGCGGTCGAGATACTCGCCCACGGTCCGCCAGTTCCAGTCGAAATCAGCCGGATTGTCGTTCCAACCAGCGATTTTCTCCCGTACACCGGCGAGGGTTGTGTCATCAACCGGCGCGTAGGAGAGGCCGTCCTGGCCCAGCAATTCCGTGGTGACGCCTTGGCTGAGCTTGGCGTAGTGGTCCCGGTTGACCAACAGTTGCAGGTCCGAGTGTGCGTGCATGTCGATGAAACCGGGGCTCAGGACCAGCCCGGTAGCATCGATGACACGCTCTGCGCCCGTGTCCGCTGCGGTGAGGCTTCCGGCGTCGACGACGGCGGCAATCACCGCACCGTCCAGCAGGACGTCCGCTGGGCGGCGGTCCGCTCTGGTTCCGTCCACCAAGGTGGCGTTGCTGATGAGGGTCTTCATGGCAGGGGTCCTAGAAGAAGGTGTGGATGAGGTCGACGACGGTCTGATCGCCGCCGGGCGTGGAATCCGCGAGGACGGGGATGACGGTCCACTTGTCGAACGCTGTGCACGGGTGGGACAGGCCCAGCCGGATCACGTCGCCGGGCCTGACGGTGGTGGTGCCGGCGTCGAAGGTCATGAAGCTGTGCTGGTCATTGACCGAGGTGATTTCGGCTCCAACCAGGGGCTCCATGGCTCCGCCGAGGGTTGAGCCGATGAGCTGCGGCTCGGGCAGGCCTTCGTCGAACGGGAGGTCGCGCTTGCCGGCATCGAGGATGGCCAGGCCGGGTTCCGTCTGCGAAACGACGCGCGCCCAGCCGTGCATTCCGGCCGTGAACGGCTGATCGCCCACGCGGGAGAACGGCGAGATTCCGCGGTAGAAGCCGTCGTCGTGGATGATGTAGGCGCCGCTGCGGATCATGAGGTCCACTTTCAAGGAATGAGACACAGTTGGGGCCGCCTCTGCTGTGGTGCTGATGCACGGTGAGAGGACCGTGACGACGTCGTCGAAGTACGCGCTGCCACCGGCTGTGATGATCACGGAGCCGGAACCGTAAAGGTCCGCGGCGAGTAGCTCCTCATGAAGGAGCCGCATCTGGGCGAGGTAGCCACGGACGGCGGCCAGGCCGGCGTCGTCCGCTGTGTGCGCGAGCGAGCCCTCGTAGCCACTGACGCCCACCAAGCGCAGGTTTGGCGAGGCCGAGATCGCGCGGGCAATGTCCATGGCGGCGTCAACGCCGCGGGCGCCGGTCCGGCCACCATGGGCGCCGAGTTCCACCAGGACGTCCAGTTCGGTGTCGGTGCCGGCGAGGGTCCGGTTGATGACGTCCACGGTTCCCAGGGAGTCGACCCAGGAAAGGATGGTGGCGTCCGCGGGCTGCTCGGCGACCCATTGGATGGCCTGCGGATCCGTGAGGCTGTTGGCGAGCTGCAGGTTCCGGACGCCGAACTCGCGAGCCACCCGCAGCTGCGCAAAATTGGCCAGCGTGATACCCCAAGCACCCCGGTTGAGCTGTTCGGTCCAGAGCTGGGGCGCCATCGTGGTCTTGCCGTGCGGCGCAAGCAGGACGCCGTGGTCCGCACACCACTCCGCCAGGCGATCGGCGTTGGCTTGAAGCGCAGCGGCGTCGAGGGTGAGCAGCGGCGTCTGGAAGTCGGACAGCGTGTGCTTGGCGGCCAGGAAGTCCGCGTGGGTGGCCCCGTTCTCGGCGGCGGGCACGGCTTTGTGGCGCCAGTCGAGACGGCGTTCAGCCAGGCCTGCCACGGCGGCTGCCGAGATGGCTTCGGAAGTGTTCACGCGTTTGGTTCCCTTCGCGGTGCTGCGTTTTTGAAGCTGCGTTGTGGGGTTGGTGGAGTGAGATTGCTTGCGTTGCGTATTTTGCAACGCTGGTTGCAAACCTGCTGGTGATATGTCTAACATGGTGGCGGATCGAGAGTCAAGGCCGCTGAGAAGCGCACGAACTAGTGGGAGAACGATGCTTTCAGCTGTATGCGTGGGCGAAACCATGGCCATGCTTACCCCTGTCCACGCCGTCCCCCTGCACCTGGCAACCGAACTCCACTTCGGGATCGGCGGCGCGGAATCCAACGTCGCCATGGGCTTGGCCGCCATGGGCCTGGACACACACTGGATCAGCCGGGTGGGCAACGACGGCTTCGGCACCCGAATCCTCCACGACCTCCGCGATCACGGCGTAGGAGTAGCCGGCGTCGAGATCGACCACGCCCTGCCCACCGGCCTCTACGTGAAAGTCCCCGCCCAGGACTCAGACCCCGACGGCGGCAGCTCGGTTTTGTACTACCGGCAAGGCTCCGCGGCATCGGCCATGGGACGCGACACGCTCTCCAATCCTGCCGTTTCCACGCTGCTTGAGAACGCTGCGCTCATCCACCTGAGCGGGATCACCGCAGCTCTCTCCCCCGAATGCCTTTCCCTGTTGGAAGCAATCCTCACCGCGCCCCGCAACGGCCGCACCATCAGCTTTGACGTCAACTGGCGCGAAGCCTTGTGGGCAGGCCAAGACCGTTCCGTCCTGCAGCGCCTGGCGAACCTGGCCGACGTCGTGCTTGTTGGGAAAGACGAAGCCGAACACGCCTTCGGCACCACCGACGAAGCAGAACTCCGCCGCCTGATGCCCGACCCGGAGGTCCTGGTCATCAAGAACGAGGCCATCAGCGCCATCTCCTTGGACCGGAGCGGCACCCGGGAAGAGGTTCCCGCCCTGTCGGTCGCCGTCGTCGAGCCTGTTGGCGCCGGTGACTCGTTCGCCGCCGGCTACCTCAGCGGCATGCTGTTCGGGCTGGGCCAGAAGGAGAGCCTGCGCCGCGGCCACGTTGCTGCTGCGTGCACCCTGACCGTCCACGGCGACCGCGGCCCCCTGCCCGACGCCGCCGAGCTCGCCGCCATCCTCGATTCTTCGGATGCCGCCTGGGCTGCTATCCATGTTGAAGACGGACAATTCAACACAAGAACCGGAGCGTGACACCGTGAGCCAGAGCCTCATGCGAGCCATCGACCTGCTCGGCGAGCTCGCCGCAAAACCAGCAACCCTGGACGAACTCGCCTCTAAGGCCGCCGTGCACAAGACCACGGTGATGCGGCTCCTGCACGCCATGGAAGAAAAGCGGTTTGTGGTGCGGGACGAAGAGCAGCGGTTCATGCTCGGTTCCAAGCTGTTCGAACTGTCCTCGCTGGCACTGGAACAACGCGACATCCGTAAGGTGGCCCACCCGCACCTGGCCGAGCTCAACGGCCGCACCGGGCACACGGTTCACCTCGCCGCCTTCGAAGGGAATGAGGTGGTGTACATCGACAAGTTCGAGTCCCACCACCCCGTCCGCATGTACTCGCGCATCGGCCTGACTGCATCGCTGCACTCGGCCGCTGTGTCCAAAGTCCTCCTCGCCGACATGCCGCGAAGCCGGCAGCAAAAGATCGCCGCGGGGCTGGACTACGTCAAAGTTACCGAGAACACCTTGACCTCGCCGGGGGCCCTGTTGGCCGAACTCGAGCAGGTCAAGGAGCAGGGCTGGGCCCATGACAACGCTGAGCACGAAGCCTTCGTGCACTGCATCGCGGCCCCCATCCGCGACGCCAGCGGCGCCGTTGTTGCCGCAGCCTCTTGTTCGGTACCGGTAGTGATGCTCAGCTATGAAGGCTTGCTTGAGCTGCTGCCCGACCTCAAAGCCAGCACCGAGGCCATCTCCAACGACCTCGGCTGGATCAGCCACGAAAGGAACTCAGCATGAGTGAAAAGACCGTAGTACTGACCGACAATGCCCCCGCCCCGGCGCACGTTTTCTCCCAGGGCATCAAGAAGGGCGGCATGTTCCAGGTTTCCGGTCAGGGCCCCATGGACCCCGCCACCAACCAGTACATCGGCGAGGGCGACGTCCGCGTCCAGACCCGCCGCACGCTGGAAAACGTGAAGGCCATCCTGGAAGCCGGCGGATCCTCCGTTGAAGACGTCCTCATGTTCCGCGTCTACCTCACCACCCGCGACGACTTCGCCGCCATGAACGAGGTCTACGGCGAGTTCATCCGCGAGAACGTCCCCAGCGGCCAGCTGCCCAGCCGCACCACCGTGTTCGTGGACCTGCCGCACGAGGTCATGCTGGTGGAGATCGACGCCCTGGCTGTCACCGCCTAAGGGACCCTCTCTCACATCCCTACCGTTTTCGAGGGACCCTCTCTCACATCCCTACCGTTTTCGAGGGGCCCTCTCTCACATCACGCCGGTAAGGCTCGACGGCGGCACTCACTTGGGTGCCGCCGTCGGGCTTTAAGAGGTTGCCGCCCTAGAAGGCGGTCACCCGTGCGGGTGCCTCCACCTTCTGGAAGCGGAGCTTCCACGGGGTGAGCGCGGATTCGAGTTGTTCGCGAAGGTCCATCTTGGATGCGCCTTCCACCCGCTCTTCAAAATGAATGGGAACCTCCATGATCTTCAGGCCGTGCCGGGCTGCCCGGTAGTTCATCTCCACCTGAAATGAATATCCGTCACTTTGAATGGACGTCACATCGATCTGTTGCAGCGCAGAAGCTGTCCACGCCTTGTATCCCGCCGTAGCATCCTTGACCTTCAACCCCAGGATTGCACCGACGTAGAAGTTGGCCCACGCCGAAAGGGCCTTGCGGTGCCAGGGCCATTCGGCCGCAGTGGAGCCGCCAGTGACGTAGCGCGAACCAATCACGAGCGCCGCCCCGGAATCCTGGATCCGTTCAAGCATGGTGGGGATTGCCGCTACAGGGTGGGACAGATCTGCGTCCATTTGGATGATGATCTCCGAGTTCCCGGCCAGCGCCTCGGTCATTCCCGCCACATAGGCCCGGCCCAGTCCATCCTTTTCCTTCCGGTGCAGGACGGACACTGTTCCCCGGGATTCCGCCGACAATTGATCAGCCACCACCCCTGTCCCGTCAGGTGAGTTGTCATCAACAACCAGCACGTGCAGATTCGGAATACTGAGTGCCTGGAGCTGGGCGACAAGAACCGGCAGGTTCTCGCGCTCATTGTAGGTAGGCACAACGACGGTAATTTTCGGAAAAACAGCAGTCAAAACGAGGGTCCCCAATTCGGTGTTCGCTAATTGCCGGGGCTCAATGCTGCTATGCGCGGCCCCGGGCACCGCCAGTCTATTGAGCCAAGCTGAAGAATCGTGGAAAGCTGTAGCTCCACGACCCGCTTTGAACTTGAAACGCCCCCGACACGCCGGAAACGACGGCGTGTCCCGGCACTCCCGGCTTGAAAGAGGGTCAGGAAGAGACGCGGCGCCCAACGACCGAGGCAGGGACGGCCGGAATTCGCTGCCGTTTGGCGTAGACCCTCGCCCGCTGGCTGGAAAGTGCCAGGAGAACCAGGATGTCGGTGGCCAGGCCTGAAAGTCCGGCTTCGAGGGTGATGTTCGTGCTTCCGGTGAAGTAGTCAATGGCTTGGACAACCACCGAAATGGAACTAAGGCCCATGGCGATCACCCGGGCTCCGTTGCTGCCCAGGAAAATCCGCCAGGCAAGGAAAATCTCACCCAGGCCGAACAACAGCACCGCAATGGCAACGAAGGTGACCACCGCCGTCGTGGTTTGCGGGTCAAGGGGGTCGCCGTCGGCGGTGAGGTCCGTGAAGACCTCGGACGAAGTCAGCAGCGTCAGGGCGAGGACGAAGGCAGCGATGGACCTGGCCACCACCAACGCGGCACCCATCATGGTGGGTGCCGGCCGCCTGTCACGGCTGTCAGTGGGACGGGAAGGCTGGCCGGCCGGGACAGTCACGGACCGCGCGTCGATAATGGGCAGGTCGCCGTCAGTGGAGATTGAATCCCCGCCGCCGTTCCGCGAGTGGTAGCCGGTGGAGAAGTCCTTGATCACGTGAACGGACACCGCGGGCCCGGCGTCGGAAACTGTCCGCACGATGTGGTCACGCTCAACGTCCGTGTTTTGCTCAATCTTGTGCGTGATCTGGAGGGTGAACAGCGAGAAACCGACGCTGCGGTCGTAGGTTCCGGCGGCAAGCCAGTCCACCTTGTGCCCGCCCGGCAGGAGCCAGCCTTCGGGGCAGCGCCAGAACCGGACGTGGTGGCGTTTGCCGGGGTTGTTGTCCACTTCCTGCTGATAAGCGAAATCCTGTTGCCGGTCGAACAGGTAGAGCGGGCTGACCGGCGCCTCGGAATAGCTTTGCCTGAAAATGGTGGAGCTGATGATGCGGCGGCTGCTGCCGAAGGTGACGTCGTCCGCCTGCGTCCAGCCGGCAGCGCGCATGATGGCGTGGATTTGCGGCTCGTGGCCGAGCAACGCGACGTTCACGGGATCGCCCAGGAGTCCGTCACTGGTCCGGGCGCGCCCGATGAAGTAGCCCGGAACGTAAATAGTGGTCAGGATGCGGTGCAGGCGGGGCAGGAGCAGATAAGCAAGAAATGCCCAGAAGAAGAAGTAGAACCACACCTGGCCCCAACCCAGATGGAAGCTCTCCCCCAGCAGCAGGAACGCCAGCCACACCGCAGCCGCCCCGCCCAGGATGAAGAACGCATGGTCCAGCCGGCTGTCAGTCACGTCCCTGCTCGGCGCCTTGTACACAGAGAGCCCCCTTTGCTTGCTTCAAGCTTCGGGCCTCGCGCGGGGTATGTACAGATACCGTTCAGGTTCAGGCGGGGCTGCTGACCTGGAGTTGCCCGTGGTCAACGAGCCAGCGCAGGGACTCGTGCACGGCCTGTTCGGGCTCGTAGCGTGGTGCGTAGCCCAGGAGGGATTTGGCTTTTTCGATGGTGAGGCAATGGTTGCGGGACAAGTGGGCCCAGCTCGTGTCAGCGTGTTCGGGCGTGCTGGTCCGGCGAAATTCATCCCATCCGACCGTCTCAAGATGCGGCTCCTGGCCGAACCAGGACGCCGCAATCCTGGCGTAGCCCCGAACGCTCAGGGCCGTGGGAGCAACGATGTTGAAGTCTTCGCCGGCCGCCGTATCACGGCGGTCGATGGCCTTCTCAAAGGCCTGGGCGAGGTCGTCGGCATGGACGTGATGCATCATTTCCGCACCGCTTCCCGGCATGAGCACTGTCTGTCCGCCGGAGATCTTATGCCACACCGTGGGATCGAAATTCCCAAGCGGTCCCACCGGGCGCCAACCCGGCCCCACGATATGCCCGGGATGCAGCGACGTCGTGACCAGGCCGCCGGACGCCGTCTCCTCCTTCAGCATGCGGGCGATGTCGCGTTTCTGGATGCCGTACTCATCAGTCGGTTCGAGGGCGGAATCCGAGCCCTCCGCCAACGGCAACTTCAAGCTCTCGCCGTACCGCCAGATGGATCCACAGTGCAGGAAATGTCCCACCTCGCCACGGAGACGGTTCACCAGCGCGGTGGCCGAGTCGAGCGTGAAGCAGACAAGGTCAACCACGACGTCGGCACCCAGCTCCGCGACCCTGTCACCGAAGATGCCGGCCCGGTCCTCCTGCTCACGGTCCGCGGCGACTTGGCGGACCTGCTGCCATTCGGGTGAATCCGTGTAGGGCGTGCTGGTTCCGCGGCTGATGTTGACCACCTCATGCCCCGCACGGACGAGCCTGGGAACGAGGAAGGAGCCGATGTGGCCGCTGCCTCCGACGACGACTGTCTTCATGGTGTCCACTTCGCCTTTGCTCCGGGGCCGGGAGTTCCAGCGTAGCCGGGCTTGGTGGTTTACAGCAGGGCGATGGCGTTCGCCGGCGAACCCGTGCCTCCCACGATGTTGAGCGGCTTGATGCTGACAAAGGCGTCCCAGTTTCCGGTGGACCTCATGTGCCGGGCCAACGGACCCAGTCGCCAAAGCTCACCGAGGGGCATGCCGAGTTTGGCGAGGAGTTGCTGGTGCATCATGCCGTTGTCATTCGGCGCCGTCTCCAGGAACGGGCTGCCTGCCACGGCCGGGAGGCATTCGAAGGCGAAGTTGTCGGCGGCCAGCAGCGCAATGTGGTTGTCCCACGCCCAGGCGACGAATTCCTGGGATTGTTCCACGCCTGATGCCTTCCTGCTGGTTCAGCCCAGTGGAGTCCGTCACCGACAAAGCGCTGAGGGCCGGCGTACCGGAACTCAGGCGTGCAGCGGGCCGGCTTTCGGAGCTGCTGGAAGGGTCCGTCTACTAACGCAGCAACAGTCTTCGGGCGGACATTAGCCAGTAACCTGACGACTCACTTCTCCCAAGTTCGACAAACCGCATGCGGTCGTGCCTAGCATGAATACTCCGGGTAAGCCCGGCTACGTGAACTCTTGAACGACCCCCTCGGACGGTCGGCGCCAGCGCCGGCCACGTAAAGGAGAATGCTGTGCGGGAGCCTGTAATCAACGAGAGCGCGGCAGAAGTCAGCGCTGATCCATCTGAATCACAGGAAGAACCGCAGGTAACTGAGGAAACCGCAACAGAGTCACCGGAAATCACGTTCGACGAGCAGTTCTACCCTGCGCGGCCCAAAGCGCTGAGGCCGATTGCCCGCCGTCGTCAGTTCTTTGCAGCCCGACCGTCCCTGGAGTTCGACGGACTGAACTCCACGTACGTCGATTGGCTGCGCAATCAGTCCATGCTCGGCGACGCCAACACCATGGCCCGGCAGCTTTCGGGGCAAGCCAGCATGTGGCAGAACTCCTACGCCAGGCCGAACCCGCGCTCGGCAGTGGAGCGCGCACCTGTCTGGTTCACGGCCTACCCCCTGTCCTTCATCACCAAGGACGGCCAGTCGTTCCTTTCCGCGCTCGGTGACCCTGCACTGTGGGACGCATTCAGCCAGATCGGCATCCGGGGGCTGCACACGGGGCCGGTCAAGCTTGCCGGCGGCATCCGCGGGTGGTCGCAGACACCCAGCGTCGACGGACACTTCGACCGCATCAGCATGGCGATCGACCCTGCGTTCGGCACCGAGGAAGAATTCCGGCAGATGTGCGAGGTCGCCGTCGAGCACGGCGGCACGATCATCGACGACATTGTTCCCGGGCACACGGGCAAGGGGGCTGACTTCCGGCTTGCTGAAATGAACTTCCGGGACTACCCCGGCATTTATCACATGGTGGACATCCCCGAAGAGGACTGGCACCTCCTTCCGGACGTTCCCGAGAACGAGGACTCCGTCAACATCAGTCCCGAGACGGAGAAGGCCCTCCAGCAGGCCGGCTACATCATCGGCCGCCTGCAGCGGGTCATCTTCTACGAGCCCGGCGTGAAGGAAACCAACTGGAGCGCGACCAAGGCAATCGTCGACACCACCGGCAAGAAACGCCGCTGGGTGTATCTCCACTATTTCAAGGCCGGGCAGCCGTCCATCAACTGGCTGGACCCCACCTTTGCCGGCATGCGCCTGGTGGTGGGCGATGCCCTGCATTCCCTGCTGGACCTTGGAACGGGCGCACTGCGCCTGGACGCCAACGGCTTCCTGGGTGTTGAGAAAAGCGCCGAGGAGGAGCCGGGCTGGTCCGAAGGCCACCCGTTGTCCGAGGCAGCGAACCAGCTGATCGGCTCGATGATCCGCAAAGTGGGTGGCTTCTCCTTCCAGGAACTCAACCTCACCATTGATGACATCAAGGCCCAGTCCGAGTCGGGTCCGGACCTGTCCTACGACTTCGTCACCAGGCCCGCCTACCACTACGCCCTGGTGACCGGCGATACCGAGTTCCTGCGCCTGACCTTGAAGCTCGCCATGGAGATCGGCGTCGACCAGGCGTCCTTGGTCCACGCACTCCAGAACCACGACGAACTGACCTACGAACTGCTGCACTTCGCAGCCGGCCACAGGGACGACATTTTCGAGCTTGGCGGGGAAGAACTGACGGGCGCGGAGGTGGCCGAGAAAGTCCAGGACACCCTGCGGGAGCGCCTCACAGGTGAGAACGGCCCTTACAACGCCGTCTTCACCACCAACGGCATCGCCTGCACCACCGTCAGCTTCATCATGGCCACTTTGGGGATCAAGGACCCGGACGCCATCACGGCGGAACAGGAAGGCCAGGTCCTGGACGCCCACGTCCTGCTGTCCATGTACAACGCTTTGCAGCCGGGCGTTTTCGCGCTGTCCGGTTGGGACCTCACCGGCATTACCGCCCTGGACCGCGAGACTGTCCGCGAGTTGACATCCCAGGGCGATACCCGCTGGATCAACCGCGGAGCCCACGACCTTATGGGGACCAGCCCGGACGCAAAGACCTCCTTGGCGGGCATGGCCCGGGCACGCAGCCTCTACGGCCCGCTGCCCGAGCAGCTCAAGGATCCGGCGTCCTACGCGCGGCGGCTCCAACGGATCCTCACGGTGCGGGAAGAGTCCGGGATCGCAACCAGCACGCTCCTGGATGTCCCGGACGTGTCCAACCGTGGACTGTTGGTGATGGTCAACCAGCTCGCTGACGGAGCGGTGCAAGTGACGGTCCTGAACTTCTCCGACCAGGACATCGCAGGCAGCATCCAGTCCTCGCATCTGGTGCCTGGCGCGACCGTCCACGATCTGTTCAGCGGCGAAGACGTGGGCCAGGTGGATGACCTCGGCAGCTTCTTCCTGGAACTGCGGCCCTTCCAGGGCACGGCCCTCCTGTTGAAGGATCCGGTCGCCGAGGACGAAGCTACCGAATAGGAAGCCCGACGTTCCGCGAGTTGGCATTTAGTGACAATGTTTCCCAAAAACATGGGCATTAAATGCCAACTCGCGGGCTCACCAACTCTGAACCAGGAACGCTGCACCGGTCGGAGAGCACACGCCGGGGTCCTTGGTGCCGGGCGCGAGTCCTCCTCCGAACGCAAAGTCTTCGCCCACATTGACTGCAGTTCCGTCGGGCAAAATGACTCCCGTCCCGGTGACCTGGGTTCCGAAGGGGAAGATGAGGCCCGTCGATGTTCCGTCCGGGCGGATTTCGGCGAAGCACCCTCCGCTGTTCAGGCCGAGCTTGCCTGAGTTGAGGGCATCCATGAAGACGTTGACGCCTTGATCCGTAGAGACGGCGGCCTTGTTGCCGTTGCCTCCGACGACGATTTCGGCAGCGCCCGTCGCCGCCTTGGCGCCAATAATTTCGGGCAATGATGGAGACGCGGACGATTCCGTCTCCGGTGCGGCAGCAGACGGGGTGACGGCTGGACCCGCCTGCTCATTGAGCGGCGAGGACAGGGACGACGCCACGAAAATACCGGCGAGGACTGCCGCTGCCGCCAACCCGGCCCCCGCAGCCAGCCGGAAACGTCGACGCGGGCGTCGCTGATGGAAGGCGTCGATGGAGCCGCCAGGTACGAGTTGCTCCGAGTCAGTGAACCTGACGGCAAGGCTTTTCTCCCGGCTCCGGGCCAGTTCCTCTTCCGTGACGGCCACGCCCGGATCGGCGTCCGTCAATCGTTCCAAAGCGGCCGTTTCCTCATGCCTCATCGCTGCACATCCTCTGTCTCTTGCTCTGCCCGAAGTAGTTGGCTGAGATGTCTTCGAGCCCGGTGCAGCCGCATCCTGACAGCGGTGGCCGAGACTTCGAGCAGTTCCGCAACTTCGGACGAGGTGAAGCCGTCCCAGTACGTCAGGAGGAGAACCTCACGGTCCTCGGGCTTAAGCCGGTCCAGCGCGTCCCGCACCTCGCCGTCGTCGCTAACCGGTTCCCTGGTCTGCTGCCGTTCCAGTTGCTGCGCGAGGTTCAGCGAGCGGACGGCGGAACGGTTGTGGTTGCGGAGAACATTCCGGGCAATACCGAACACGATCAGCACGGACAATTCCTGGTCCTGACGGCACTTCTCCCAGGCGATGCGGAAGACTTCGGCGCATAGGTCCTCCGCAGTGGACGGGTCCCCGGCGCGGCGTCGGAAATAGCGATAGACCTTGTCATGGCAGGCCGAGTGGGCTGCCAGGAAGTGTTCCTGTCTGGCCGGCTCCACACGATCTCCTCGGTCCGTCTGCACGCTCATACCCGGTTAATGTCCGGCAGTCAGAAGAATGTAACGGAACTTTTCAGGAAAAGCGCGACGTCGGCACTTGCGGTGAGTGCCGACGTCGCGCTTCGCCGGGTTCTGCGCGTGGAGCGACTAGTCGCCTACAGCGTCGCGGCCGCGTCGGAGGATCAACGGATCGGCCTCGAAGACCACCGTGGTGTCCTTGTCCTCGTAGTCGAACTGGTTGAGGAAGTAGCGCATTGCATTGATGCGGGCGCGCTTCTTGTCGTTGGACTTGATGGTGATCCACGGTGCGTGGTCCGAGTCCGTATGCAGGAAAGTTTGTTCCTTGGCGTCGGTGTATTCGTCCCAACGGTCCAGCGACGCAAGATCCATCGGGGAGAGCTTCCAGCGCCGGACTGGGTCGATCTGGCGGATTGCGAACCGGGTGCGTTGCTCTTGGCGGGTGACGGAGAACCAGAACTTGGTGACGTGGATGCCGGCGTCGACGAGCATCTTCTCGAAGACTGGAGCCTGGCCCATGAACGTGCTGTATTCGTCGTCCGTGCAGAATCCCATAACGCGTTCCACGTTGGCCCGGTTGTACCAAGAGCGGTCGAACATCACAATCTCGCCGGCGGTGGGAAGGTGCTGGATGTAGCGCTGGAAATACCACTGGCCCTGTTCGCGGTCCGAGGGCTTGGCGAGGGCCACGGTCCGTGCCGAACGGGGATCCAAGTGCTCGGTGAAGCGCTTGATGGTGCCGCCCTTGCCAGCCGCGTCCCTGCCCTCAAAGACAATCACGTGCTTGAGGCCACGGTCCTGGCCCCAGTATTGAAACTTCAGCAGTTCGATCTGCAGGCGGTACTTCTCAATTTCGTACTCATCCCGCGTCATGCGCTGTTGGTAGGGATAGTCCTCGTTCCACGTTTCCACTGCCGATCCACCCGGGTCGATGAGGTCCGGGTCTTCGCCTTGGCCCCCGCTGATGGTGTAGCCCAGCTCAACAAGATGGTCGATGGTCTCACGCAGGTTGTCCCTGACCCACCAATCGTCCAATGATGTGGCTGGTGGGGTTGCCTCCGACATACGGTCCTCCTGGTTTGCCTGCTGGTGCGCGGCAGCCTAGCAGTGCTTGGTGACGGGAACGTGAACGGGCCGGGAGGCGGTCAGCCGTGGTTGCGTTGGGCCTCTCTCTGTGAAAAGAGCAACCAGCTCAACCAGACCCCTGCCAGGATCGCGGCGCCAGGCAGCAGGTCTACAGGTGCGAGTTCCCGGCCAGCAGGGAGCACTCCAAAGGCAATCCAAACAGCTACGGCTACCACCGCCAGGCTGATGGCGTCCGAAATCATTACGACTGACCGGCGCCGCACAAGCTTGACCACCAACTCCCCTACCATGATCAGCACAATGGCCGCCCCCATTCCCAACGGATAGGCGCTGAAGCCCGGCACGAAGTCCTGGGTTGCAGTCCACGCCATGAAGACAAGCAGGCCCACAAACAATGCAAGGGACTTGATCAGTGAGGCAACGATGGTCATCGCTGTCATCCGACGATCCATGTCATGGCGCTTCCGGGGAATGTAATCCCACGCCCCGCGAGTGAGCTTGGCGCCGAGCCATCCCGCAATCACCACCATGATCAGCGGGACAAGAACGGGCGTAACGTAGTTGTTGCTGACGGCCCAAAAGAAGGCCAGGAGCGCGGTGTAGACCTGGGGCGTGGCAACGATTCCCAACCACCAGCCTGCCAAGAACTCCTTGCGGGCCCCTGGCAGGTCCAGGGGATGGACAAGAAATTGGGTCTGCGGGTCCGGCAAGTGGACCTTTTCTTCGATGGATTTCATGGCGTCCTCCATGGGACCTGTTCGATGTAGGGCGGACGAAGGCCTGCCCTGGCGATCTCGTATACCTTCTGACGCGCCACACCGAGCTCGCCTGCCACGGTCACAGCGCTGTATTCATCCAGGAGCTCGGCCACCGCCGCTGACCTGATTCCAGACGCCCTCGAGTTCACATGGGCCGCGAACATGCTGACTTCTGCAGACAGAAGTGCTACGGCCAATGGACCGCCGAAGGGTTCAGCCCAGCCTGCCTTGCCACTGGCCGCCGCAGCATAGAGAGCATCACCGCAGTCGGCCAGCACTGCCCTGACCTGGTTCGGTGTAATGCCTCGTTCAGCGAACCTCCTGGCTGCGATGTCGCGGGATCCGTCGTCATCAGAACGGTGGGTGAGGACGCGCAGCCATTCATTGTCGACGGCTTCGATGCCCCGCATGTCACCCCTGGGTTGACTGGTCATGCCCCCATGATGCCTGCGCTGGAACGCCAGCGTCAACCCCAGGGTGACAGGAGTGCTAGTTTGTTGGAGCAGCGAGGTTGATCCAGTAGCGACGGAAAAGGTCCCCATCGGCGTCAATTCGTGCATCTTCCAAAACCCCGCCTGCGCGTTCAATGGTCTTGGCGGAAGCGGCGTTCGAGTCATCGCAGGTCAAAAGAACGCGGTCCGGCTCTCCCTGGGCAACCAGGCGAGCACACAATTCCTGGAGAGCCCAGGACGCCACCCCTTGCCCACGTTCAGACGGTCGCACACCGTAACCGATATGCCCGCCCGAGTTCAGGAGGGCAGGGGTGAGGTGATGGCGGAACGCTATGGAGCCCACATACCGCGCGCCCTTGGTCATCCACAAATAGGTGCACGGAACAATCCCGTCCTTTTCAACAGCCCGTTCAGCGGCAAGCAACTTGCGGACCCAGGCCTCAAAACCCTCTTGACTGGTGATGTCATCGCCCGGGAACAGCCCGGTACCGTCCTGGTGGGCTCCGGCCCACTCGCTGTGGGACTCGGTAAACGACTGATAAAAGGAAGCATCCGGAGCAACAAGTGTGAGCATCACACGACTATATGCCGCTACGCCAGCCCATGCCCTCGCGGCAGTTTCCTGCCCTGCACGGCCGCGTGAGTCTTACGCAGCGCCGAGATGGACGCCTCGTACGAATGCTGGGCAACTCCCACGAAGAGGCAATCCACCACCATCATCTGGGCGATCCGACTCCCCATCGCGCCCGGCCGGAAGGGTGTCTCACGCGCTGCCGTGCTGAGCACAATATCGGCAGTCCGTCCCAACGGCGAGTCAGCATGGTTGGTGATGGCAACAGTGGTGGCCCCGGCTTCCTTGCCCGCCTTGAGGAAATCGACCGTGTCCACGGTGGTGCCCGAGTGCGAGATGCCGACGGCGACGCCAGCGCCGTCGAGAAGCGCTGCCGAGGTCAACGCCACATGCACTTCGGGCCAGTTGAAGGAGGTGAGGCCTATCCGGTGCAGCTTCTGCTGCAGGTCTTGACCGACCAGCCCTCCGGCACCCACCCCGAAGATGTCGATCTTCCGTGAGCGGGAAATGACTTCAACCGCCGAGGCGAGCTTATCGACGTCGAGCACCTGGGCGGTGTCAGCGATGGACATCGTCTCGTTGAAGGCGATTTTGGAGACGATGTCCTGCAGCGAATCAGACGGGTTGATGTCTTCATAGATCGCAGCGGGCGCGTTGCTGGCCGAACTCTCGCGAGCTGTTTCCCGGGCAAGGTCCAGCCGCAGCTCGGAGTATCCGCGGTAGCCCACTTTCCTGTAGAAGCGGACTACTGACGTGGTGGAGGTTCCGCCTTGCTCCGCAAGGTCGCCAATGGACAACATCGCAGCCCGCGAAGGGTCCGCAAGGACCAGCTCGGCAACAGAGCGCTCTGAGGGGCGCAACGCTGGCAGGGCAGCGCGGATCCGAACCAAAACAGTTCGCGATGCCTGCGTGTTCAGCTCCTGCTCCACGGCGGACTCCTTCCATCGGCTGGGCCCAAAGTACCGGGCCTGTAAATAATTTACCTAACCGCCGCAATGAAGGTAAGTCATTGACGCAGCTCCGCCGGGGGAATACGGTCGATGTTAGGAAAATCACAAAAGTTGTCAAGGAATCCCCACCTGAGCACGGCAGCACCTTTCCGAAAGGCACCCCATGAACCTCGACCGTAGAAGATTGATCCATGCCTCGGGGCTGGCCGCAGCGGCCGCCGTCGTGGCACCCTTCGCCCCAGCCGCCGTCGCCCAACCTCCAAGTACGCGTCCCGGAAAACCGGGTGTCCCCGTCAGCGGGGCCGACCTCGCCGCCGCCGATAACTGGAGCATTTTCGCCGGGCGCAAAGTAGGTGTCATCACCAATCCCACCGGCGTCCTGGCCAACTTCCGCTCCATCGTGGACGACATGGCAGACAAGGGCGTCGACGTCGGAGCAGTCTTCGGGCCCGAGCACGGCTTCCGTGGAACCGCCCAGGACGGCGGCAGCGAAGGCACCTCGGTGGACCCGCGGACAGGCATCACTGTGTATGACTCCTACGGCGCCGAAGTTGCCGACTACGTGGGCTTTTACGAAGCATCCGGAGTGGACACCATCTGCTTCGACATCCAGGACGTCGGGGCAAGGTTCTATACGTACATCTGGACCATGTGGGGAGCCATGCAGGCGGCATCCCGGACCGGCGCCACGTTTGTTGTCCTGGACCGCCCCAATCCCATCGGCGGCCAGGCGCGCGGACCGGTCCTCCAACCCGGGTTCGAGTCCGGAGTGGGACGGTTGGGCATCGCCCTGCAGCACGGCATGACGGTGGGCGAACTCGCCACCTACTTCAACGCTGTCCACCTGCCGGCCGCCGGTCTCACGCCCATCAAGGACCTTCACGTGGTGCAGGTTCAGGGCTGGCGCCGCGAAATGACCGGACCGGATAACAGGGCAGCCTGGATTCTCCCGAGTCCCAACATGCCCACGCCGGAAACCGCCACCCTGTATCCCGGCACAGCCTTGTTCGAGGCGACCAACATGTCCGAAGGCCGCGGGACCACCCGCCCGTTCGAACTCATCGGCGCGCCTTATGTGGACTACCGATGGGCCGAAGCGTTGAACGGCAAGGGTCTCAACGGCGTCACCTTTCGTGAGGCTTACTTCCAGCCCACGCTGTCGAAAAACCAAGGCCTCATCTGTGGGGGCGTGCAGGTGCACATCACCGATGCCACCCGCGTTGAAGCGCTTGAAGTGGGCACCCACATGCTGGTTGAAGCCAAGCGTCTGTACCCGGGCTTCGACTGGCGCGGCGACGGTGGCCGCTGGATGGGCCTGCTGAGTGGTTCGGCACGCTTTGCAGAACAGCTCGACGGCGGCGCTGACGCCAGGACGATCCTGGATAGCTGGCGGCAGGAACTGGGCCAGTTCGTTCGCGATACGCGCCAGTACCTCCTCTACAACGGACCACGCTAAGCACGCAGAAACACCAGCCTCAACCAACAACCAGGACGATGGGATTGGGATCCACATGCACAGAAAAGGAACTACGCTCATGACGGCGGCCGCCACGGCGCTGCTCATGACCGGCGCGGGCACCGCAGTTGCCGCCGTGCCCACCAGCACAGTGATGACGACGGCGGTCTCCGCCTCCCCGGATATCGACGCGACGATTGCGGGCATGACGCTGGACGAAAAGATTGGCCAGATGACCTGGACCCATGTCTATGGTTCGTCCGCGGATGACACGTCCATGGCGGCAAGCAACCAAGAGCGGTACGGCGTCAATACGCCCGCCGAGGTGGTGGAGAAGTACAACCTGGGCGGGGTCCTCTACTTCGCGTGGTCCGGCAACACGGCCAACCCCGGGCAGGTTGCGGGCCTTTCCAACGGCTTGCAGCAGGCAGCAGTGGGAGCAGACGGAAAAGGCATCCCGCTGGCCGTCACCATCGACCAGGAAGGTGGGCTGGTTGCCCGCATCGGCCCTCCCGCCACTGTACTCCCGGGCAACATGGCGCTGGGTGCCACCGGAGATGAGGACCTTGCCCGGGAACAGGGCGAAATCCTGGGTTCGGAGATGCGCGCCATGGGCATCAACGTGGACTTCGCCCCGGTGCTGGACCTCAACTCCAATCCGGACAACCCGGTCATCGGAATCCGGTCCATGGGTGAAGACCCCGCACTGGTCAGCAAACTTGGCGTCGCCCAGATCAACGGCATGCAGGCACACAACGTAGGGGCCGCGGCCAAGCACTTCCCCGGCCACGGCGACACCTCGGTGGACTCCCATTACGGACTGCCCACAGTTACCTACGACCGCGAAACCCTGAACAAGCACCTCCAGCCGTTCAAGGCTGCGATCGATGCCGGCGTGGACATGGTCATGACAGCCCACATCATCGTCGAGGCCATCGATCCGGACATGCCGGGCACCCTGTCCCACAAGGTCCTCACCGGGCTGCTCCGCGATGAGCTCGGCTTCAAGGGACTCGTCACCACGGACGCATTGGACATGGCCGCGATGGCCGCCGAATGGCCCCAGGAAGAAATCGCGGTGAAGGCCATTCAGGCCGGATCCGACATCCTCCTCAACTCCCCCGATGTGGATGCGTCGTTCGCTGGGGTGCGTGCCGCCGTCGAGTCCGGTGAGATCACCGAGGCCCGCCTCGACGAGTCCGTTCGACGGATCCTTGAATGGAAGGTCAAACGCGGAGTCTTCGCGCAGCCCATGGCCGACCCCGGCACCGTGGACACGCTTGTTGGCACTGCGGAAAACCTTGCCACCGCCAACCTGATCTCTGACCGCGCCGTCACGTTGGTCCGCAATGAGAACCGGGTCCTGCCGCTCAAGTCCGGCAGCTCGGTGCTCATGGTTGGTTCAGGTTCAGCGTGGCCGGAACTCGCGGGTCCCATGCTCAAAAAGCAAGGATTCACGGTCACTGAGGACTACGAGAATGGCGCTTCGCCGTCCGCGGCTTACCGCGCACGTGCGGTGGCCGCTGCCGGCGGCGTGGATGCCGTGGTCTTCGCTTCGTACAACGCCACCAGCAACGCTGCGCAACAGCAGATGGTGGCTGAGCTTGCTGCGACCGGGAAGCCGGTGATTGTCCTTGCAACCCGCAATCCCTACGACATCAACGTCTTCCCCGGTGCCGATGCCGTGCTGAACAGTTATGGGGTCAAGGAAGTCAACTTCCATGGCGCCGTCCGCGCCATTTCCGGTGCGGTTAACCCCAGCGGCAAACTGCCGGTGAACGTCCCGGAGGCCGACGGCGACGGGGTACTCCTGCCGCTCGGCTTCGGCCTCAGCTATGACACCGCGACGCCGGCAGCTGTCACCTTTACGGACCGGCCGGGCAAGGGCCAAGACGCGTACACCATCCCCGCAGTTCCGGGCGTGGCCTACTTTGTTGACGGCAAGGAGGTTGCAGCAGGGTCCTACAGGAAGCCTGCCGGTACCGTGACGGTCACGGCTGCACCTGCCAAGGGGTACATCTTCACGAATGGCGCAGTCACCGAGTGGAGCCACACCTTCACCACGGGGCTCCCCAACCCTTAGGGAAGAGCTACACCACCGGCGAGTTCATCAGTGCGACCGTGATGAGCAGGGCAATCCCGAACATCGGCAGGCAAAGAACTGCGTTGGTCAGGCGGTTGTCCCTCATCACGGCCACGAACTCACGAAGGAACGCGCTGGGCACAAAGTACCTGGCGGTCGGAGCACCCACCACCTCCGCGTTGATCTTCTGCCGACGGGACAGAAGGGCGGCGCGGAGTACGTGGTAATTGTTGGTGCACACCAGCAGCGGCCCCTGAATGCCTCTGTCGGCCAGCAACGCCACGGAGTACGCCAGGTTCTCACGCGTGGTGGTGGCTTTGTCCTCTTCCACCACGTCGCCCGGAGTGGCGCCCTTGGCCACCAGGTACTCCTTCATGGCCGAGGACTCGGGCCGTGGTTCATCCGGGCCTTGGCCCCCGGAAGGTACCAGGATGGGCCTGACCGATGTGACGCCGTCGTAAATTTCCAAAGCCTTGTTCAAGCGTGCGGCGAGCAGCGGCGGGACCTTGCCGTCAATCAAGCCGGATCCCAGGACGATCACTGCTGCGGGATTCGGGCTGAAGCGCATCTTGGAATACACCACCGCGTACCCCAGGAACACCACGAACGCGCAGCCGAGGTAGGCACAGAGGAAGAACGCGAGGGCTGCGATGCCGGCCAGTACGGGCTGCCCGCTCAGCACAAAAAGGAACGCGACCACCGGTGCGAGGAAGACCGCCATCCCCACTGCCAGCGGCAGAAAGCTGGTGATGCTCGTCCCTTCCCGGCGGACCATGGTGACGCCGTTCGCGATCAGGAAGCCGGCGAACACGAAAATGCTCACCACCGGCACCACCAACACCACAAGGTTCAGCCACTCGAACCACGGATTCAGGTCGATCAGGAAGTCCAGGAGGGCCTGCAGCAGGAACCACGTGGCTACCAGCAGGAGCACGCCGTTCCGGAGCCGGCGACGGTCCGATTGAAATGAGGCAAGGAAGAGGCCCGCGAAGAGAAGTCCTAGGACCAGGGTCAGCATGATCCAAGCCTATGCGGTGGCGCTACCGCTCACGGGGTGCCTCGTACGATTCGGGCATGAGGCCTTGGTCAGTGGCCACGTGGGTCTGCATACCGGGGACGATGTCCGAAGTCGGCATCCTCCACGAAGAGCTCTGCAAGGGCTCGGTCTCATGGAAGCGGTCCTTCGTAGGTGGCGAGGCAGGGAGTAAAAAACGTTCGACGGCGGCACTCAGGTGAGCGTCGCCGTCGAGCCTTACGTTGAAGGCAGCTGTTGCAGCCGCCACGCGATGATTTCGCGGATGAGCTCGGTGGGGAGTGGCGTTTTATGGGGCAGCTTGATGGCGTGCTCGGTGGTTCCGTAATCTGCCAGTTCCGCCGAGAAATGCGCGATCGCATCCGGCGTCGGATAGAACCCGACGTGTTGCTTTGTTCCGGTGAAGAAGAACAGCGGCTCTGTGCCGAGCTTGAAGGTGGGCATCCTCCAGCTGATCGATTCCACTGCATCATCCGGTACGGCCGTCCGGATCATTTCGTACACGGTCAGCAGCCGTTGCCGCACTTTGCCGTCGTACTGGTCGATGTACTCGCTGATCGAACCCGGTGTCATGGTGGCCTCCCCTTGAGCGATGGTGCACACCCGATCCTATTCCGTCTAGGGTGGAATGCACGGTCTCATGGAAGCCTCGGGCTACAGAACCACACTGGAGCTATTCCCAACGCCTTGATAGCTTCAAGCCCATGGCCATCAAACTTGAGAACGTCGGTATTGCGGTACGGGACATCGAAGAGACCATCGCGTTCTTCACCGACCTGGGTCTGACCGTGATGGGCCGAGACACTGTCAGCGGCGAGTGGGCCGATACCGCCGTCGGGCTTGATGGCAACCACGCGAAAATCGCGGTGCTCCAAACCCCGGATGGTCAGGGTCAACTTGAACTCTTCGAATACATCCACCCGGATGCGATCGAGACGCACCCCACCCGTCCGAACGACATCGGAATGCATCGCGTGGCCTTCTCAGTTGACGACATCGACGAGGCCCTTGCGATTGCTGCGAAGCACGGATGTACCCCCTTGCGCGGCGTGGCCACCTACGGTGACGTCTACAAGCTCACGTATCTCCGCGGGCCCAGCGGGATCCTGGTGATGCTCGCGCAGGAACTGAAGAAAGCCTGACCCCGCGGCTATCTAGCTTCCAACAATCCGCTGGGCGAAATGATCGAGAGCGGCTGCTACAGCGCCTGGATTGCTCAACGTGGCGTAGTGACCGCCAGGGATCTCTACCGGTTCGATTCCCAGCCGGTCGCGTATTTGGCGCCTCATGAACGACGGTGGAAAGAACAGATCGTCACGGCACAGAATCCCCAAGGTTGGCACGTCCGGATGCTTGCCGGGCCAAGGTCCTGCCATCCAGGCGCCTTGCTGGTCGCGCTCCCTGTCGGTGGCTTGCCTCGCCAAATCTTCAGGGACGAGATTGAAGTATGGCTCTTCGGGAATGGTCTCGCGGTCATGACCGGTGTTGGTCCACCAGTCGCCGAAGCTCTCGCCCGGCATCGGAATCATTGCCGAGAGGTACACCAAACCGTCGGAGCGGAGCTCTTCGCAGACCAATGGTGCCGTGAAGCCGCCCAGCGAGTGCCCCACCACGATGGTGCACTGAGCATCGCCAACTGCTTCCGTTACGGTACGGGCGTAGTCCTCCAGCCGCGCATCAACATCTTCGATGGGCAAGTCGACTGCCACCACACCATGCCCGGATGCTTCAAGCAGTGGGCTGACCAGATGCCAGTCCCACGCGGTGGAGCCACCACCGTGAATAAGGACGAAACCCGCCATCATGCCCCCGTTTCATGTCAGGCCTTGTGTGCTGTCACCAGCGCATCCGGCTTATTCTGAACGGCACCCGCCGCTGTTTCCACGGGTAGCCCGTTCCGAATCCAATATTCGATACCGCCGATCATTTCCTTCACGGAGTAGCCGAGTTCCGCGAAGGCAAGCGCAGCGAACGTACTGCCATTGCACCCAGGACCCCAGGAGTACACCACTATCTGCGATTCAGCCGGGATGAGGTTCGGAGCCCGCGCCGGAATCTGTGCAGTCGGCATATGTACGGCGCCGGGAATATGTCCATGGTCCCACGACGATTGCCGGCGTGTGTCAACCACCACCAGCGAGCCCGGCCCGGACTCTGCTACTTCCATGACGTCGATCTCGCACTGAAGCTTGGCGCGGAAGTATTCAGATGCAGTAATACTCATGCGAGTTTCGCCAGCTTCGCAGACGCCCGGCGGGAACCGAGCTTGGCGGAAATCCGGAGGCTCGTCTCCGCCGCCATCGGTCCGACTTCCCGGACGCGCTTGGCAGTCATACGCGACGACAAAGAAGACACGGACAACGCCGCCACCACGAGATCGTCATGACCAAAGATCGGGGCGGCTACGCAGCGAACCTCCGGCTCATTCTCACGATCGTCAATGGAGTAGCCGCGCCGCCGGATGGCTTCGAAATCAGCCCGGAGCAAGGCGGGATCCGTGATGGTCTTGTCAGTGAGCGGATGAAGCTCGGCGGCAAGGATCGGCCCCACCACTTCCTCAGGACTGAACGCGAGCATGGCCTTGCCGACGGCGGTGCAATAGGCGGGCATGGTGGCACCCACCCGCGACGCCATGCGCACCGTGGCCTCGTCCTCCACCTTGTCCAGGTAGACCACGTCGTGCCCGGAAAGCACCACCAAGTGGCACGTGCTTTCCGTGGCACGCATGAGGCTCCGGAGCTCAGCGTTGGCAACGCTGCGCAGGTCCACACGGTCAAGGTATGACTGCCCCAGCCGTAAACAGCCGTGGCCCAGACGGAACTTGCCGGTCTCGTGGTCACGCTCCAGCAGGTTTTCTTCCAGCAACGGTGCGGCCAGACGCAACAACGTGCTCTTGTTCAACCCGGAGAGCCGGGTGAGCTCCACGAGCGCAAGCCCATCACCGTTGCCCGGCTCCTCGGCCACCACAGTCAACAAAGCCAGCGCTTTGCGGAGTGATGCCGAGGAATTACGGGCATCCTTGCCTTCAGTAGTCACTCAGTTCCTCACGAGCTGCTCGGCGTCGTAATCGCGTTTCCAACCCTCCACGCCCGGCCGCTGCTGCCACGGCGCCGGACCGGACAACGGCCGGTATTCCACGCCCATGGCCTCGAGTCGCGCCAGATGTGCACCGTTGAGTCGCGTCAGGAACTCATCGTAGTCCCGGCCCTCGGGGTTGGACCAGAACACTTCTGAGATGGCACTAAGGCGCGGGTACGCAGCGAACTGCACGCGGCGCGGTGAATCCAGGTGCTCGCTCCAGATGTTCGCTTGGGCTCCCAAGAGACGGCCAGGGAAGTCCGTGCCCTCAAGGCCGGGTAGCGGGTCAAACTCGTAGACGGCCTGCAGGGTGGTCACGAAACCGACGGGTATCGGCTCGTCGTCGCCGTCGGCCTGCCGGTGGTCGAGGTAGAGCTTGTGCTCGGGGCACATCACCACGTCGTAGCCGTTGCGGAGGGCGTCAATGCCGCCTTCATATCCGCGCCAAGACGCCACGAGTGCACCGTCCGGAAGGCCGCCGTCGCCAATTTCGTCCCACACGGAGGTTGCGCGGCCGTGGCGCTGCAGGTGCAACGCCAACTGTCCGACGAACCAACTGTGAAGACCCGAGACGTCGTCCAGGCCGAGCTCGGCAGCCTTCGACTGCGCGTGGGCGCTGGCCTGCCACTGGGTAAGTGGCACTTCGTCGCCACCCAGACTTATCCACGGGGAGGGGAAGATCTCCACCACTTCGTCCAAGACGTTCCGGTAGAACTCCAGTGAAGTTTCGGACACTTCCAGGACGGTCTCGTTGATACCCCAACGTGTCCACACCTCCACAGGCGCTGAGGCCTCGGCGGAGCCCGCACCCAGCTCCGGATACGCTGCGATGGCCGCCTGGCTGTGGCCGGGAACGTCGATCTCCGGGATGACGGTAATGTGCCGGGCAGCGGCGAAAGCCACGATCTCCCGGAGATCGTCCTGCGTGTAGAAGCCGCCGTGCGGGCGACCGTCGAAAACGCCTGCACGCCAGGAACCAAGCGACGATTCACGGCGCCAGGCCCCGGTTTCGGTCAGCTTCGGGTAGCGCTTGACCTGGATCCGCCAGCCCTGATCGTCCGTCAGGTGCAGGTGCAGGACGTTGAGTTTGTGCATGGCCATCACTTCGATGAACCGGAGCACGTTGTCCTTGGGCATGAAGTGCCGCGCGACATCCAGCATGGTGCCGCGGTAGCCGAATCGCGGCTTGTCCTCCACAGAAACGCGCGGCACCGACCATCCCTCAACAGCCGCAACAGGCGCCTGCCGCAGCGCAGCCGCTCCCATCAACTGCAAGAGCGTCTGTGCACCGTAGAAAGCGCCTGCGGCACCACCCGCAGAAATCACGACGGCGTCGCTCACGTCCAGGCGATAGGCCTCGGCGTCGAGCGCGGGGTCAAGCAGGAGGCGGATGCCCGCCCCGCCGGCCGGCGCGGGAGCCAAGTCCCAACCTGTAGCAGCGCCCAAAGCCCGGGCGAGCCAGCGGCGAGGACCGCTCAGTGCGGGGTCGGCACCCAGGGTAGTGCCGGCGTCGAGCTCCAACTCGCCTGTCCCCGCGGAGAAGGCCCACGGCGCTGGGACCAACTGGTGAAGCGCGCTCATCCCTTCACCGCCCCAGCCAGTCCGGACACGAGCTTGCGCTGGACAGATACGAAGAAGATCAGCACAGGAATGGTCATGATCACCGAACCGGCCATGATGGCGCCCCAATCGTTTTGGTCGGGCTTGAAGAACGTCAGCAATGCCATGGGCAGAGTCTGGTTCTCCTGGGCGGAAATGATGAAGGTCTTGGCGAACAGGAAGTCGTTCCACGTGGAAATGAACGAGAACACCGAACATGCCACCACGCCCGGTGCCACCAACGGGAACAGGATGGAGCGGACAAACCGGAAGCTGCTGGCGCCGTCCAAACGGGCGGCCTCCTCAACTTCCAACGGAACAGCGGCCACGAAGCCCCGAAGCATCCAGATGGCGAACGGAATGCTGAACCCCACGTGGACCAGCACCAGCGAGCCCAGTTGGTTCAGGCCCACCAAGGGAATGGCTTCGCCGGCGTTACGGAGCAGGAAGAACAGCGGAATCGTCAGGGCTTCAACGGGCACCATCTGCGAGACCAGGATGATGATCAGCAGCTTGGTCCGCATCTTGAAGTTGTAGCGGGTCAACGCCACTGCCGCGAGGAACGCCAGGATAGTGGACAGCACCACCACCACCAGCGCCACAATCACGCTGTTCAGGAAGTACTGGCCAAAATTGTTGACCCCAAGGACGCGCCCGAACGAGTCCAGCGACGGTTCCAGTGTGTACGGCGCCGCGTCCCCGGCGTCGAGCGCTGTTTTGGGTTTCAGCGCTGACAGCACCATCCAGAACAGCGGGAAGGCAACGATCAGCGCGATGATGATCGCCGCAGCGTCGGCGCCAAGACGGCGCTTGCCTTGCTTGCGAAGCTTCTGCGGGGCATCAGTTGTGGCGGTTCGGCGCGAGACCGATGAAACGTCGACGGCGGTCATAGGGCTTCGCCTGTTCTCTTGAGGATCCGGAGGTAGACCAGCGTGATGACCATGAGCAGTGCCGTCATGATCACGCCGAGTGCAGAACCGAGGCCATAAAGGCTCGCAGCGAAGGCCTGCTGGTAGCCGTAGACGTTGAGCACCAGGTTCTGGCCGGCGATGCCACCACCGTTGGTCATGATGTAGATCTGCGAGAAGATCTTGAAGTTCCAGATGATGGACTGGATGGTCACCACGATCACGATTGGCCGGAGCATTGGAAGCATGATGCTGCGGGCAATCCGGGGCATGGACGCACCGTCGATCCTTGCGGCTTCAATGACCTCAGTGGGGATCGCCTGGATGCCCGCGTAGACCGTGACCAGCACGAACGGGAACGAGCACCACACCACTTCGCTGGCCACCAACCCGAACGCCGACCATTTGTCGTAAGTCCAGGAGTACCCCTCGAACTGCGTCAGACCGATGGCCACCAGCGACTTGTTGACCAAGCCCAGAGTTGGTTCGAACAGGAACAACCACACCGCGCTGCCCGTGACCGCGGGGGTTGCCCATGCGCCCAGCGACACCACGAACAGCATCGAGCGGACCCACGGGCGCAACCTCGTAGCCAGCACCGCCAGCGAACTGCCCACCAACAACGTGAAGACCACGCAGGCAGTGGCGAAGACGACCGTGTTGCCAAGGACAGTCCAGAACTGCGGATCGGCGAAGAGCTTCTGGTAGTTCTCCAAACCCACGAAGTTCAGGGGTGCCTTGCCGCTGACCTGCGCCTGGCGGTAGTCATACAGCGAGACGTTGATCAGCTGGAAGATCGGGTAGCCGAGCAGTGCAATCAGGACAATGAAGGCCGGGGCAAGGTAGAGCCAGGGCTCCAGTCCGCGCTTTCCGTTGGCGAAACGCTGGGACTTGCGTGCCGCCGTCGTCGGGCCTTTAGCTGGCGTGCCGCCTTGTGGCGCCTCGGGCAGGACGGGGGTGAGCGCTGTCATGATGTGCCCTCAGTTGGTGTTGTGGTGCCGCCTGGTGATGGAGTGCAACGCATTACTTGGATCCGAATGCCGTGTTCATGGCGGTTGCGGCCTCGGTGGTTGCCGCGTTCACGTCAGCCTTGCCCGTAACCACCTTCTGGTACATCCCCGTGAAGACACCCTGGGCGTCGATGGTGGACCAGTTTTCGGTCACCGGAACAAACTTGGTCCCGGCACCCAGAGTATTGATGAACGGTTCAACCTGCTTGTTGTTCTCCGCCACGGACTTCTGGACGTCGCTGAACGTGGGGAGGTTGCCCATGGAGTCGAACATCTTCTGCTGGTACTTCTTGCTGGCCAACAGCTTTACGAAGTCAGCCGCGAGGGTGCGGCGTTCGCTGCTGTTGAAGACACCCAGATTGTTGCCGCCGGCAAAAGCCGGCGCGATGGAACCGGCAGTCTTGCCGGGAACCGGAACCACGGCGAACTTGTCCTTGATGGCGCTGGCGGCAACAGCCTTGTAGTTGAAGTCACCGCCGATGGTCATGGCGGACTTGCCCGCGATGAACTGCTGGACGCTGGCGTTACCACCGAACTCGGCGCAGGTCTGGGCCGGGCAGATGTCGTCCTTGAGGAGGCGCGTGTAGGCCGCAACGCCTTCACGGGACTCCTTGGAATCCAGGCCGGCAACGAACGTGTCGCCTTCCTTCGTGGCGATCTCGCCGCCGTTGGCCCACAGATACGGCATGGCGGAGAACTGGGCGGCGCCTCCCACAGAGATGCCCAGCAGGTCCGGGTTCGCTGCGCGGACGGCGCGGGCAACGGTTTCTACCTCGTCCAGGGTCTTGGGAACCTCAAGGCCGAGCTGCTGCAGAAGATCAGTGCGGTAGTAGAGGGCACGGACGCCGACGAACCACGGCACACCGTAGTTCTTACCGTCGATCTCGGTGGTGTCCAGGATCTTCTGGTCCAAATCCTTGGCCTCATCCCAGGACTTGATGTCCTCGGTGACGTCCGCCAGGCCGCCGGATGCCACGTAGCTGGCCAGGTCCGTGTTACCGAACTCAGCCACATCCGGTGCGCTGGAAGGATCGTTGAAAGCAGCCTTGAATCGTTCGGCGCGGCTGTCAACGGGAATGTACTGAACGTCGATCTTGGCACCACTGTGTGCCGCTTCGAATTCAGTAACGGCTTCCTTGACCACTGCGGACTTGGGATCCTGGTTGACCTCGGAGAAGAGCCAGACGCGGACAATGCCAGTCTGCTCGTCCGAGCTGGAGGCTGCGTTGTTTGACGTGGGCGGAGCGCAGGCGGTCAATGCGAGCGCTGCGATGGCTATTGCCGCGGCGGAGCGTGCGAGTTTCAAGTGTCCTCCATGGAGAAAAGTTGGGTTCCGCGGGACTTCCCCCTCCGCGGCTATGAGACCAAACACTATGAACGCGGGAGTGTGGGCGGAAGCACATTTACCAAAAGGTTTGCAATGCAAAACAAGAATCCAATTTTTAGGCATTTTGGTCTATACCAAGGTGACTTTTGCGCCGCTTGGGCCGGCTTCCGCCTGACGTGACGCCGCCCACGCGTTGGTAGAGTGAACCATCACTTACACCGGCCGGCGCCCCGGCCGCTTCTTGGGGGATTTTGTGGACTCTCGCTCTGCCCAGCTTTCGCCTGCCAGCCTGCGGCGATATGCCGCCGTCGTTCTTGCCGTTGTCCTGGCGGCTTTCCTTCTGGTGGCGCCAAACACGCCCGCTGCGGCCGCCGATCCGCTGGTGTTTACGTTCAAGCGCACGACGCCGGACACCCTGGCCGCCGGACAGGCTGCGACCTTCGAATTCACGGCTTCGAGACCGGTGAGTCGTGTTGAGATCCGGGCTTCGGACGCCCTCGGAGACTACCGCGGCTACTTCACCGAATGGACCTCATCAAGCCCCGCGACTTCCGGCACCGTCTTGCTGCAAGTGCCGGCGGAAAAATGGCCGGACGGGAAAGCGACCATCCAAAACGTTGGGGTCGAGGTAGCGGGAATGCAGTACCCAATCTCCTTCCTGCGCGAGGGAGCGGTCTTCTCCTATGGAACACCGGGCGGCGGAGCGAATTCCCTAGGGCACCTTTCGGCCTTCGACTTCACCGTCTCCAATCCAGCGCTTCCCCGGAGGGCTCCCGCACTTACGGCTCTTTCCGGGCCCTCCAACCCGGTTTTGCCAGGACACAACGCTTCCGTGCAGTTCGCCCTAAGCCTCCCCGCCCAAGAAGTTGAGTTGCGCTATATCAACGACTCGGGGCAGTCCGGACCGTCCGATGTCCTGCTCACCTGGACCGGTCCGGCGTCGACTACTCCAGCCAGCGGCACAGCCACTGGCCCCATCACGACAGCGACGTTCGACGGCGGGTACACACTTGCGCGGGTACGGGTCACCTACCTGGGCAGTTCCTCTGTCACCTACTACCGGGATGGCCGCTACGACGGGTTTGAGAAGCCTTACCCGGAAACCTGGGTGGCCCTGGGAGGCGGAGACTTCCAGGTACTTAATGCACACAAGGTCCTCCAGCCGGTTTCCTTCCCCTCCGGTGTCAGGATTGCCACCGACTTCCAACTCGGAACGTATCCAACTGCCGACGTCGGAGCTGTGGAACCCATCGATGCCAAACTCAAATACGAATGGTTCAAGGACGGCCAGCCTGTAGAGGAGTTCTACGATGGCACTCCACTACTCGCCGAAACCAATGGTGGCTCCGTCCTGACCCTTCGGGTCACCGGCAGTGCCACCGACAGGCTACCCGCCACCGTCATGTCAGCTCCGATCGGCCCCATGCCGCGGCGGCTCAACACCGAGCTCATGTTCATGCGGGGCAAGGCATCCCTGGGCGGGCAACTGTTCCCCGAGTGGTCGATGCCTCCCACCGTCTACCCTGAGGGCGGCACCCCCACTTACACATATGCCTGGAAACGGGACGGTGTACTGATTCCGGGCGCTAACAACGCCATTTACACGGTCGCCAAAGCCGACCTCGGACGTACGCTGACGGTGGATGTCACGGTCATGTACGAACCCCTGACGCAGAAAACGGTCAGCGCCGATGTCCCCGTTCCGCTCGCACCTCGCGGCGAGGGCTTCAACTCAGACCGGACCGCGGATATTTTTGCCCGCACATCCTCAGGCGACCTCCTGCTGTACCCCGGCAATGGCAAGGGCGGCTGGCTCCCCGCACAGACAATCGGCCGCGGTTGGGGCATCTTCGACACGCTTTTGGCACCAGGCGACTTCGACGGCGACGGCGCCACTGATGTGATCGGCCGTGACAGCGCTGGCCGTTTGTTCCTGTACTCCGGCAACGGCTCCGGAGGCTGGAAGGGCAGCCGCCAGATCGGTCAGGGGTGGCAGGGCTTCAAGGAGATCGTGGCACCCGGGGACTTCAACCGTGACGGAGCCAACGACCTCTTGGCCAAGGACAGCGCAGACCGCCTGATTCTTTACCCCGGCGACGGGGCAGGCGGATGGCGCTTGCCGGTCACCGTGGGCTGGGGATGGGGTGGATTCTCCCGCCTCATCACCCCGGGGTGGTGGACCGGATACCACGAGACAAACATCCTGGCTCAAACGACGTCCGGCGAACTCAAGCTCTACTACGGGCTCAGCGAGGGGTTTGCTGACATGCCGGTCAGTACCGTCGGTTGGGGCTGGAATTCGGCCGTCAGGGCAGGTGGACCCGGCGACTTCAATGGCGACGGCAGCCCCGACGTCTTCGGCGTGGATGCCAACGGCACCATGACTATGTACTGGGGTAACGGGACCGGCATCAACGGATGCGGTCTGGGCTGCGGCGCCTGGAAGGGATCGTCCGCCGTCGGCTGGGGCTGGGGCGGCTTCACGGCGGTCTTCTAGGCACGTGGTCCAGGCGCTGGGTGGTCATTACGACACCCAGCGCCTTCTTGGTATTGATACCCCCCAGGGGTACTTGATTTGATACCCCCATAGGGTATATGTTGGCGGTATGAGCAAGGTAGACCTGAGTGTCAATCACCCGAGCGCGGATGTTCCTGTCATCGAAGTGGACCTGGAGCACGCGCCACCGCATGGATACACCAGCAACAAGGACGCGTACCTCAAACGGCTGAAACGCATTGAAGGCCAAGTCCGTGGAATCGCGCGCATGGTGGAGGACGACAAGTACTGCATCGACATCCTCACGCAGGTTGCCGCTGCCACCAAGGCCCTCCACGCGGTCAGCCTTGGGCTTGTTGAGGAGCACATCGGCCACTGCGTGGTCGGGGCCGCCTCCGAGCCGGATCCTGAAGCCCGCGCCGAGCAGATCGATGCCAAAGTCAAGGAGGCCACCGATGCCATCGGGCGCCTGCTGCGGTAATTCCGCTCCCACTCATCACACCATCCAACTCAGCACCAAGGAGCACGCCATGAGCCAGACAATCCAGACCAACGTGAACGTTTCCGGCATGACCTGCGGCCACTGCGTCTCCAGCGTGAGCGAAGAACTCGAAGCGCTGAGCGGCGTCCAGGATGTCGCCGTGGACCTCAACCCCGGCGGCCTGTCCACCGTAACCATCACCTCAACCAGCGAGCTCTCGCCATCGGAAATCGGCGAGGCCGTCGCAGAAGCCGGCTACCTGGTGGTAGCCAACGAAGCTTAGGAGTCCTCTTGAGTAGCCAGGAGACTTTCAACCAGCCCGCACACAGGGTGATCGAACTCGACATCGAGGGCATGACCTGCGCCTCGTGCGTCAATCGAGTGGAACGAAAACTGGGCAAGCTCGACGGCGTCGAGGCAAGCGTTAACCTGCCCCTCGAATCAGCCCATGTGACGGTCCCCGCCAGCGTGACCGACCAGCAAATCGTGGACACGGTCAACGCAACGGGTTACAAAGCAACCGTTCGCCAGGCCCCGGCACCACACACTCGCGAACACAATACCCACGAGCACCACCACGGCGACGAGGCTCCGGAAGCAGAGCACGCAGCGCACGAAGATCATATGGAGCATGGCCCCTCCGCGTCGACGCTCCGTCCGCGCCTGATTGCCGCAGCGCTGCTGACCGTGCCGGTGTTCGCGATCTCGATGATTCCCGCGCTCCAGTTTGCCAACTGGGGATGGGTAGTCGGCGCCTTGGCTTTGCCCGTGGTTAGCTGGGCGGCCTGGCCGTTCCACCGGGCAGCGGCCATCAACGCCAGGCACTTCGCGTCCACCATGGACACCCTCGTTTCCATAGGCGTCATCGCCGCTTACCTGTACTCGGCATGGCAGTTGTTCGCAGATCCCCGCATGACAGAGCACCCCGGCATGGAAAGCATGTCCGGCGGTGGGCTGTACTTCGAGGTCGCGGCAGTGGTCACCACCTTCCTGCTCCTCGGGCGCTACCTGGAGGCCAACGCCAAGGCCAAGGCAGGCAATGCACTCAAGGCACTGCTGAACCTGGGAGCCAAGGACGCCACAATTCTGGTGGACGGCGTGGAGCAGAAGATTCCAGCCGACCAACTCCTGGTGGACGACCTCATCGTGGTCCGCCCAGGCGAGAAAATCGCCACCGACGGCGTGGTCACGGACGGCGCTTCCGCCGTCGACGCTTCCTTGGTAACCGGCGAATCGGTGCCGGTTGAAGTGGGACCGGGCAGCCTGGTGACGGGAGCGACGATCAACACATCCGGCCGCTTGCTGGTGCGGGCAACACGTGTCGGCTCCGACACGACGCTCGCTCAGATGGGGCGCTTGGTCAGCCAAGCTCAGACGGGCAAGGCCCCGATCGCCAGGCTCGCAGACAGGATCAGTTCAGTCTTCGTGCCGATCGTGCTGGTCATTGCCTTGGTGACGTTCCTGCTCTGGCTGTTCTTCTCCGGCGACCTCAACGCAGCTTTCACGGCCGCCGTCGCCGTCCTGGTGATCGCTTGCCCCTGCGCCTTGGGCCTTGCGACTCCCGTTGGACTGCTGACGGGGACGGGCCGCGGTGCGCAGCTGGGCATCCTCATCAAGGGCCCGCAGGTCCTCGAGGACACCCGGCACGTGGACACCATCCTGCTGGATAAGACCGGAACCGTGACCAGTGGCAAGCTTGCCGTTGACCACACGTTCGCTTTAAATGGCTACTCCCCAACCGCCGTACTCACCTTGGCTGGTGCTGTCGAGTCAGCGTCGGAGCACCCTATCGCCCACGCGATTGCGGCTGCGGCGAAGGACGCTATGCCCGACGCCGGCGCCCTCCCTTCCGTTCAAGGCTTCAGTTCCGCTCCCGGCGGCGGAGTGCGGGGAACCGTGGTGCTGGACGGCACTGCACAGACGGTAGTAGTTGGACGCTCCGGCTGGCTCGAGGAAAACAGCATCTCCCTCGACTCAGACCAACGGGACACCTTGGCCGCTGAGGAAAACGGCGGTGCCACAGCCATCTGGGTTGCCGTGGACGGTCAGCCAGCAGGGATAGTCAGCCTGACCGACACCATCAAGCCTGGTTCCGCTGCAGCCATCCAGCGGCTGAAGGACCTGGGAATCCGCCCCATCCTGTTGACCGGTGATAACGCCGCCGTCGCCGCGCAAGTGGCTGCCGCCGTCGGGATCGCCCCGGACGACGTCTTCGCCGGAGTCCTGCCGGAAGGCAAAGTGGACGCGGTTCGGAAGCTGCAGCAATCCGGTGCCACGGTGGCCATGGCCGGCGACGGTGTCAACGACGCCGCGGCCCTGGCACAATCGGACCTCGGAATCGCGATGGGCTCGGGCACGGATGTTGCTATTGAAGCCTCTGATCTGACGGTGATGGGTAGCGATCTTGGTCAACTGGTGCAGGCTATTGAGCTCTCCCGAAAAACACTTTCCACCATCAAGACCAATCTGTTCTGGGCCTTTTTCTACAACGCGATCGGCATTCCGGTGGCAGCACTCGGGTTCCTGAATCCGATGATCGCAGGGGCAGCCATGGCAGCGAGCTCAGTGCTGGTAGTAGCCAACTCGTTGCGGCTGCGCTCGTTCGGCAAGTAGGCCCAACTGACTGGCAGTAGTGGTTGCTCTGGGTCCCCAGAACAACCACTACTGCCAGCTACTTTTGCGTGGAGCTAGGCCGTCCCGAAGCGGACAGCAGCCCGGGCCTTGGCCTTGGCAGCTTCCTCGTCGCGGTTCTTCGCCGGCGCATGGCTCACCAATGAGTCCAAGAGATGCTGCGTAATATGGGCGATCTCGTGAACAGCCTCAGCGAAGGCTTCCTCGTTGGCCTTGGACGGGTGCGTTGCTCCGCTGATCTTGCGTACGTATTGCAGCGCAGCAGCCTCCACCTCCGCCGTCGTAGCTCGTGGTTCAAAGTTATGAAGGGTCCGAATATTGCGGCACATAACCCCATGCTAACTATGGGCAGTGCTGCATGGGGAGGGGTGCCCATCGACGGGTTTACGATTCCCGGGATAGGTTTTAGCTATTGGATCTTCCGGATGAGCCGGAGGCCGCTGGGGATGCCGAAGAGCTCGGGTCCGAACAAATGAAGGAGAATCTCATGGCTATTTGGGGTGCAGATGTTGATCAGCTTCGTCAGCTCGGTAACAAGCTGAAGGCAGGTGCCGAGAACATCGAGCAGCAGCGTTCACAGCTGAAGGGTGCTCTTGACGGCACTGACTGGAAGGGCCCGGACGCTGACAAGTTCCGCGGCGAGTGGGACAGCCAGCACGCTTCCAACCTGAAGAAGGTTGCCGACGCACTTCGCGAAGCCGGCGATCGCGCTCAGAAGAACGCTGAGCAGCAGCAGCAGGCTTCCAACTAAGACAGTTGGGAAAGGCCCCGGACGCACGAGCGTCCGGGGCCTTTCGCTGTTAGGAATCAAACCCCTGCTAGTGCCGCGATACCTTGGTGACATGCCCGGAAGGGACGGGTTCGACGTCGTTCGGGTGATCCAGGGCCCTTGCCGCTGCGGCAGCCTCGCGTCGGTCCCCGCGCAGCTCGTCAACGCGGACCAGGACTACGCCTCCCACGATCAGGAGTCCGCCCAGAAGTTGAATCGAACCCGGCAGTTCGCCCAGCAGCAGCCACGCCCACAACACGGCGAAGAGCACTTCAGTCAGGGACACGAAGGACGCCACCTTGGAGCCCAGGCTTCGGGCAGCCATGATCCCGGAAACGTAAGCCAGAACGGTAGCGAGGATGACAAGCCCCAGCGCCGAAACCCACCATGGCGTGGTCCACGGACCCAGGGTGGTGTCCGCGGTGCTGAACGTCATGGGCAACAGGCCCACGAGCCCTACCAGCCACATGGTGAGTGCGCCTACCACCAGGCCACCGGAGGCAAGGACCAGCGGGGGAAGTGTGTCATTTTCCTTGGCGGTGATGAAGAAATAGATCACCAGGCAAACGGCCGCCGCCATGCCCCAGAGGACACCGATGAAGTCCACCTTTACGGCGCCCGTGAGGTCCAGTACCAGCACCAGGCCGCCCAGTGAGAGCAACGCCCCCGCAGCAGTGAGGGCGCGGGGCCGGCGTCGGCTGGCGATCCAGAGCCACAGCACGATCATCACCGGGGCCAGGTATTCGAGCAGCAGCGCAACACCTACGGACAGCCGGGCCACGGCGTTGAAGTAGAACAGCTGGCAGCCCGCCACACCAATGAGACCGAACAGAAGGATGGTGAGCCAATTGTCCTTCAGTTGGTGCCAGCGGCCGCGAAGAACCACGACGGCGGGAATCGCCAGAATCAGCGCCGCACCCGTGAGGCGCACGGCAACCGCGGCGCCGGGTGACCACCCGGTTTCCAGCATCGATTTGGCAAACGAGCCGGAGGTGCCGAAAACAGCGGATGAAAAGAGTGCGATGCCGAGTCCTGATGCCAGGAAACCTTTTGCATCAGCCTTCGTCGTTGGAGCTGACACAGCAGCCTCCTGTCAGGAGTAAAGTGGGCTTATGGTCATGACAGTACTCCCGATTTATGTAAGGAGTCAAAGTGCTTTTTGCGCCTGACACCGAGGTGGCCCTCCGCAGCGTCGTTAATTTGATCAATACAGCGGCCAACGGAGCGGATTCGCTTGCCTCCGTAGAGGATCTGGACGCCTTCCTGGATGCCGAAGAGTTCACAGGTTCACGGACAAAATCGACTGCGGAGCTGAGCAGCATTAAGCGACTTCGCAGCGCCCTGGGCGCATTGTGGAGCTCCGACGAAGACACCGCCGCCAAGTCCGTCAACAAGCTGCTGGCCGATGCAAAGGCCCTGCCCCAGCTCGTGAAGCATGACCACTGGGATTGGCACCTCCACGCCACCACACCCGAAGCTCCGCTGGCCGACCGGATGGGCACCGAAGCCGCGATGGCCATCATTGACGTGATCCGCAGCAAGGAAATGGAGCGCCTGCGTGTGTGCGCGGCCGACGACTGCGACGCCGTGGTGCTGGACCTCAGCCGCAACCGCTCCAAGCTTTATTGCGACACTGGAAACTGCGCCAACCGCGCCCACGTGGCGGCCTATCGGGCTCGTAAAGCCGCGGAGGGCGAGTAGTCGGTGCCGCTGACGCCACGGAGATTCGCTGGCGCCACGCAGATTCGTTGACGCCACGGACCCGGACCAGCGCCACTCGGATGTGCCTGGCACCGGACCGATTCAGTGGCACACATGGTTTTGGGTGTCCTCACGCAGCAGCGAAACCCCGGCGGCAAACGAAAAGCGCTCCCCCACCACAGTGAGGAAGCGCTGGAAGGTTAGCGGCCGGCGTCGGGCGTTTCCGGCTCGTCAGGCGAGTCCGGGGCCGCCGAACCGCCATGACCCGGACGCTTCGAGCTGAGGTTGACGCCGGAGCCCTTGCCCAGGTGGTCGGCGTTCTCCTTATGGCTCATGGAAAGCATGGCTGCCACCACAAGGCTCACAATGAACGCGATGCCGGCGCCGGTAAAGGCGAGGTCGAACCGCGGGGCGCGCGCACTGCCGCCCGAAGCGAAGATCAGCACGGCGATAAAAGCCAGTACGGCAAAGAACGCGGAGAACATGAGGGGTCCCTTGACCGAGGTCCGCATCTTGCGCGGTTCTCCTGGTGTCTGGTCTTCCACGGTCATTCCTCCAATGATGGCGGTTCAGCGTCCGCCGGTCTGCAAAAGTTCTACAACGAGTAGAACGTCCAGCTACTAGTTTACGGCCTCGGGCGAAGCGCCGGGCGCAGCAGCCTGGGCCGAGCCGCCGGCTCCGGTCCGGGCGTCATGCCGCAGCGTCAGTCCGGACAGCACCCACAACACTCCGGAAAGGATGGCTCCACCTCCGGCTACGCCCAACAGCGCATGTGCTCCCAGCGAAGTGAAGAACGGGAGTGCCACGGCAGTGCCTACCGAGATAACGCCGGAAATGAGCCAGTCGCGGGCCAATACGTCACGCTTCCGGAGGCCGTGGGCGAACTCAAGAAGGCCCAGCACCAGCAGCGCCAACATGGCAGCAAGCGCCACACCCTCGTCCGACTGAGTGACCAAGGCGCCGACGCCACCGAGCGCCATCACCACAGGCACCGCCACCGGCAAAGCGCGGGACATCCACACAGCCACTGCGGTCACCAGCAGATACAGTCCCACAGCCCATGCCAGCACGTGCACTGACGGCGAAGCCCAGAAGATGGTGACCGCGCCGAACAACAATGCCACCGTCGCACGGATCAGCACGGGTTTCCAGAGCCCGGCCACGGAGGCAGAAGGAGTCTGGGCAGGAGTCGCTGGGAGAGTCACCCATCCAGTTTAGTGGGAACCCAGCACCATCCACCGATCGGTCCGCGCGCGCAGCCCCAAAGTCACCCCGCGTGCCAACATGTAGCCCAGCGCAAACGCGGCCCACAACCAGAGGAGCCCGGCCTCGCCGTCGGGCCTTACTTGATGGATGATCACCAACAGCGGCAAGTAGACAGCCAGATTTACGACGCCGGCAATCGCCAGGTAGCGCGCGTCACCGGCGCCTATCAGGACACCGTCGAGGACGAAGACGTACCCGGCCAGTGGTTGCCCCACCGCGAGGACCCAGAGGGCAACAGTGAGGGCGGAGCGGACGCCCGAGTCGGAGGTGAAGAGGTATCCAGCCCACGGCGCCGCTATGGCCAGGAGTACGCCCGTGATCACTCCGAACCCGAGACCCCAACGGATCATGGTGCGGGTCAATTCACGGACACGCTGAGCATTCCTCGCGCCGAGTTCCTTGCCGATCAAGGCCTGCGCGGCAATGGCCAAGGCATCCAGGGCGAACGCAAGAAACGAGAAAATGGTCATGGCCAGCTGGTGCGCTGCCAGGTTCACGGCGCCTTGGGCCGTCACCACCAGGACGGTGGCAAGGATGGCGAGGCGAAGGCTGAGGGTCCGCAGCATCAGCCATGACCCCACCTTGGTCATGGCCCGGATTCCGTGCCAGTCAGGCCGCAGGGATACGCCATGATGCCGGGCGTTCCGGCTCACCATCACCAAATAGACGGCCGCCATGGCCCATTGGGCAATGCTCGTACCGATCGCCGACCCCGCCACGGACAGGTTCAGCCCGTAGACCAGGAACACGTTGAGGGCGATGTTCAGGGCGAAGCCGGCCGTCGCCACCAGCAGCGGAGTCCGGGTGTCCTGCAGGCCGCGCAGCACACCGGTGCCCGCGAAGATGAGGAGCATCGCGGCCAGGCCGGGCATGCTCCAGCGCAGGTAATCGACGGCAAACCCCCGCACTTCGCCAGTAGCACCCATGAAACCCACCAAGGGCTCAGCCGCAACAAAGCCGACCACCGCGAGCGCCAACCCGAGCAGCAGCGCCAGCCATACGCCGTCGCGCCCTGCCGCCAAAGCCTTCCCCAACTTGCCGTCGCCGATCGCCCGGGCGACTGCCGGCGTCGTCGAGTACGCCAGGAAAACCATCAGCCCCACTGCGGTGTGCAGGATGGTGGACGCGAGCCCCACGCCCGCCAGTTGGTCGACGCCCAGGTGCCCAACGATGGCGGAGTCCGCCAGGAGGAACAGGGGCTCGGCGATGAGGGCGCCGAAAGCAGGAACGGCCAGGCGCAGGATCTCCCGGGCGTTGGAGCGAGGTGTGGTGGTTGTGGTTTGAGGCACTAAACAAGCCTAGTCCGCCGGGAGCCGGGTAAATTTGGGGCCGTGTCCAACGAGCATCCCGTCACCGTTTCCGTGGCCCGCACCATCCTCCCCGGCTACACCCGTCAAGCGAACGCCTGGGCCCATGCAGGCCAGGAACTCGCCCGTGAATGGCCCGGATATTTGGGGTCGGGGTGGGTACGCAATGGTGCCGGCTCCAATGAGTGGCACATGCTGTATCGCTTTGCCGACGCCGGGTCACTGCAGGAGTGGGAGGACTCGGAGGAGCGTCGGTGGTGGATTGACAGCGCCAGGGACATGATGGAGACCACCCGCGTGGAGCGGCACACGGGGATCGAGGGTTGGTTCTCGCGGCCGGGTGACGTCTCGGTGGTGGTGCCCGAAACCGTGGTGCCACCGCGGTGGAAGCAAGCCATCAGCATCTTCCTGCCGTTCTTCCCGCTCAGCCTGCTGGCAAATTTCCTGCTGCATCCACTGACGCAGGAATGGCCGCTGGTTCTTCAGGTTCTCCTCAACATCGTCATCCTGACGCCGCTGATGACGTACATCTTCCTGCCCATCACCACCAGGCTCCTGCAGCCGTGGCTTCAAAAGCCGGCCAGGAAGCGCCGGAATCAGGCGAAGGGGACACGATGACGTTCTTCCTCTCCACTGACAAGGACCGCGTGGATCGCGATTGGCTCTGGACCCAGCTCTCCACGAATGTTTACTGGGCAAAGTGGCGCACGCGGGCCGACGTCGAAGCGCAACTGGACAACGCGTGGCGGATTGTGGGCGCGTACGACTCTGGAACAGGTGCCATGGTGGGCTATGCCCGGGCGTTCTCCGACGGCGTCGCCCTTGCCTATCTTGCCGACGTTTATGTTCACGAATCGGCGCGGGGCCAGTCGCTGGGCAAGGCGATGGTGCAGGAGATGATCGACGCCGGGCCGGGGGCCAACTTCCGTTGGATGCTCCACACCGGTGATGCCCACGGGCTGTACAAGCAGTTCGGCTTCGCTGAGCCCGACGCGCGATACATGGAGCGCCCGGAAGTTCGATAGCTCCTGATTTTGGTCATAAGAGGCCACAATTAGTTGACTCTTCAACCTATGTCCGTAAGGGTTGAAGATATGAACAAGTCCAGCTTGACCACCACAGCCCTGACCATCCTGCGCGTTATTGCAGGATTTCTCTTCGCCGCGCACGGTTGGCAGAAGTTCAACGAATTCACCATTGCCGGCACGCAGGCTTCCTTCGCCCAGATGGGCGTGCCCGGCGCCTCCGCGGTAGCTCCGATTGTCGCAACCCTTGAGCTGGTGGGCGGCATTGCGCTGATCATCGGTTTCCTGACCCGCGTCTTCGCAGCCCTCCTTGCCGTGAACATGCTCGGCGCGCTGTTCCTGGTACACGCCCCGGCCGGCGTCTTCGTGGGCAACGGCGGATACGAGCTGGTGCTACTGTTCGCCGGCGCAGCCTTGGCCCTGGCGCTTGCGGGCGCCGGCAAGATCTCCGCCGACGCAGCCCTGTTCGGCCGCTCCGGATCCAAGCTCCGCGTCCTCGCGTAACCCAACCGCGGACGCTCTCTCACATCCTGACCCGATTCGCCGATCGCTCTCTCACTTCCTTGAGGAAAGTGAGAGAGCGATCGGCGTTAAGGGGTGGGATGTGAGAGAGCGTCGCGGAAAAGGGGGTGGGATGTGAGAGAGCGATCTAGCCCGTGACGCCGGTGAGCTCGTTCGGGACGTGGTCCACCTTCGCCGACTTCGCAACCTTGCCCGTCTTCAGGTCCACCGCGTGAATGGTGCTGGTGGCCGGTTCGGTGACGAACGCCGTCGAACCTTGCACAAAGAGCGTCGGCCGGGGGTCCTGCCACGTGGCAGACTCTTCCCAAGCAGCTACCACGGGGATGGTTGACGTAACCGCTCCGGAGAGCGGATCGATCACGCGCAGTCCGCCATCAGTTCCGAGGACCAGAGCCTCACCCGACGGCCCGCGGCCCAGTGAGCGGAACGAGTAGCTGGTGCCGATGTCCACGAGCTGCATGGCGGCGGCTTCAGTGTTGACGAGCGAGATTCGCGTCGGACGTTCGGGCTTGGCCGCCTTGTCCACCTTGTAATCGCCCAAGATCACGGGAGACTTCTCCGAACCGGCCTGGTTTCCCAGCCGACCGTACGCATCCGGGCTCGCGACCTTAGTGATGATCCCGTCCTTATAGATCAGCATGCCGTCCTCGCAGCCAACCACCACGGCTTCGCCTGCCGCAACGGCCTCACCATGGACTCCCGGGCAGTCCTCGTTGCGCACGATTTCCTTGCGGTCCTGGCCCTTGCCGGTCGAGAGCACCGCGATGCCGGTGCGACTTTCCTCGTTGCCGAGGGTCACCAGCAGCTTGCCGTCTTCGAGTTCGACGGCGACTCCGTGGTGCGCTTCCGGCGTCACGTAAGTGTCCGTGGCAGGCAGCTTCCCATCCTCCACCGCGGCGGCCAGCGCCGACGTTTCGTAGCTCTCCACCTTGCCCGAGCCGTCATTGAACAGCACGGTCTTACCCGCGTGAAGCACCACGTGACCGGCCTTGTCAGCCTCAAACGCCAAATCGGTCAGCTTGGGATCACTTACGTAGTGGTGGCTGTGGTCGCCGTGCGGTTCGGTCCAGGCGCCCGCGTCGAAGAGGCGGAAAGAGTCGCCGGTGGATACGAAGACGTGCCGTCCGTCGCCTGCCGGATTCAGGCGGTTGAAACCGGACATCTCCGCGGTTCCCACCTGCTTCAGCGAGGTGGCATCGAGAACTGCGATACCGGCGTCGTGCGTGTATACGAGGCGAGGGGTCGGAGCGCCCGCCTCCTTCGGGCTCGGCTTTGAGGTTGCGGACGGCGACGCTTCGTTGGCGTTTCCGGCCGAGCCGCCTGGAGCCGCACAGGCGGTCAGGAGAAGGGCGGAAAGCCCGACGGCGGCAATTGGCCGCGCGCGGAAGCGGCGTCTGCGCGTCGTGGGGGCAAAGGTGGGGAGGGTTGCGTGATGAGGCATGCGTTAAATGATATTGATTCTCATTTACTGCGCAAGTTGCGTGACTTTGCCGCATTTCTACACTCAACATGTTGTTGACAACAAAGTGTTGATAGCCAAAGCTGGGGCAATGAACCAAAGCGCAGCCACCCATGACGCCGCCACAACCTCCCTCCAAACGCAGGCAACACGCCTGCTCCTGGACAGGGGCGCCTCTGACCTCCCCGCCCGGCCATGGCTCCGCCAACAGCAACCGCCGTCCGCGATGGACCTGATCCAACACGTGCTGTGGCGCTCACGGGGACAGGACAACGCTCCTGCGCCCGACACCCTGGACCTCCGCGCCGCCCTCACGCTGGTATCCGCCGCGCGAGGTGAGATGGACGCCGTCGAAACTGCGCTGTTGTTCCTTGCCAGGGCGGAAGGCCTGACGTGGCCGCACATCGCCGAAAGTCTGGGGCTCCGCTCCGCGCAGGCAGCCCAGCAGCGTCTTGACAGGCTCGCGGATCGTCCACGTACAGCGGCAACTCAATGACCCAAATCCTCACGGGAACTCCTGCGAGCGCGGGCACATCCCGGGGTCCTGCCCGGCTCATTCACGGACCCGACGAATTCAACCGCTTCCAGTCCGGCGATGTTCTGGTCTGCCGCACCACCGACCCCGCATGGACGCCACTCTTCTGGACGGCATCGGCGGTGATCACGGAGACCGGCGGGATGTTGTCGCACGCCGCGATCGTCGCCCGCGAGTTCGGGATCCCCGCTGTGCTGGGGGTTCGGGAGGCGCTGGAACTGCTCACTAACGGCGAGACGTTGGCCGTTGACGGATCACACGGAACCGTTGCCCGGATGGATGCCGAATGAGGCTCCTCACCTTGCACGCCGTCCGCCTCTTGGGCTTTGCCGATACCCAGGCCGTGGCGGCTCGCTTCTCGCAGGATCGCAGTCTGGTGGAGTCCCAATTGATCGACGCGGGCGTGAACGGTTTTGTCTCCCGCAGCACTTTTGCGGGGACCAGCGGTTGGTCGTTGTCGAGCTTGGGGAGGGCCGAGAATGAGCGCTTGCTTGCCGAAGAACTGGACAGCGCGGGTGCGCGCGGCATGGTGCTGGCCGTCCATGACGATTTCACGGACTACAACACCGGAGTTGTGAGTGCTTGCAGTGCTTTCCAACTGCAGGCACCGGCCACTCAGGATGCCATGGACTTCCTGATAGGCGCCCTGGCAGCGTGGCGTCCGCTGGAGGCACGACTGACCGGTTTGTTGCCTCGCTTCGAGGGGTATTCCGAACGTCTGCTCCGCGCACTCAAAGCAGCGGTGGAGGACTCTGCCTGGGTTACCGCTACCGACCGCGATTCCTTCCACCGGGCCTGGTTCGAATTGCACGAGGATCTCATTTCCACCCTCGGCATTCAGCGCAACACGTGAGGTGTCTGTCCGAATGGACAGCGAGGACCGACTTACTCGCGTAACAGAAACCCGCCAACAGTAAACTTCCAGCATGAGCGACGCTGCCGGCAATTCCGTGACCCTCCGCTTCCTCGCGGCCCCCACTGACGTCGGGCACAGCGGGTCGGTGGATGCCGGCACAGTTCTTGAGTGGGTGGACAAGGCTGCCTACGCGGCGGCTGTTGGCTGGGCGAAGTCCTATTGCGTCACCGCCTACGTGGGCAACATCCACTTTACGGATCCGGTGAACAGCGGCGACATGGTGGAGGTGACCTCCACGATTGTCTACACAGGCCGCTCCTCCATGCATATCCACACCGTGGTCAGCTCCCGGGATCCGAAGGGTGGACCGGAGACGATGCACAGCCAGTGCATGGTGATCTTCGTAGCCGTAGGTCCGGACGGCAAGCCGATCCCCGTCCCGCAGTTCGCCCCCTCAACGCCTACAGAGATTGAGCAACGCGACCACGCGCTGGCGCGCATCGAAGTTCGCGAGCAGATCGTCAACGCTATGAACGCCCAGGAATATACCGACGCCGGGACGGCCGAGCGCGTCACGCTGCGGTTCATGGCGTCCCCCACTGATGTGAACTGGGGCGGCAAGGTCCACGGCGGCATCGTGATGAAGTGGATTGATGAGGCCGCGTATGTTTGCGCGTCCCGCTACTGCGGGAAGGACACCGTGGCTGTGTTCTCCGGCGGCGTCCGCTTTTACCGGCCGCTGCTGATCGGTCACGTCGTGGAAGTCGAGGCGCGCCTCGTGTACACGGGAGCCAAAGGCATGCACATCGCCGTCCACGTTCGCTCCGGTGACCCAAAGACGCGCGAGATGAACCTGACCACGTACTGCCTCACGGTGATGGTCGCCCGCGACGAAACGGGGACAGCCGTGCCGATTCCGTCGTGGGAACCGGTGACTGACGAGGATAAGAAGCTCCACGCACATGCCCGGGAGCTCCTTGAAATCCGCGGCCGGGCCCCGGGAAACCGACTGCCGGATCACCTGCTGAAGGCTGGTGGCATTTAAGGGGACAGGCAGGCTGTTGGGTGTCGTTTTCCCCCGCTCGCTTTGTCATCCTTGAAAGCTCACCGTCGGGCGGGTAGGCCCGGGCTGCAGCCACGCCATCGTTGCGAGATGGTCGGTGCCCGGCGAGCTGATGACAGAGGCTCCGGAAACGGTGAACCCGCGGAACAGAATATGGTCAGGCCTCGTGGCGGGCAGGCTGGCCGGCCAGGTGAATCCGAAACCGGACCGGGCGTCGTCGAGTATTGCCAGCAACGGGCTGAAGGCGCGGTCTGTGTTGGCAGCGTTAAAGTCTCCCACCACCAATATTCGCGGCGAGGGGTCCGCCTCCACCATCCTGCTGAGCTTCGCGAGCCCGCTGTTCCTGCTGGTGACGTCGCTGGGTCGGACGGAGGGCAGGTGCACGGCATAGAGCTGGACGGGACCGTCCGGCGATTCCAGCCGCATGCTCAGGGCGCGGGACCAGCCGAGCCCCAAAGCAAGGGGCCTGCCTTGGCTTAGCGGAAAGCGGCTCCACACGCCCACCGTCCCCGCTACCTGCCGATGCGCGAACGTCCCGTCCATGAGCGGAGAGATCCGTTCCAAGGTGGGCCCGGAGAGCTCCTGGAGGACCACGACGTCGGCACCTGACTTGATCAGCTTTGCCACAGCCACATCGGCATCCGGGTTTCCTGCGCGGAGGTTCTGCGTGACAACGCTCCATCCGCTGGCAGCCTCCTCCGAGGCGCCTGCAGCGGAAGCCGGCGCGATTCCGGTGGCCACGACGGGTAGAAAGATCACGCACCAGGACACGAGTGCGGCCGCCGCCGGGAGGGCTCCAAACCAGGCTTTCGAGAGCAATGCCACTATCAGCAAGGCCGCTATGACCACCCCCACCCAGGGCAGGAAGCTCTCGATGGCCAGCGCCATCCCACGGACCTCCGGCACCAGTCCATGGCCAAAGAGCAGTGCCATGAGCAGTCCTGCAAACAGGCACACAACCCAATCCCTGGCTCGTGGACGGCGCCGCCGAGCCTCCAACAGCCCGCGCTGCCTGGCCGTTGCATAGGTGGTTCCAGTGTCCTTTTCCATAGCCCCATGGTTCAGAAAGGAACTTAAAGGATTCTGAAGCCCCGCAAACTATGCTGGTGGCCATGACGGAGCCCATAACAGTCTTGGTCGTCGACGACGATCCGGATATCAGGAGCTCCTTGCAGTCCCTGCTCGAAGCGGCCGGCTACCAGGTTGAATCGGCAGATGACGGCCGGGAGGCGTTGGAAAGGGTGGCCGCAACATCCCCGGACCTAGTGGTAGCGGACGTTTTGATGCCGGTGATGGACGGACTCGGCCTCTGCCGAATGCTCCGAGCGGCCGGCAATGCGGTTCCGATCCTCTTGCTCACGGCCCGCAGCGATGTGGCCGACTGCGTTGCAGGGTTGGACGCCGGAGCGGATGACTACCTTTCCAAGCCGTTTGACCCCAAGGAGCTGCTGGCACGGTTGAGGGCCATGGCACGCCGGACAACCCACCTTCCGGCCAGTCCCAGTGGGTACAACGATTTGGAACTGGTGCCCGAGGCCCACGCAGTGAGGCAAAACGGACGGTGGATTGACCTCAGCAGCACCGAATACGCCATTCTTTGCGTCCTCGCGGAAAACCCTGAGCAGGCACTCAGCCGAGGCCAGATCAGTGACGCCGTGTGGGGATATGCAATGACGCCGGCCTCCAATTCATTGGAGGTCTACATCAGCTACCTGCGAAGAAAACTCGAAGCCGAGGGCGAACCACGGATCATCCAGACCGTTCGGGGCGTCGGATACCGGCTGGCTGCGTCGTGACGCTACGGCTGAGGATGACGCTGGTCATCGCAGCGGCCATCACTCTCACCGTCATGGTGTTTGCGGTGCTGGTATATGCCTTGGTGGGCCACGAACTGCGAAAGAACGAGGACCTTTCCCTGCGGCGTGAATCGGATCGCATCATTCAGCTCATCCAGACCGATCCCAACTGGCAAGGGTTTTCGCAGTGCACCTGGGTCCGTTCGCCTGCCTGCGCCCAGCTCGTGGCGCCCACCCCCGGCGAAGACCCTGATTCAGGCGCCGGGCCTGCCTTACCCATCACTGGGCAGATGCGCGACGTGGCAGCCGGCAAGAGTGAGGCTTTCTTCACGGAAGCAGCCATCGGCAACGACCCAATCCGGGTTTACGTCAGACCTCTGCCAAACCAACAAGCGTTGGTGGTGGGCGTCAGGAACGACAGGGTGCTGGCGTCCTTCGAGCGGCTCGGCTGGCTGCTCACGGCGACGGTGCTGGGCGCCTTGGTTGTGGCCGCTGCTACTGCCTATGTGGCAGCGCGACGCGGACTCCGGCCGGTAGATCGCCTCACAGCCGTGGCCGAGAGTATCGCCAAGACCGGCAACACCGACGTCAGGATCCCGCGAAGCACCACAACGGAGATCGACAGGCTCAGCATCGCCTTCAATACGATGCTCGGCGAGTTGGAGGAATCCCGTCGCCAGCAGGAACAACTGATTGCCGATGCCTCACATGAACTGCGGACTCCCCTGACGTCCCTGCGAACCAATGCGGCTATGCTCAGGAATCCCGAACTGTCGCAGGCAAGCAAAGATCGCATCACCGGGGCCTTGGAGCATGAACTGATAGGGATGCAGTCCCTCATTGAGGACCTGATCGACCTTGCCCGCCACGAAGAGGCCCCTTCCTTCACCGAAGAAATGGACCTCAACGAACTTGTGCTTTTCTGCCTGGACAACGCCGAACGGCGTTACCCCGGAGTTGCATGGTCACTCGAAGGCTCCGGGCACCCGCTCCTGGTATCAGGGGAACGCGTCAGGCTGGCCCGTGCCATCGCGAACTTACTGGACAATGCTGGCAAATTCACGGCTGGCAAATTCACGGCCGGCAAATTCACGCCCGAGCCAGGCCAGGTCCGGGTAACCCTGAGCGTGTCCGAAGGCAGCGCCACTCTTGATGTGCGGGATACGGGACCGGGTATTCCATCGGAGGACCTGCCGCACGTCTTTGACAGGTTCTACCGTGCCACCAGCGCGCGAAGCGTGGCAGGATCCGGATTGGGACTGGCCGTGGTGCACCACGCAGCCCTCGCCCACCACGGCACGGCAAAAGCTCATCCGGCCCCACGCGGGGCACACTTCAGCCTTACCCTGCCGCTGGCCGAAGGCAGCTGAACACCACGACAGTTCGTCACCCGGGCCTCAGCGTGGGCGTCCTTCAAGGAAACGTGCTGCTGGAGGGTGGTTACCGTTCTACCAGTCGTTCGGTGCCATACCCTACTTAGTCTTGGTCACCGGAGTCGACCACCGTTCCCTGCTCAAGCGCGGCAGTAATTGCTTCCGGAGATGGCAGAGCTTCCCTCTCTTCCGGAGGGAGGGAAGCGTACGTATATGAACTCACGGCGACTGGCTGGGATGACCCGTCCAGTGCGTACCTCACTGTAGGCTCGTGCTTGGAGCCGCAAACCAGAATTCCGACTGTGGGAGACATCCTCAGGGAACTTCACCAAGTCATTGACCGCAGCCACGTAGAAATTCAGCTGCCCAAGATGTTCGGGCCTGAACTTGCCGGACTTCAGCTCAACGACCACAAAGCGATTGGTAGGCACGTGAACTAGGAGAAGGTCTATGTAAAAGTCCTCACCCTGGGCATCGAGATGGAACTGCCGGCCATAAAAGGCAAAACCCCTGCCGAACTCCGCGAGCGTCTGAGACATGCGCTGGGTCATCGCCTCCCCGCGCCCGGTCGGTAGTGTCGGACAGGTTCCAGGCCGCTGCGAACGCTCGGATGTAAAAGAGATTGGAACGAGAGAAGCCACGCATGCGTGGCAGAGCGCCTTTAAGATCCGCCGCCAGCCCTAAATTGCCTAGTGAAACTCCCCGAACTACCCCACCAAATTCTCGGCAGCACCGTCCATGTGCGCGATGATCGTCTCGCGTGCTTTCGCCGCGTTTCCGGTCTCAATGGCAGCAACAATGTCGTGATGCCGGCCGACGCTCATGTTGCGCGTGGCGCGTTCCAGCCCGGCGAACATGATGGACATTCGGATGGAGCCCTCCAGGGATTCCCACGAATGGAGCAGGGTTTCGTTTCCGGACAGGCGGCAGAGCGTGCGGTGGAACTCGAGGTCGGATTCAATCCGCTCCTCCAGTGATGACTTGGCGGCTTTGTCCATGGTGTCGACGGCGGCACGCAGCTCTGCGAGCGCGGCTTCCTTGTCCGGCATATCGCTGAGGGTCCGGGCAGCCAACGACTCCAGGACGCCTCGGACGGCGAAGATGTCCCGGATTTCCTTGACGTCCAAGTGCCGCACGGACATCCGCCCGCGCGCGCCGGCGGAGATCAGGCCTTCCTGTTCCAGCTGGCGCAGGGCTTCGCGGAGGGTGCCGCGGCTGATTTGCAGCATCTCGGAAAGCTCGGTTTCCACCAAGTGCCGCCCCGGCTCGAGTTCACCGCTGGTGATCGCGGTCCGCAGTGCTGCGAGTGCTTGTTCCCGCAGGCTCTTCTTCTCAAGTCCCAGCAGGGATGCGGTGGCGGCCATGGTGTGTCCTCAGGTTCTATGGGCGACTGCTGACAGTCCGGTGTTAACTGTCGATACTACGGGCAGGAGTACGGGACGGGCAGTCATGTCCGTCCCGCACTCCCAGGAAAACTCAGCCGAGTTCCGCCAACACTTTCGCCACAATCCGGTCCACGGACAGCCCGTAGCGTTCGTGCAGCGTTGGCAGTGCACCGGCGTCGAGGAATTGGTCCGGAAGCGCGATGGGAACCACGCGCTTGCCGAGACCAGCAGTCACGACGGCGGACGCAACAGTTTCGAACAGGCCGCCAACAACCGTGTGGTTCTCCAGCGTCACGGCCAGGCGATCCGTGTTCAGCTCGGCCAGCACGGTGGCGGAGTCGAACGGCTTGATGGTGGGAGTGTGCACCACGGCCACATCCACGTTGTGCTTCGCCAACGCATCCGCCGCCTGCAGCGCACGCATGGTCATCAGGCCGGAGGATACGAACACAACATCGTTGCCGCCACGCAGGACTTTGGCCTTACCGAGCTCAAACTTATAGTCGTACTCGTCCAGGACAGTGGGCACGTTGCCGCGCAGCAAGCGCAGGTACGTGGGTCCATCCGAGGCCGCAAGCTGCGGAACAGCCTGCTCGATGTCCACGGAGTCGCACGGATCCACGATGGTCAGGTTGGGCATGCCGCGGAAGATGGCCATGTCCTCGGTGGCCTGGTGGCTGGGTCCGTAGCCGGTGGTCAGGCCGGGGAGTCCGCCGATGATGTTGACGTTAAGGTTGGGCTCGGCGATGTCCAGGCAGAGGAAGTCATACGCACGCCGGGCAGCGAACACCGAGTAGGTGGAGGCGAACGGGATCAGTCCGGTTTCGGCCATGCCGGCGGCGGCGCCGAAGAGGAGCTGCTCGGCCATGCCCATCTGGAAGAAGCGCTCAGGGAAGGCCTTGGCGAAGATGTGCATGTCCGTGTACTTGCCAAGGTCAGCGGTGAGTCCGACAATCCGGGAGTCCGCCTCGGCGGCTTTGACCAGCGCATGCCCGAACGGCGCGGACGTGGTCTTCTGGCCGGGATCGGCGAAGGACGCGATCATGGCGGAGGTCTTGAGTTTCGGTTTGGTGGTCACTGTGCTCATGCTGAAGCCGTCCCTTCGTATCCTGCGGTCAGCTGTTCGCGGCAGATCTGCCACTCGTGCTCTTCGATGCGCATGAAGTGCGCTTTCTCGCGGGTTTCCAGCAGTGGCACGCCGCGGCCTACCTTGGTGTCGCAGAGAATCACCGACGGCTGTCCGGAAGCAGAGGTTCCCGCAACCGCCCTGCGGGCGGCGATGTTGTCGAACGCTGCCAGCAGCGCCCCGACGTCGTTCCCGTCCACGCGCTGCGTGTACCAGCCGAATGATTCCCATTTCTCGGTGACGGGCTCCGTGCGGAGCACGGTGTCGGTGGCGCCGTCGGCCTGGAGGGCGTTGATGTCCACCATGGCCGTCAGGTTGCCCAGCTGGTGGTGGTGCGCGCCCATGGCGGCCTCCCAGGTGGACCCCTCATCGAGTTCGCCGTCGGAGAGGAAGTTGATCACGCGGGATGCGGAGCTTTGGAGGCGAAGGCCCAGAGCCATTCCGACGGCGATGGTCAGGCCGTGGCCCAACGAACCGCCGGAGATTTCCATGCCCGGGGTGTACGTGGACATGCCGGACATCGGCAGGCGGGAATCGTCGGAACCATAGGTTTCGAGTTCGGCTACTGGAACGATTCCGGCTTCGGCCAGCGCCGCGTAGTGGCCGATTGCGTAGTGCCCGGTGGAGAGCAGGAACCGGTCGCGGCCCTCCCAGTGCGGATCGTCAGCACGGTAGCTGAGTTGGTCAGCGTAGACGGCGGCCAGCATGTCAGCGGCGCCGAGCGCCTGGCCGACGTAACCCTGGCCTTGGACCTCGCCCATGGTCAGGGCGTAGTGGCGGATGCGGTAGGCGGCGGCGCGGATGCGGTCGATGCGTTCGGGTTCGGGGGCTGCCACGGCGGCAGCCGTTTCAACGGATGAGAGAGTCACTGGATTCCTTCCGGGGTCGGGCGCGTACCGATGGGGAGAACGCGCCCGACGTCGAGGGGTGCTTTAGGCGTTTACCGTCTGGGGAGTTTTGCTGGCGGCTTCTTCGGCGAGAGCTCGCTCGCGCTTGCCCCAGGTTTCACGGGTGATCAGCGCTGCCCACAGGCCGATGGCGGCGTAGACGCTGAACAGCAGGGCCGGGCCCATCCATCCCATGCTGACGAACAACAGGGTGGTGATGAAGGGGGTGAAACCGGAGACCATGGCGGAGATCTGGTAGGACAGCGACGCGCCGGAGGAGCGGGTCTTGGCCTGGAAGAGCTCCGGGAACCATGCACCTTGGGCGCCGGCCAGGGAGTTCTGGCAGACGGCGTAGGCGATGACGATGGTGGCGATGATGAGGAGGAACACTCCGGTGTTCACCAGCATGAACATCGGGATGCCGAACACCACTGCGAAGGCCGTGGACCAGATGTACACAGGACGGCGACCAACGCGGTCCGTCAGTTTGCCCCAGAAGTATGTTGCGAAGATACCGATGCCGGCCGCAATGCAGAGCGCCACCAAGGTTTCGGTCTTGTCGGCCAGGTTGTTGGTGTGCAGGTAGGAAATCATGTACGTCACGGAAACGGCGTAGCCGGCAGTTTCGGCGATGCGGAGGCCGATGCCGCGGACGATGTTGCGCCAGTCGGTCTTGATGACCTCGACGATGGGGGACTTCACGATGTCGCCCTTGGCTTTGACGTCCTCGAATACCGGGGACTCGGGAACCTTGGAGCGGATGATCAAGCCAACAGCCACAAGCACGATGCTCGCGAGGAACGGCACCCGCCAGGCCCACTCACTGCCCAGGCCCACGCTGCTGAGGAAGACAAGGTTGGCGAGCAGGAGGCCAACGGGGAAACCGGCCTGCACGATGCCCGTGAACTGGCCTTTCTTCCGCCACGGTGCGTGCTCGTAGCTCATCAGGATGGCGCCTCCCCATTCAGCACCGAAAGCCAGGCCCTGGATGATGCGGACCAAAACCAGGAGCGCGGGAGCAAGGAGACCCACCTGCGAGTACGTCGGCAGGAGGCCGATGGCGAATGTTGCCAGGCCCATGAGGATCAGCGACGCAACGAGCACCGGCTTACGGCCGAGCTTGTCGCCGAGGTGGCCACCGATGATGCCACCCAACGGACGGGCAGCGAAGCCGACGCCGAGGGTCGCGAAGGAGGCCAAGGTGCCAGTCACCGGGTCGGCGCCCGGGAAGAACGCCGTACCGAAGTACAGTGCAGCGGCGGTGCCGAAACCGATGAAATCGTAGGTTTCGATGACTGCGCCAACGCCGGAACCGACGGCGACGCGCTTTGCTTCCTTGGTTCCATGAACCGGACCACGCATGGTCAGAGCTTCATTGCTCATGTGTCTTTCCCTTTCAAAAGTGCGGCGCTTCTTCGGCAACCCCACTGTCGACAGTCAACATAATACGTCAACTGTGACCGAGGACACCAGCAATGTCAACAGTCAACTTCGAAGGTTGACTGTTGACAGTCAACCTAGCTAACGTGGTCTCCATCACTACGGTCCCTCTCTGGCGAGGGCCCCAACTTGAGGATCAACGACGATGTTTCATCAACGACTGGGCTGCTCGTCCATCAGCTTTCGCCACCAGGATCTGGCCGCAGCCCTGAACACCATGGGCCGCCTCGGCTTCGAGGAAATCGACCTCGGTGCACTCCCGGGCGTCTGCGACCATGTGCCCTACGTACTGGACGCCAGGGCCGTGGAGGCGGTTGCCGCCGTCGTCAATGACACGGGCATGCGTGTCCTCTCGGTCAACGGCGATGTCGGCGACTTGAACGCTACGCTCGACGCCGGCGCTCAGGCAGCGCGCGAACGGCACCTCGGGATGCTGCTCACCCTGGCGGCCAAGACCGGCGCGAAGGCGCTCGTCCTGCCATGCGGGGCCATCGACCATGATCCCCTGCGGAGCGTGGAAGAGGACATCGACGTCGTAGCAGCCCAACTGATCCATGCTTCCAAGCGCGCGGCGGAGTTCGGCGTCGAGCTGTGGACCGAATCCCTGCATTACTACCGGCTGTGCTGGAACACCGAACGCGCGCAGCTGCTGGCCGACCGCCTTGCCGGTTCCGACGTCGGAATCGTCATGGACTTCAGCCACATCGTCGCGTCGGGTGGCGACCCAGTGGACTTCGTGGACCGCTTCTCCTCCCGGATAAAGCACGTCCACCTCCGGGACGCCGTGCCGGCCACAGCCAACGAGCCGGGGAATATCAACCTCAGCATCGGCAACGGCCAGGCCGACTTCGGCGCCGGACTCGTGGCACTCAGGGACATGGCCTACGCCGGCCATTTCTCCCTGGAACTCGAAACCCGGGACGTCACCCACGACGAACGCCCCGCTGCTGCAGCCAAAGCGGCCAGCTACATCTCAGACCTCATCTAACAACCACCATCCAAGGAGCACCATGACCACCATCCAGCGCACCGCAGTCCTCACCGGAGCTACCTCCGATCGCGGCATCGGCCTCACCACCGCCCGCCGCTACGCCAACCAGGGCTGGGGCATCGTTATCCTGGACCTCGACGGGGAGAAGTCCGCCAAGGTTGCCGCCGAGATTGCCAACGAATTCAACGTTCCGGCCTTCGGCTACGAGATCGACGTCGCCAACGAAGCTTCCGTCACCGCAGCCCAGGCCGCCGTGGCTGCAGAAGTCACCGCCGGAAACCTCCCGCCCGTTGGAGCCCTGGCCAACATCGCCGGCATCACCTCCCCCGTTCCGTTCCTGGAAACCACGCTTGAGCTGTGGCACAAGGTCATGGACGTCAACGCCACCGGCACCTACCTGGTCACCAAGGCGTTCCTCCCGGGCATGATCGCCAATGGTTGGGGCCGCATCGTCAACATGTCCTCGGTGTCCGCGCAGCGCGGCGGCGGCGTGTTCGGCAAGGTTCCCTACTCCGCAGCCAAGGCCGCCATCCTAGGCTTCACCAAGGCGCTGGCCCGCGAAATCGGTGAGACCGGCGTGACCGTCAACGCCATCACCCCCGGCGCCGTGGACACCAACATCCGCGTCGGCAGCACCGAAGAGCAGGAAGCCGCCATCAATGCCGGCATCCCCCTGGGCCGCAACGCCACCACGGAGGAAGTTGCCGCAGTGATCACGTTCCTCTCCTCCGAAGACTCCGCGTACCTCACCGGCACCACCATCGACATCAACGGCGGCAGCCACATCCACTAAGTCCCTCCGCCAGTCCGAAATCCAGAACCAGGACCCACCATGACCAGAATCTTCAACGATCCCGCCGACTTCGCTGACGAAGCCCTCGCCGGTTTCTGCGATGCCCATTCGGACCTCGTCCGCCAGGTGGAAGGCGGCGCTGTCCGTCGCAGTCGCCCGGCAACTCCGAAGGTCGCCGTCATCACCGGCGGCGGCTCAGGACACTACCCGGCCTTCGCCGGCATCATCGGGCCGGGCTTCGCTGACGGTGCCGTGGTGGGCAACATTTTCACCTCGCCGTCGTCGCAGCAGGCCTATTCCGTGGCCAAGGCCGCCAACTCCGGAGCCGGCGTCGTGTTCACCTACGGTAACTACGCCGGCGATGTCATGAACTTCGGCATGGCCAGTGAGCGCCTGAATGTCGAGGGAATCACCACTCAAAATGTGCTGGTTACGGACGACATCGCCAGTGCCTCCCTGGAGGAGATCGAGAAGCGCCGCGGCATAGCCGGTGACTTCGTGGTCTTCAAGGTCATGGGAGCTGCTGCCGAAGCCGGGCTGGACCTTGACGCCGTGGTTCGTTTGGGGCGCAAGGCGAATGAGTTGACCCGGACCATTGGCACGGCGTTCAGCGGCTGCACCTTCCCCGGTGCCGACCAGCCATTGTTCAGCCTTCCCGAAGGACAGATGGGCCTGGGCCTTGGTATCCACGGCGAACCCGGGCTGTTCGATACCAAGCTGCCGTCCGCCGTCGAACTTGGCCAGGAACTGGTCCGGCGCGTCCTCGCCGAAACTCCGGCGGCGTCCCGGCGACTCGCTGTGATCCTCAACGGCTTGGGTTCCACCAAGCATGAGGAGCTATTCGTCCTCTGGCGGACCGTGGCTCCCCTGCTCCGCAAAGCCGGCTACACGCTGGTGATGCCCGAGGTGGGCGAGCTGGTGACCAGCCTGGACATGGCCGGCGCCTCGCTGACGCTGACGTGGCTGGACGACGAGCTTGAGCAGTACTGGACCGCTCCGGCACTGACGCCGGCGTACCGTCGGGGTGCTGTGGGCTTTGACGTGGCTTCCTCGGACACAGCCGAAGATGCGTTGGACGCCACCGCCGCTGCCGACTACTCCTCCACAGAGGCCTCCCGCGCCTACGCACGGCAGTGCCTGAAGGCCTTGGACACCACCGCAGCATTGTTGCGCGACTCGGAGGCGATGCTGGGCGACATGGACGCAATCGCTGGCGACGGTGACCACGGCCGCGGCATGGTCCGTGGATCCGCCGCCGCTCACGACGCGGCCGCCGTTGCTCTTGAACGCGGCGCGGGAGCCGGTTCCCTCCTTGCCGCTGCGGGCGATGCCTGGGCAGACAAGGCCGGAGGTACGTCGGGCGTCCTGTGGGGTGCCGGGCTCCGCGCCTTTGGTGAGCGCTTGGGTGACGCAGAGACCCCGACGCCGGACGTCCTCGCAGAGTCTGTTCGCGCCTTCGCGGACCGCATCGCGAGCCTTGGAAAGGCCGAGATGGGCGACAAGACCATGATGGATGCCCTGCTTCCGTTCGCGTCCTCGTTGGAGGACCGCGTGGCTGCCGGGACTGACCTGGAGAACGCGTGGGCAGCTGCTGCGGCCGACGCCACCGCCGCCGCTGCCTCCACTGCGGAACTTCGCCCGTTGAAGGGCCGTGCCCGGCCACTGGCCGAGAAGAGCATCGGCACGCCGGATCCAGGGGCGACGTCGCTCGCCATGGTGTTCGCCGCCGTCGGGCCTCATTTCACTGCAGTTCCCGTCCCCGCCGCAGCAACAAACTAGGAGAATTTCATGCGCATTATCGTGGGCGCCGACGAAGCCGGCGTTGATTACAAAGACCGAATCATGGCCGATCTTCAGACTGACTCCCGGATTACCGAAGTGATCGACATCGGGGTGAATCGGGCAGACGAAGACTTCACCAGGCCCTACCCTTACGTGGGCATCGCTGCCGGAGAGATGATCCGCGACGGTAAGGCGGACCGGGCCATTCTCTTCTGTGGCACGGGAATCGGCGTAGCGATCGCGGCCAACAAGGTTCCGGGCATCAGGGCGACGGCAGCCCACGACTCGTTCTCCGTGGAGCGGTCAATCCTGTCCAACGACTGCCAGGTCCTCACCATGGGCCAGCGAGTGGTGGGCGTGGAGCTCGCCCGTCGCTTGGCCAAGGAATGGATCGGCTACGCGTTCGATCCCGAGTCCGGGTCAGCCGCAAAGGTCAAGGTGCTGAGCGACTTCGAGGGCTGCTAGGGGCACGTATCGGTTACTCGGCCCTTCCCGTCCTCGACCTCCGGGAAGGAAACCGTGGTTTAGACGGCATGAAGAACCAAAACAGGAAAATCAGGGCCAGCATGAATTGTCGCGGTGGTATCGCGCTCCACGACTATCCGCGTCTAGCGTCGGTCACGGCCCGGCAACGCGTCGTTCGATTGGCCCGGGCCGCCCCATCAGTAGCATTGGTCCAAATACGCCGGACCAGGAGAGCTGTTGCCCTACATCGTTGACTTCAAGAACGTATCTACCGTGGGACTTGAGTCCTCGCCCGTGGCCGAGGCCGCTGCCGGGCTGCGGGCCAACGAAGCCCGCTATTACAAGAACAAGTACGACCACGATTTCACAGTGAGCCCCGCCGAAGAGCTCCCCGAGGTAGTGGACAGGGTGAGCCGGATCCTCAAGGAAGAACGCGACATCGTGATCAAGTCCAGGCCGCTGGAAGCCACAACTTTCCAGGTGGAGGACTTGCAGATGGCATACGTGTTCTACGAGTCGGGCCTGTCCATCAATGTCATGTACAGCACGGGCGAGGGAAAGCGGGCTGTGGGCTTTAAGCTCGCCGACGGCATGGACGTCCCCGAGGAACTGGACTCGAAGTTCAAGTTCGCCCGCCAAAAGTCGAAGCTGGCCGGAACGATCCGTGGCTCCTACTTCGTGATCAAGGGCGAGTACTGAGCCTAAAGCCCAGCAGCCTAGGGCAGGCCTAGAACCCGCCGCCACCGCCGGTATCGCCTGCCATGTTGGCGAAGCGTGAGTAGTGGCCCTGGAAGGCAACCACGATGTCCTTGGTGGGACCGTTACGGTGCTTGGCAATGAGGATGTCGGCTTCGCCGGCACGCGGCGATTCTTTGTCGTAGACGTCTTCACGGTGAAGCAGGATGACCATGTCGGCGTCCTGCTCGATGGAGCCTGATTCACGGAGGTCGGAGACCATGGGGCGCTTGTCCTGGCGCTGCTCGGAACCACGGTTCAGCTGTGACAGCGCGATGACGGGAACCTGCAACTCCTTGGCCAGCAGCTTGAGGGCACGCGAGAACTCGGAGACTTCCTGCTGGCGGGACTCCACCTTCTTGCCGGAGCTCATGAGCTGGAGGTAGTCGAGGATCACCAGCTTGAGGTCATGCTGCTGCTTCAAGCGGCGGCACTTCGCCCTGATCTCCATGAGCGACATGTTGGGGCTGTCATCGATGAACAGCGGAGCGTCGTTCATGCGGCCCATGGTGGTGGCGATCTTGGACCACTGCTCGTCCTTGATGGTGCCCTTGCGGAGGTCCTGCAGGCCGATAGTGGCTTCTGCGGACAGAAGACGCATGGCGATCTCGTTCCGGCCCATTTCCAGGGAGAACATGACTGTAGCCAGGTTGTTCTTGATGGCGGCGGAGCGCGCGAAGTCCAGTGCGAACGTGGACTTACCAACAGCAGGACGGGCTGCGATAACAATCATCTGGCCCGGGTGGAGTCCGTGCGTCAGTTCATCGAGTTCGTAGAAACCGGTGGGAACGCCGGTCATGCCTTCGCCACGGTGGCCGGACGCTTCGATCTCGTCCACGGTGGATTCCATGACGTCCTTCAACGCCACGTAGTCCTCAGCGGTGCGCTTTTCCGCAACTGCATAGACCTCGGCCTGTGCCTGGTTGACGAGGTCTTCCACCTCGCCGTCCTGGCCGTAGCCCATCTGGACGATCTTGGTACCGGCGTTCACCAAGCGGCGGAGCACAGCCCGCTCAGCGACGATCTCGGCGTAGTATCCCGCGTTGGCCGCGGTGGGAACCGTCTGGATGAGTTCGTGGAGGTAAGCGGGACCCCCGATTCGGTTGATCTCGCCGCGCTTGGTCAGTTCGTCCGAGACCGTCACGGCATCGGCAGGTTCGCCGCGACCGTAGAGGTCGATGATCGATTCGTAGATCGTCTCGTGCGCCGGACGGTAGAAGTCATGTCCGCGGACGATCTCGACGACGTCGGCTATCGCGTCCTTGGACAGCATCATGCCGCCGAGTACTGACTGCTCAGCAGGGATGTCCTGGGGAGGTTTCCGGCTCGAGTCGGAAGCGCGTGTGCCCTCGATTGAGTCCAAGTGCGTAACTGACAAAGCCGTCCTCCATTTGTGTACCGCTGCAGAGATGTGGTCCCTGGCGGTCCGTAAAGCGCAGTGTGTGGTTACGGGCCCGCCTGGTGCATCTGACGATGCCAGTCAGGTCAGACAAAATAGCCATATCCACAAGTTATCCACAGTCGATTTCCTTGGTCCTCCAAAACCAGCTGAATTTTCGGAGCCCCAGAAAGCCTGCGTGGGATATTCGTGCCCTAAATGGACACTTCAGACACGTTACAGCAGCGGCCTGACACCCCCTGTGGAAAACCTGTGGAGTACCACCCCCACGTTGTGCACAGACTGTGGGTTAGTCTGTGGATAGAGAAATTCTTTTCAAGGAAAGTAGCCTCTGACCTGCGAAAACGTTCCTCACACGCTGTGGACCAAAGAAAGATTCTGCGGATATTAATCCACAGATCGAAAGGTTCAGTCATTCGCCCGGGCCGGCTAAACCCCCGCAAACATGCCCCAAATGTGATGCATCTTACAGTGAGGGTCTCAATTTGACACCGTCCTCTCAGAAGCTTATGCCGGAGGTGGAATGTGCTGTGGATAACGGAGTTCTGGCATAAGCTCTAGGCATGGGGATGAACTTTGGTGACGTGTTGACGATTGCCCTTCCGCTTCTCGTCCTCGTTGGGCTGTTATGGGCGCTCACAGCAGCCTTCAAGCCGCGCGACACGGGCGTTTCCGACGCCGAGAGGTACCAGCGCGAACTGGCCGCCCGTTCTGCCGCGCATCAGGCCTCCCAAGTGCAGGAAGCATTGGCGCTCCGCGCCCGTATCGAGGCCACCACCAAACCGAGCCAGAACGAGGCCAGCCATAGGGAGCAGGCGGAGAACTCCAGGACTGCCCTCCAGGCCCAGGCAGCACGCTCACATGCTGCCGGCCAAACGGGCCATCAGCCGGCCGTACTTCCGAATGGCCAGCTGAATCCGCAGCTGGCGTTCGAGCTGCAAAACCTGGTCCGCAGTGGGAAAAAGATCGAAGCCATCAAAGTCCTGCGCCAGGCCACCCATTCAGATTTGCTTACCGCCAAGAACTACGTAGATCGGCTCTGACAACGCCATGGATTCCATCCTCATTCCGCTCCTGATCCTCGTTGCGGTCATTGCGGGCGTGCTCCTTCTTATTCGCTCTTTCACCAAGCGCTCGGCTGAAAGCAAAGCTGATCTCGCAGCTGCGAATGCCCCCAAGGATCCCGTGGAGCTGGCCAAGGAATCTGCGGCCAAGCTGAATCAGGAACAGCACCGACAGCTCTATTCGCTCATCGCGCAAGGACAGGGCATGGCGGCCATCAAGCTCTACCTGCAGGCTACGGGCGAGGGCCTGCGGGCGTCCCGGAACGCCGTGGGCGCACTGGCTGCGCATCCTCAGCCGTTTACGCCCGAAGCCCCGGCCAAGGACCTCCTGGCGGACGACGACGACGAGCCGGAGCGCTTCCCCTACCGCTACCGGGCAATCGTCAGCAAGGGGGACGTGACCCGGGAAGTGAGCAGCAACATGCTCAACGATGAGATCTACGGACGAATCCGCACGCTGGCAAAAAGCGGTGACGTGGAGGGTGCGGCACTCGCTTTGACGCGCCATTCGGACATCAACATCAAGCAGGCCCGCGAATTCATCGAGCTGCTGGGTGACTGATGTAGCAGTACCGTCGAAGGGGCGCTGAATGGCGAGGGCACCAATCGTTTACAAGACCACGCACCGGGTCAAGTTCTCAGAGCTCGATCCTTACAACCACGTGAACACCGGCGTCTACGCGTCCTACTACGCAGATCACCGGATGGAAGGCCTGCGGGAGTATGTTGGCTGGGATCTGGAGACTCTGGGCAAGCTGCCATTCATGGTCTGGGTCCGGAGGATGGAAATCGATTTTCTGCGTCCCGCCCGGGGCGATCAGGAGATCGTCATCACATCGTTCGTGCGCGAATTCCGTGGTTCCAACGCACTGATCGAGTGCTCCATGGCGGACTCCGGCGGAAATCCCGTATCGCGCTGCCTCATGACGGTTGCCTACGTCGACAAAGAAACGAGTCGCGCAAGTGACTGGCCCGCCGACGTGATGTCGCTGTTCTTCGAGAAAGAAACCTCCTGAGCGCATTCCCTGCCCGTCGGGGCAGGGACCACTTCCGCCCCGGCCACGGAGACTAAAAGTCGAACAGATCCCCCAAGAAACCTTCCTTCTTCTTGCGCTTACGGCCGTACTGGTCGCGATCGCCATCGCGGCGGTCGTAGTCCCTCCGGTCGTAGTTCCGCCTGTCCCTATCCTCGTACCGCGGCTGCTGGGGCCGGGACTCGAAGGGGTTGTAGAGGGGCGGCGGCGCAATTGGTGGCTGGGACGGCGCGGCGGCAGGCCGGGCAGGTCCGGGAATGGTTTCTGCCGCGACGCGATCAATGATCTTGTCCAGCTCTCCGCGATCCAGCCACACTCCCCTGCACTGCGGGCAGTAGTCAATCTCCACGCCGCTTCGTTCGCTCATCACCAGGTCAATGGAATCCACAGGACACTTCATGCTTGCCCCAACGACCGGACCCGGCAATTAGTTCGCCCTATCTGCCTGCTGATATTCCAGCGAGCAGCTGCTCGAACGGCAGCGACTCCAGGGCGTCGTTCTTGCGATGCGGTTGGGGGCCGTTGAGCAATTGCACGAGTTCACCCGCAGCCCGGTCCACCCGCGACGAGAGGGGCGATCCGCCGTCGTCGGTGTTTCCCCAGTCCTGTGGTCCCGCAAAGACGCCTGTTGCGGCAGTCCTGGTGCGCAGGTAGCTGAACAGGGGGCGCATGGCGTAGTCAAGCACCATCTGGTGGCGGTCGGTGCCGCCCGTCGCGCCGAGCAGCACGGCCTTGCCGTCCAGGGACTTGGGATCGAGGACGTCGATGAACGACTTGAACAGACCGCTGTAGGAGGCGCTGAAGACGGGGCTGACGGCGATGATGGCGTCGGAATCCTCGACGCCGGCGATCACCTCTGCGAGGCGCGGGGCGGCATAGCCGGTGACGAAATTGTTGGCGATGTCCACGGCGAGGTCGCGTAGTTCCACGACGTCGATCCGGGGCTCGTAGCCGGCCGCACGCAACTGCCGCTCGGTAGAGGCGGCCAGCTGATCGGCCAGCAAGCGGCTCGACGACGGGACGCCGAGTCCGGCGGAAAGTACGGTGATGCGGCGGGTTTCCATGGCATTCTCCTGTTGCTCGTTCATCCAGCTTACATGCGTTTGCATCTAAATCAATGAACGGAGGGGCGCTCGAAAGTATTCCCCTAAGGCCCTAGGGCGTCCCCAGTTGCCTCAAGAACGCCACGGAGGCTGCGGAAATCTGCTCTTGCGCCACCTCTCGGCTGATCTGCGGATCCCCGTCGCCGGGCTGCGGACCGTAGCTCCCAAAGTAGGCATGGTTTCCGCCCTGAACCGCGACGAAGGTGGCATCGAGGGGCAGCAAGTCGCGGGAAGCCTCGATCTTCGCCGGCGTACTGAGACCATCCCTGGTTCCGGAAATGGACAGGACCTCCAGCCCCGCGCGGTCACGCAAGGAGTCCAGCGGATATGAGCCGTAGAGGAGCAGCCCACTCACGTCCGGGTTGCCCAGGGCGAAGGAACTCGCGGTGACACCGCCCAGTGAATGCCCTCCCACCGCCCACGTTGCAATATCCGGGTGGTCCGCCATGACGCCCCGCGCCTGGTTTCCGTCTAACAGGCTGAGGTTCAGCGGTGTCTTTAGGATGACCACCAGGAAGCCCGCGTCCACGGCCGGCTTGAGGATGTCCGCGTACGCCCGGGCCTCCACGCGTGCACCGGGGTAGAAGATCAATCCCTCTGTGGCTGGCGCGCCCTCTGGCGTCATGGTGATCGCAGTCGGCGACTCTGCCACGGGCGCCTCCGTTGATCCCGGGGCGGCGGCGCCAGCCTGGTAGGCGAACGGGTTGAGCCAAACCAGCATGGCCACCAACGCAAGGACGGCAACCCGCCCTGCCCACGCCCCCACAGCGCGCACGGCAGAACGGCTCCGGAATGCCTGGCGGCCTCGCCACAGCAAGACTCCCCACACGACCCCGACCACGACTGCCGCCACCAACAGCGACGGCAGCAGGGGATGCCCACGCAGGACAGCAGGGTTACCCACCAACATCCAGGCCGGGGCCAGGATCAGGGCCGCAACACACGCCGCAGATGCCCAGTACAGGGAAGTCCACGACAGGGCGGGGCGGCGCGTTGTGGCAGGTTCCTCGGAATTTGTGGTCACCATCCAAGAATAGTTCCATCATGGAGATAATTCCCAAACGACAGAAAGCTACTACCGCCTGGCGGCGTGAGTGGACAGGAAGTCAAAAGTCCTGTCCCGCGCCTCGCGGGCCTCGTCGAAGTTCAGATGGAACTGGTACTCGTGCGGCAGCTCAGGCTCATGGTTTGCGGGCCAGAACAGTTCGGTCACCGGCACGCCGGCCTCTTTCAAGCGGTTGCTGTACGGTACGGACTGAAGCCACGTGAGACCGTCGCCATTGCCGCCGCTGATGAACGTCGGCGGCAGGTCGGCAGTGACGAAATCAATGGTGGACATGGTGGCTCCCGCATAGGTGGCGGACCAATCCTTGGTACCGGTGTAAGCCCAGAGGGAGGTCTTGAAGCCCCAAGCGACGATGCCGCTCAGGTCAGCCATGGCCCGGAGGTCATAGACCCCGCAATGCAGGATGGTGGCGGCAAGCTCAGACTTTTGGAGCGCGGGCGTGATTCCCATCAGGTTGGCGTATTCAGGGTTCACGGTCAGCGTTGCCATCTGGCTGGCAAGCTGGCCGCCCGCAGAGTCGCCGGCCAAAACTATCCGGCTGGTATCCACGTTCAGCTCTGCGGCGTGCGCCTTGATGTAGGCAAGTGCGTCATTAATGTCTCGCACCGCAGTGGGGTAGGTGGCCTCGGGTGCGATGGGGTAGCTCAACCCGATGGTGGTGTAACCCTCCGCAGCGAGTATCTGAAGGTACGGATTCACATCGCGCTGGGCCCCGGAAATCCAAGCTCCCCCATGGATCCACACCACAGCGGGAAGCGGCGCGGTGGTCCCGGCAGGACTAAAGACATCGAAAGTTGAACCGGGCTTGTAGACAACACCCATTTCCGACTGCAGCGGTGTATCCGGGACGTATGGCGTCATCTCATCGATGGTCGCCTGCGCCCCACGCTCAAAGACACTGCGGATCAGCATCGCGGAAGGCCACGGAGTAGCCGAAAGAGCCAAGAGGACTACCAGCACCAGCAAGATCGCCAGGTCCAGCTTCCGCAGCCGTGACGATCGTTTTCGTGGAGGGCGCGAACCCGTACCGATACCCACTGATTCGCCCTGCTTCGTGCTGGCCTGGATCGATTCCAACGGTCCCATCACACACTCCCCCGGTCGGTGCACCTGTGGACCATGCTAAGGCCGCAGCAGCCTATCCCAACGTCAGTCCAACGGCCGTGCCGCTGAAAGCAGGACCCCCTCGCCGCCGTCGAACGTCACCGTATGAAAACCGGGACCACGCGCGACCTCCCGGAACCCCCACCCCCGGTGCAGGGCCAGCGAGGCCTGATTACGGGCATTGACCACATACCAGGCCTCGTTGGCCCGCTGCCAGATCCAGTTCAGCCTCGCTTCGGTGAGCTCCCCGGCCAGCCCCCTTCGGCGGAAATCGGGCAAAACTGTGACGCCAGCCAGATAATGGCCGGCCGGCGCCGGTCCGTCCGCAAAATCCCAAAGGTGCGTTTTCGCCCAACCCACGACGGCGACGCCTCCGCCCGCTGCCACGTTCGGTGACAGCTCGGCCATCAGGACCAAACGCTCGGGGTCGGCGATCGCCGCTTGGATGCTCGACGTGAAGCGTCCGGCGTTCGCGGGAGAAGTCCGCGCCGCGGCCAGGTCCACCGCAACGATGCCGGGCAGATCAGCTTTCGCGGCGGGTCGGATCACGAAAGTCATAGCGTGAGTCTAGTTTTCCCCCCGCGGCAGATCGGCCCCTACTGCCGCGACCCGATCTCGTCCATGGGTCGCCTCCGCAAGGTAGAACGGGTGGACACGGCAACAGCGATCACTGCCAGTGCGCACATGGACCCGATCACGGTGAGGCTCGGGAGCACCGAGAGGTGCGGGAGCGGATGCCCGCTGATGCCGACACTCATTCCTACGAGCGGCGGAACGGCAATGGCGACACCGAACATCACTGCTAGTACTGCGACTATCAAGGACTCCTTCCGCATCATGGCGCGGACCTGCCTTCGACTGGCTCCGATGAGCTGCATCAATGCAAACTCGCGTGATCGTTGTCCTGTGGCCATCATGAGGGTATTCACCACGGCAATCGCAATATAGCCAAGGATCACCACTAGAGCCACCACGCTCACCCACCCCTGTTGCGACCGTTCCGCCGCACCGGCCGCGCCCAAACCGCTGCCACCACTCACCTCAAAGCCGGAATCCGACAACACCTGACGCGTGGCATCACTATCGTCGCCGGTCCCAACCAGCGCAAACCCGTTAAGCCCTGAGGCTGTGTGGGAACGCACCACGTCATTGGACATGGTCACATCGCCGAATCCCAACCCGCGTTCGTAAATTGCCACCACCGTTGCCTCCACCGGCGCGCCATCACCAAAGTAGCCAGCCACGTCGTCGCCCACGTTGAGTCCAAGTGCCTGCCGCGCGTTACTGCTCAGGGCGATCCGGTGGTCTCCTGTGAGGGCTTCCAAGGATCCCTCCTGCACCTTCAGGTCCATGGTTCCTGCTGTGGCCAGTGGACGAATGCCCTGCAGAACGAAACCGGAACTGCTGGGCGGCTGGTCTCCGTACGCGACGGCCTGCTGGAGCACCGCCTGGCTCACGGTTACGGGATTAACCACGGCAACACCGGGTGTCGCCGCGATGTCCTCCACGCGCTCGTTCGAAAGACCGCCGGGGGCGCTCACACGCAGTTGGGCAACGACGCCCGCCTGAGCCTGAAGGTTCGCCTCATTGGCCAGGATGGAGGGCGCACCGATTTGGACGAGTCCCAATGAGATCCCCAAGGCTATGGGCGTGATTGCCGAGGCGAGCCGAGGCGCGTTGGCCGCGCTGTTGGCCGAGGCGAGGTAGGTGGAAGCCGACTTCCAGTGAAACAACGAGGCGATCCAACGAACGGCGAAGGCAACCAGTACGGGTCCAAGCAGAGCGAGCGAAATGATGAGGATGATCGCGGCCCCCGCTGCCGCACCTGCGGCACTCTGTCCCCTTACGGCCAATGGCACCGCCGAGAGCAACAGTCCTGCCGCGCCCAAGGCGATACCGGTGATACGCCGCGCGCGACCGATCGATACTGGACCATTCGCGGCTTCCTGCAGCGCCTCCACGGGGTCGATCCGGGCGGGGCGCCTGGCCGCGATCCTGGCTGCGCTCCAGCCGGCGACGAGCACCAGGATGGTGGCACCCAGAGCCGGCAGCGGGCTGAACGCGAGCGCGAAGTCACCTGGGATGAGGCCGGCTTGCACGAATGCACTCTGAAGCACAGTGGCGAGCAGATAGCCTGGCGCGGCACCAAGGATTGCGGCGACGAGGCCCACCGCGAACACTTCCCTGGCAACCAGACGGTGCACTTGGGCGGGTTCTGCTCCGACGGCACGCAGCAGGGCGAAGTCCCGGCGCCGGGACTGCATGGAGAGGGACAGCGTGCTTGAGACAATGAACATCGCCACGAGCAGGCACGTACTTGCGAAAGCCGCACCGACAGTTACCAGTGAGGAGCGGGCCGCCCCGGAGTCGAGGAACTCCACATCACCCCTGGCGTCTCCGGTTTGCACGCTGAGGTTTGGGAACTTGGCGGCGATGTCCGCCGCGAGCGCCACGGGTGCGGTGCCCTCAGCGGCGGCGATACCCAGCACTTGCGCGGCGCCGCCACGCGGATCCAGTTGCGCGATCCTATCCTCGCTGAGAAAGGCGTGTTCCGCCCGTACTGGTTCTACCGGCGCAGCGGCGATGCCCACAACCCGGTATTCGGCACGGATTCCGCCGTGTGCCAGAGGGACGATGTCGCCGATTGCTGCAGCCGTGGACTCTGTCAGCACCACTTCGTCAGCCGCCGAAGGGGCTCGCCCCTCCCGTATCCCGAACCCGCTCATGGACGATGCGGACCAAGGATGTGCATCGATGCGGCGCTCTGCGGACGCCATTGGAACCGTGACATCCGCAGCTACGGAAGCGACCCCCGGGAGTTTGGAGATCTCCTGCTCAGTTCCAGCCGGAAGTAAAACGCGTTCAATCAATGGCACCGGGAGGTCCCCGTAGATCGACAGGGACTGTTTGCCGCCAACCACCACATCGGCCGCTGAGTAGCGTTCGGGTACCAAGCCGCCACGAAGGCCGGACTCGATGAGTACGCCGAGGCCCGTCATGAGCATGGTGGCGACAAAAACCGACACCGCTACCCCCGCAAAGCTGATGCGGTTTTGACGGAGATCGGCGCGGACCAGTCGGTTGAAGCTGAGGTTTTTGTTGGCCATCACCATTCCCCCAGTGAGGTCATCCGGCGGGTGATTTCCGCCGGAGTGGCGCCGTCGAGGTGTCCTGCGAAGGCACCATCGGCGAGGAAGAGGATCCGGTCTGCCTGGGAAGCCACTACCGGATCGTGTGTCACAACAACCACCGTTTGGTGAAGCTCTCGGGCGGTGTGCGAGAGCAAATCCAGCACCTGCTTGGCGGAGCGGGAATCCAAGGCCCCGGTGGGTTCATCACCGAACACCACGTACGGTCTGGTGATCAACGCCCTGGCAATCGCAACCCGCTGCTGCTGTCCACCGGAGAGCGCGGAAGGGCGGCGGGACCTATGCTCGGCCAAGCCCACAGAGTCCAACAGGAAGTCCAACCAGCTTGGTTCCACGGACTTGTTGCCGAGCAGCAGCGGCAGGCATATGTTCTCCTCAACAGAAAGAGCCGGCAACAGGTTGTATGCCTGGAAGACAAAGCCCACGTGGTCGCGCCGGAATGCGCTGAGCACCTTCTTGGACAGGCCCGAAATCTCTGTGCCGCCCAGCCGCACCGACCCACTCGTGGGGGTGTCCAGACCCGCTGCGCAGTGCAGCAACGTGCTCTTTCCCGAGCCGGATGGTCCCATGATCGCTGTGAAGCTTCCCCGTTCCAGGGTGAACCCCACACCATCCAGCGCGGTGACTGATTGCGGCCCTGAGCCGTAGACCTTGACGATGGATTCGAGGCTGAGCACCTCGGCGGTTTGATGCGTCGCTTGGGCGATGCCAGGAAGAAGGGAAGTCATGTTTCAACGCTAGGGCGGTTGAACTCGTCTACCCATCCTGCCAACCACCGTAACGATGGTGGAGCTGGCTATACCGTGCCAGAGTGTAAGGAGTTTCCATCTGCTGCTCTTTCCAGCCACGCACGAAAGAAGACCATGACACACCAAACAATCGCCCCGCTGGACGGCGTCCGGGTCCTGGAACTCGGCAACTACATCGCCGCGCCCACCGCCGGCAGGCTGCTGGCCGACTTCGGAGCTGAGGTCATCAAGGTGGAGCGGCCCGGCACCGGCGACGAATTGCGTAACTGGCGCCTGCACAAGGGCAATACCTCCATGCTTTACCGCACCCTGAATCGCAACAAGAAGTCGGTGGTGCTGGATCTCCGCACGGCGGCGGGCAAGCAGGCAGTGCTGGAACTTGTGGCCAAGTGCGACATCCTGCTGGAGAACTTCCGGCCTGGCACCCTGGAAAAGTGGGGACTCGGTCCCGAAGTCCTCAACGAAGCCAACCCAGACCTCATCGTCACCCGCATTTCCGCCTTCGGACAGACGGGGCCGCTGTCCGAGCGGCCCGGTTTCGCCGCCGTCGCCGAAGCGTACGGAGGCTTCCGCAACCTGGTCGGTGACCCGGACCGGGCCCCCGTACGCGTGGGCGTCTCCATTGGAGACTCGATCGCAGGCCTGTACGCCGCCTTCGGTTCCATGATGAGCCTCTACCAGCGTGAAGCACGACGCCGGGACTCGGCTGGCGCTGTTCCGCTCACCGAGCGCATCATCGACGTCGCGCTGAACGAAGCCATGTTCTCCATGATGGAATCGCTGATCCCGGACTACCAGGCCTACGGCGTGGACCGGCAGCGTGTCGGTGGCCGTATGGAGGGGATCGCTCCCTCCAACGCCTACGTGTGCAAGGACGGCGCCAGCATCGTGGTGGCCGGCAACGGGGACTCAATCTTCCAGCGGTACATGCAGACCATCGGCCGCCCGGACCTGGCCGAGGACACGTCGCTCCAAACAAATGCCGGGCGCTGGGCGAAGCGTGAAGAGCTGGATCAGGCCATTGGCGAATGGGCCTCCGCGCTTTCAGCTGCCGATGCCTTGGCTGCCCTGGATGCGGCCGGCGTCCCGGCAGGTCCCATCTACACAGCCGCCGACATCAGCACGGACAGCCAATACGCCGCCCGCAACATGATTCAGAAGTTCGACGTTTCCACGGGCGAGGAAATTCTGCCCGGAGTGGGGTTCCCCGGGATTGTTCCCGTGATCGGGGACCAGTCCCTGCCTATCCGGAACCTCGGCCCCGACCTAGGCGAAAACACGCGAGAAATTCTTGGCGGACTCCTGAACATGGATGCCGCACAGATCGATGCGGCTTCAGGCCGCGAGGAGGCCCTCCGACCATGAAGCGCTTCGAAAGTCCCCTTGCTGCAACACTGGGCCGTGCCATCCTTCGGGATGTCACCCTGCGCGACGGTCTCCAGCTCACGGGCAAGCTCCTGCCTACGGAGCAGAAGATCGAAACAGTCCGCGAGCTGCTGCGTCTGGGCGTACCCGCCATCGAACTCGGCTCCATGGCGCGGGCCGATCTGGTGCCCACCATGGCGAACACGCTGGAAGTGGTCCAGGCGCTCAGCCCGGAGGAACTGGAAAAGTGCTGGATCTGGGTGGCGACACCGGGCCACGTGGCCAAGGCATCCGCCGCCGGAGCGCGGAACTTCCAGTACTGCTTGTCTGCCTCGGATTCGCACAACAAAGCAAACATCGGGCGGACTACGGACGAAAGCCTCGCCGCACTGCCTGAGGCTGTTGAGTACGCGCGAGCAGTGGATGGCCGGATTCAGCTGTGCATCGCGACGTCCTTCACCTGCCCCTTCGAGGGCTACGTCCCGGAGGAGCGCATCCTGTCGATCGCCAACGATCCCCGCGCTGAAGGCACCACGGACATCGTCATCTGCGACACCCTGGGGCAGGCTGTTCCGGCCCAGGTTGCCCGCCTGATCTCCCGCGTGCGCGACGAGTCCCCTGCCCGGCGGATCGTGTACCACGGCCACGACACCTGGGGGCTGGGCGTTGCCAACACCCTGGCGGCCATCCAAGCGGGCGCTGCCATGGTGGACGGTGCCCTCGGTGGGCTGGGAGGCTGCCCGTTCGCGCCCGGCGCCAGCGGCAACACCTCCAGCGAAGACATCTTGTTCGCCACCCGTCCCGAATGGCTGACGCCCGAGGTCTTCGGCGAGCTGGTAGTCCTGTCCGAGAAGTTGCTGGAAGAGTTGGGCGAACCGAACCGCTCCAAGGCCGCCCAAGGTGCCCGCTCCCGGGCTGAAGCCTTTGATTGGGTCGTGGGGAACCATTTCCTGGTCACCACCACCATTTCCGAACCCGGCATATAGCTTTCTAGTTCTGCCGTCCCGCTCCACCTTTGGCCATGAGCTCCAGCCGTTTCAAGGTCTCGCGGTTTCGGACTCCAATCATGGGGTCCCTGAGGGCCTTGGGTACCAGCTTGCCGGGGCCCTTGACCGCGTCCTCACCTAGGGAGACGCGGCATTGAGAGCCTCCGAGGTCTTCCAGGGTGATGATCACTTTGGCCTCCCCCATCGGCCAGCCCCTGGCCAGCAGCACAAGTTCCCTGCCGGGTTCCATACCGGTGACACTGGTGCTGTCATTGATCAACAGGGGCCAGGCTCCCACGGAATGATGGAGTTTGGAACCGGTCTGCGGCCACTGGTCATCCACGGCGCGGATCCGCGAGGCACCCACCACCCAGCCGGAGTAGAGCCACCCATCAGCAATCACTTTCCAAACGTGGGCCGCGGGAACATCGAATACCTGGGTCACTGTGGACATGTGGATCCCTTCTGACACGGGTGGCCGTGGCGATGGCCTTAAGCTAAGCATGCTTATCGATTGCTGGCCACAGCCCCTTCCTACGTGCCCGGCTTACTGGCCTTGCCGTCCAACCACAGGGTGTCCGATTCATCCCGGTGCGTGCCGTCCGATCCCACATGCTTGCTGTCGATCTTGGGCCCCTTTTTGATGACATGCACCAATGCCATCCCGTGGCCCCGGCCCAGATCGTAGTCGGCTTTGAGCCATTCAAGGATGGTGCCTGCTTTGACGGACGGGTCCTTGAAACCCTTGCTATCCGCGATGTCCACCAGCTGCCGAGGAGTCAGTCCGGTCTTGTCTTCAATGGCGTCGAGGTAGGCCTGGAACGACATCAGTGTCGCCTTTCATCTTCAACTTCATGGAGGAATTGCATGCGTACGTGCCGATATCGTACCCATGCCCGGGGAATCAGTGCCTTACCGCCGTGTAGTCTAAGGTCTCCGATTTGGGGGAATCTATGACTCGAAGACGCAACGCGCAAACCCGTCAGCGTGCAGTAAAGCTTTCAGTGCTCACTCTGGCCCTGGTCTCTATTGCATGGCTCGGCTCTGTTCTCTGGGCAGCCATCGATGAAGGAGCAGTCCCACCCGACGCGGCCTTCCACGCTGTTCCGCCACCCAGCCAAGCCGGGCTGATCTCCACGGGATGTGGATCGGGAGGTTGTTGGCGGGAAATGGTGGTAGATATCAAGCCCCCGCACACTGCACAATCGCTTGCAGCCGAGATGGGTTTGGCGTCGGAACGCTGCGAGCCCATGAACCTGTGGACGCTGCGAAAGACCTGCACAGGAATCGCCGATTCCGGCGGCCGGGGGCTCCATATCTATTTGCAGTATTCGCTTCTTCTTTCCAAGTATTAGGAGGTCGAATGATGTTCCCCGATGGCTCGGACCCTGCTCCAGCTCGATTCCGCTGAGGTTTATGACCTTCTGGTTCCGGACTTTAACACCATGTCCGCAGCCCCATGGTGACCTGCTTGCCTACACTGATCGCATGGCGCACCAAAAGTGGCTACCGCTTGCCGCTTGCATGGCTCTTGGATCAACCCTGCCACTCTTGGCTGGGTGCAATTCCGGTGACTCACGGTCGCAAACCACCGGAACTTCCCAAGCCATCACAGTGGAGGTCAACCAATCCAGGGACCAGTACGGCAAGCAGGCAATCCAGCTACAGCTCACCAACACCACAGATTCGCCGCTGACGGTAAGTTCTGCGAGGCTGACGTCTGCCCTGTTCGACGGCGACATTTCATGGGAGCCGCGCGAGAACTTGATACTCCCGCCCGGCCAGCCCAAGAGCCTTCCCGCCAGGCTCCCGGCCCCGACTTGCGGGGCATCAACCGGCAGTTCCGCAGAACCACTCCGGGCCACTCTTAACTTTGCCGGACCGGGCAAAGACCCAGGCGATGCCACCATGGATGCTTCCGATCCGTTCGGCGTCCTGCCCAGAAATGCCGGCGAGTTGTGCCTTGCAGCGGACGCCGCAGCCGTCGCAACCATCGTCTTGGCCCCCGAACTGGAGGTGGCCCCAGACGGTCGCACCGCCGTCGTACGTCTTCTCATCACGCCGGCGATGGCGGCCGGGTCGCCGCAAATCATGACAATCGAGGGCATTGACGGGACAACATTGTTGGCGGAGCCGCCCACCGATCCCTGGCCCCGCAACGTCGCCGTCTCGTCCGGCGACCCCGCAAAAGAACTGGCGCTGCGAATCCGGCCTGCGCGCTGTGATCCGCACGCTGTGGCCGAGGACAAGGTGGGGACGCTCCTGCCCTTGCGGGTGCAGGTGGAAGGCCGCCAAGGATTGGTCAAGGTTCCAGCCCCGGACCAACTTCGTGGCCGGATCTACGACTTCGTTACGGCCGCCTGCGTTGAGGGATGATCGGCTCAGTCATCAAAGTGGGCGGCCGGTTGCTGCTGCCCGGAAACACGCGCCACCATCTCCAGTGCCACAGCGTAAACCTTCTGGTTCCTGTCACTGGAAGCCCGGCGGAGGACGTCGAAGGCCTCGGTTTGGCTGCAACGATTCTGGGCCATGATCATTCCGCAGGCCAGGTCGATCACGGTCCTGCTCTCCATCGCCGCCTTGAGGTCATCCCCGCGCTGGTCGGATGCTGCCAGCCGGATGGCCAATCGCATGGCCTTGCTTGCCATTTCGACGAACAGCACAGCGTCGGCAACCACGCCTTCCGTGAACAGCCCCGGCTCCGGCGCGAAAAAATTAAGCACGGCCGCAGAATCATCCGGCAACGTCATGGGGACGCCCAATGCGCTATGGATTCCCTCGGCGATGAGCGCCTTGGAGTAGTCCGGCCACCGGGGGTCCGAATGAACATCGCCCAGAAGCACGGGAACGCCGCTATCCAAGGCGTCCACGCAGGGCCCCTCCCCCAACGACTGCTCAATCTTGTCCAGCATCACGGCCCGCTCGCTGCTGCCGCCGATCGTTGCCGTGCGTTTCCGCCGTCGCAATGTCACGGCGCACTCGATCCGTGCTTTGGTAGCCCGGCTCACAGTGCCCGCGGCGAAACCAGTCAGCCCGTCGAGGAACGCTTTGACGTCCTCGGTCCCACCAATCAGGTCAACGAGCTGTTCAAAATCTTCCGCCCATTCTTCGGCCACCATGACGTCAAATCTAGAAGAAGCGGCAGCAGGCCACAAGCAGGCCGGGGAGGACGGGAACGCTAGCCAAGAATAGCCAAAGCTGACGGAGCACTTTCCACCCTGACCTTGACGTTGGCTTCGACACTCTTCACCTCGCCGTCAATCTGGTACGGCAAAGGCTTTAACGTGGTGAATTCGTAGCTGCTCACACTGGGCTGGTCACCCAAGCCCTGGGTGGTGGCCCGCAAGGCGGTCAACAGTACGCGCCACTTGGGCATGTGGGGAAAGACAATGACTTCGAATTTTCCGTCCGAAGGAATGGTTTCCGCCTCGCTCAACGTGGCGTACTTGGCCATCTCGTTAATGTTGGCGAAAACCAGGCTGTCGAACTTACGTCGCTTACCGTCAGACTGGCGGATGGCAAAGGGCTCGAATTTGGAGAAGGTCTGGATGACAGTGACCATTTCCTTGAGCGCACCCTTGCTGCCCTTTTCGAGCTCGGTTGCCACTACGGGGGTGAGGCCGAACCCGATGTAGGAGTGTGCGTACTCATGGGGGTCGTCTTCCTTCTGGCCAGTGTGGATCCGCAGGAGGTCAATGTTGTGGACACGGCCCTCCGCTATGGCCTCTTCCAAGGGCTTGGTCCCAATAATCCGGCTATGGTCATTAGCGTTGCCCGCGGCAAGGACTGCACAGACAGCCTGCGGGTTGTCGGCCTGCATGACACCGTTGACAACCTCGTTGTACCCACCATCGCCGCTCACTGAAACCACCAGCACGTCCCCGCCCTTGGCGGCTGCTTCCCGCGCCAAATCAACTGCATGGCCGGCGTGTTCGGTGGGCTGGAGGGTGATGTTGGGCTCGTAGCTGAGGAGATCCTTGAGATCATCGTGCAGCTGCTGCGCCAGCTCGGGCGCATCGCCTGTGCTGTTGGGATTGAAAATGATGACGATCGACTCAAAGGTCCGGGCAGAATCCATGATGTGCTCCTGGTTCAGTGCGAGGTCCCTTACAGGCGGTTGTTACCCTCGGAGGTTCCCATACTATTCGCAAAGACTCGGCGAACCTGACTCAGGTTCCGGACAACGCGGCCGCCAACCCTTAGCGGCGGGCCTCGATCAGATGCCGGGTGGAGTGGGCAACGAAGGGCTGGCCTGATCTCAGCTGTTGATCCAGCTCCCGGAGCTTGTCCATGTAGTGCTCGGCACTGAAGTTGGGAACCCACCACACACATTTGCGAAGGATCCAAACCACCGCACCAACGTCGAAGAACTCCATGCGGCACCGGGCAGTGCGAAGATCCGTGACGGTGAGCCCCGCCGCTTCCGCCGCTTGCGCCTCCCCCTGGGCCTCGCGGCCCTTCCGCTGTTCAGGCAACGGTCCGAGGAAGTACTCAATGAGTTCAAAAGCAGAAGCCGCCCCCACATGCTGGGCGAAATAGTGGCCACCCGGAGCCAGGACACGGTGGATCTCGTCCCAATCCGGGCGGACGGGGTGCCGCGCGGTCACCAGCTCGAACGCCCCTTCCGTGAACGGCAGCGGGGCATCGGCTGTGGTCTCAACAATCTCTACCCCGCGCGGGCCCAGCAACTCCCGGGCACGCCGAGCGTTGGGAGGCCATCCCTCGGTGGCGACCATATGTTGCGGAAACCTTGCGGCCTCCGACAACACTTCCCCGCCGCCCGTGTCCAGATCAAGCGCACTGTGGACCGCGGCCAAGCGGTGGGACATGAGTTTGGCAAAACCCCATGACGGCCGTTCTTCGGTGGCCCGGCCCTCCAGCCAATCGAAGCCCCAGCCGTTCACGTCGGCTGAAACGGCCTCGTCTACCAAGGCCTCAAATTCACGCATCAGTTTCCCCATTCTTGTTCTTCGCCGGCCCTTCCGCCGCGAGTTGCGCGGCGACGCGACCGATCAATCCGTAGGGAATCGGCTTCGCCAGGACGAACTTCAGGGTCCCTTTCCCTGCAAGGTACGGTTCCAGCTCAGCGTCCAGGGTGCCGTCACCACGTGGGACCGGGTAGATCGAGATGTGGTGCTTCCATGCCGCGAAGTACACAACGTAATGCCCGTCAAGGGTGACGGTAGGGATGCCGTAACTGATCATTTCACCTGCACCAGGTATCGATTCGTGGATGTTCCTGCGAATCTTCTGGAGGACCGATTGGACGGCGGCAGGCTGCCCCGCAATGTAGGCGTCAACCGATGCGTGTTGCATGTACGTCCACCCTTTGCTTGCTGCTGACTGGCTCTCCCCCGGAAAGCGGCCACCTATCGACCGGGTCATGTCCTCTCGTGCGGCCCCAAAGGCCCTGCGCATGCCGATCCGATATGCGTGGACCTCACGGTTCGCGGAAGCATCGGATGCTGACCTAGGACTCACGCTAAACGCTGCAGACGGGCGGTGCCAATCCCGCCGGTAGGGTTGCAGCATGGGGACAGTCTTGGAAGCCGAAGGCTTGATGGTCGGGTATGCCGGGGCTCCGGTGTGCGGTGAAGTTTCTGCGTCAGTGGACGCAGGTGAGGTCTTGGGAATCGTCGGCGTCAATGGCGCGGGCAAGTCCACGGTGGCTCGAACCATCGCGGGCCGGCAGGCTTCGTTGGCAGGAGACGTGAAGGTCCACGGGCTTCTGATCGATCCCGACGCCGTGCCATTCCGCAGGCAAGTGTCCGCGGTCTTCGATGACGACCTCTTCTTCCCCTCCCTCACTGTGCGCGAACACTTGCTCCTCATCGCCCGCGGACACTCGCTTGATGACCCCGAAGGGCGCGTGGAGGAAGAACTCCAGTTCTTCGGGCTTGTGGGCAGGTCGCACGCAATCCCCGATGCCCTCTCATCCGGCCAGCGGCGCAGGCTGTTGCTTGCCGCCGGACTCATCCGCCCGTCGTCGCTCCTGATCCTTGATGAGCCGGAACAGCGGCTCGATCCACGGATGCGGACAGCCCTCGGTGAGCGCATCGCCGAGCACGCCAAGGACGGCGGCGCGGTGGTTCTGGTGACCCACGATCCGCAATTGCTGCTCGCTACGGCGTCGTCGTGTTTGGTCATTGATGAAGAAGTCCAGGAATTCGACCCTGAGCAGGGGGCTTCGATCATTGCCGGGTCCTGACGTACTCACCATTGAACGCCCACAGGAGAGTCGCCGGATAGCTGCTGACCTTGTGCGCTTTACCCACCGATCCTCCCGGCGCTACAAACGCAGCCGGATCTCGTGGGGTGACCGGTTCGTCGACGCCTATAGTTGGGCCCTCGGCATAGCTGTCTCCCTCACCATCGCTGCCTCCTTCGTCCTGGCCCTCCGCAACGAACTCGCGGACCGCGCGTCGACATCCACCAGCATCATCCGGGAGCAGTGGCTTGCCATTCCGGAGCCCCTGCTGTGGACATCCGTGACGTTTGCTGCTCTCCTCGTCATGAGCAACCTCGCGCGGAAGCTGGGACCTGTCACCGTCAACGGACCCGAGAGCACGTGGTGGCTAACCCTTCCGATCGACCGCCGTCCCATGGTCCTTCCGCGGTTCCTCCGCAAAGTGGGCCTTGCCGCGGCCGGATCGGCGATCACCTACCTGCCCTTCAGCTTGGTGACCAGCGTTGACCGCACTCCTCTGGAACACATATTTGCGGCGCTCACATTCGGTGCGGCCGCTGTCCTGGCGATCACTTTGGCGGCCATGCAGCAGCTCGGTTCATTGGGTCCCCGGGTGGGGCGGTTGGTGACGACGGCTGCCCTGCTCGCGTGCGCGGTCCTCCCGGCGTTGTCGTCGTCTCCGTGGCCAACAGCGTTGGCAGGCGTTGCCGCCGTCGGACTCTTGGGCAGCGTAGCGCCGCGCGCAGGCGAGGTACGCGGCCACGAGCTGGTTCGCGGCGGCGCCGTGGCCGGTCATGCCGGCGCATCACTGTTCATGATGGATTCCAATGAGGTGCTGCGCGCTCTCAGTGGCGGTCAAAAGAGGGTCGACGGCGGCAGGGCAGCCGCGTTCTTCGCCCGCCCTGTGCGTGGCCCGCTTCGGGCACAGATCCGCGCCGACGTAGTGGCCTTCCTCCGGCTCAATCCACCGCTTTCTCCGCCGCTTCTGTGGATAGCCGCTTGCATCGCGATTCTCCTTGTCGACGGCGGCCTGCCCGAGTTCGCCCAGCTGGCCGTCATCGTGGTTGCAGGCTGTGCGACGTCTTCCGGAATGGGTACCGTGGCGCGGAAGACGGCCTTGGTTCCTGAACTCGACGCACTGCTGCCCCTGCATCCGGCATTGGTGCGGACCAGCCGGACGCTCATGCCGTGCGTGGCGATGGCCGCGTGGATGGCGGTGCTCAGTGCGCTCTTGGTCCTCCTTGGTGCCGCTAACCCCGCCCTGATCGGAGTAGGCGCCGTGGCAGGATTCTGTATGGGTGCCGGGTCCCTCCGCTCAGCAACACGAACACCACCGGACTGGTCGGCGCCGCCAGTAGAAACCCCTTTCGGCCCAGTTCCCCGCGCTCAGCTGGGTTCGCTGCTTCGAGGGCTGGACGTGACAATCCTGGCGATGGTTCCGCTGCTGGTCGCCCTGTATCTCGGCTACGTTCCGATATCCGTGATGCTGGTGCAAGTGGCGATCAGTGTCGGCATCGTCCTGCTGGTTGTGCTGACGCGGCCAAAACGCAGCTGACTCTATAGCAACACCGTGCCTTGGATGCACGTGGCCGACGCTCCGCCGATCCAGATCTCCCCACCCTCAGCCTTGACGTGGATGCGCCCGGCACGGCCCAGCACCGTGCCCTGCGCAGCGACATACTCGTCCGGAGCCCGCCCACTGCCGATCAGCCACTGGGCCGCCCCGGCGTTGAAGCTGCCTGTCACCGGGTCCTCCACCATGGCATCGCCGGGAATGAACGTACGGACTTCGAAATCGACGTCGGCATCCGGCTGGTGCGGGCCGATCACGCCAACCTTGAGGTCACCCATGGCAACGAGATCCGGTTGGATCGCCAGCACCTGTTCAGCTGATTCAAGGAGCACACCGATCCACTGCGGGCCATTGACCAGCCACGATGCGTCTACCAGTGCCTCCTCCGGCAGCCGCAGCCCGGCCGCGAGTTGAACGCGGACAGCGTCGCTTACCGGTTCGAAGCGCGTCAGTGGCGGCGCAGCAAAAGCCAAGCGACCGGCGTCGTGCTTGACACGAACCAAGCCCGCACCGCACTCCTGAACCAGGACGCCTTCAGTCTTGGGCACTCCCCCGGCCTGAAGCCAGGTGTGTGCGGACCCAAGCGTCGGGTGGCCCGCGAAGGGAAACTCCTCGCTGCCCGTGAAGATCCGAACCTTGTAGTCCGCAGCCGGATCCGTGGCTGGCAGGAGGAACGTGGTTTCCGAGAGGTTGGTCCAGTTGGCAAAGTGCTGCATGGCCTCGCTGCTGAGGCCTTCGGCATCAACGACGACGGCAAGCGGGTTCCCGAGGTACGGCTGCTCGGAGAACACGTCAATTTGGTGGAACGGGCGGATGCGGAGGGCTTCTGAAGTCACCGCTGCAGGCTATCATCGGGTGCTGGCAGGCATGCCACGCGTCTGCGAAACTACCATCATGGCAGAGAACAAGACGCAGCCCACGGACGTATCCGTGGAGGAATTCCTGGCCGCTGTGGAGCACCCAACGCGGCGGGCAGACGGCTTCGAATTGCTGGACATGATGCGTGAGCTCACAGGCCAGGAAGCCGTCATGTGGGGTCCGACCATCGTCGGATTCGGCAGCTATCACTACAAATACGACAGTGGCCGCGAGGGTGACGCCGCCGCCGTCGGCTTTTCACCGCGCAAGGCCAATCTGGTGCTCTATGGCGTCACCGAAGGCCCGCACGCAGACAGGCTGCTCCCTGAGCTCGGCAAGCACAAGACCAGCACGGCCTGCCTCTATGTCACCAAGCTCGATGACGTGGACAGGGGTGTCTTGGCCGAGATGATCCGCACCGGCTACCAGCACGTCATGTCGGAGTACCACACGCCGTAGCCGGTCCCCCGAGCAGCCCCACCCCTCGCCGAGATGGCGTTTGATGACAATCCGGTGCCGCAACATTGCCATTAAATGGCATCTCGGCGGAGGACTGTGGGGAAGAAAAAAGGCCCCCGCCACCGGAATCCGGTAGCGGGGGCCTTCTTTGCAGTCAGAGACTACTTGCTTGCAACGACCTCGAGGTCGATGACAGCAGAAACATCCTCGTGCAGGCGAACGTTGGCCGTGTACGAACCGACAGACTTGATGTGGTTCGGCAGTTCAACGTTGCGCTTGTCGATGGCGCCGAGGCCAGCGGCCTCAACAGCAGCAGCGACATCAGCAGGCTTGACGGTGCCGAAGAGACGACCGGACTCGCCGGCCTTCACCTCGAGCTTGACCTTCTTGGAGGACAGAGCCTGGGCCTGTGCCTGTGCAGCTTCAACAGAAGCGTGCGCACGAGCGGCACGAGCAGCCTTGATGGACTCAACCTGCTTCTCGCCACCCTTGGTCCAGGTCAGAGCGAAGCCGCGGGGCAGCAGGAAGTTACGTGCGTAACCGTCCTTGACCTCGACAACGTCGCCAGCAGCACCGAGACCGGTTACTTCGTGGGTCAGAATGAGCTTTGCCATGTTAGTTAATCCCTTCCCTTAGCCGCGGCCAGCGCCGGAGTAAGGCAGCAGAGCAACTTCGCGGGCGTTCTTGATTGCCTGGGCGATCTTGCGCTGTTCCTGAACGGTAACGCCAGTAACGCGACGAGCGCGGATCTTTCCGCGGTCGGAGATGAACTTGCGCAGCAATGCTACGTCCTTGTAGTCGATGACAGTGATGTCAGCGGCCTTCAAGGGGTTGGACTTTGGTTTGGGCTTACGGAGTTCAGCCTTAGCCATCGTGGAGCTCCTTTTCTATGGAGCCCGTGGATATTGATCCACGGGATGGTGGTGTTCGACGGCGGTCGTCACCGAGGTGCCTTTCGGCAGTTCCGGTGAGTGTCCGGCGTCGGACTTTTATTTTTTGTTTAGAAGGGAGGTTCGGAATCCGGGCCGTTGCCCCAGCCGCCAGCATTGCTGACACCGGGCGTAGCCCAAGGGTCATCCTGCTGTTGTGCGGGCTGGTTGCCGCCCCAGGCTCCACCGGAGTTGCCGCCGCCCTGGTTTCCACCAGGAGCGCCACCCCCAAAGCCACCGGAATTACCGGCGTTACCGCCACCGAAGCCACCCTGGCCACCGCCGGAGCGCTGGGTACGGTTGACCTTGGCGTTTGCGTAACGCAGGCTGGGGCCGATTTCATCGACCTCAAGCTCGATAACGGTGCGCTTCTCGCCTTCCTTGGTTTCGTAGGAACGGCTCTTCAAACGGCCGGAAACAATGACGCGCATGCCCTTTGTGAGGGACTCGGCCACGTTCTCGGCTGCTTCGCGCCATACCGATGCGCGGAGGAACAGGGTTTCCCCGTCCTTCCACTCATTGGACTGGCGGTCAAAGGTCCGGGGAGTAGAAGCGATGGTGAAGTTCGCTACTGCCGAGCCAGACGGGGTGAACCGCAGCTCCGGGTCATTGGTGAGATTACCGATGACCGTAATAGTGGTTTCGCCTGCCATCTACTGCCTCCTTGTTCGTTCCTGCGGGGTAAAGATCTGGAAGGGGCTGATTACTCAGCAACGACCTTCTGGTCTTCAGGGCGGATGATCTTGGTGCGCATGATCGTCTCGTTGAGAGACAGCTGGCGATCAAGTTCCTTGGCGGTAGCCGGTGCAGCGGTGAAGTTCACCACGGCGTAGATACCTTCGGACTTCTTCTTGATGTCGTACGCCAGACGGCGACGGCCCCAGATGTCAACCTTTTCGATGGTTCCACCATCTGTGGTGATGACATTGAGGAACTTCTGAAGCGACGACTCTACGGTACGCTCTTCGACCTCGGGGTCGATGATTACCATCAATTCGTAAGGACGCATATGTGAACCCACCTCCTTTGGGCTAAGCGGTTACGGTATTTCCGTAACAGGAGGTTCATTTGCGATGCTGTGGCTCGCTCCCCCGCCGAAGACTCGGAAGGAGGGCGCAACACAGACTTCAATATCTTAGTGCATCTCCTGCACTCAAAGCTATTCGGCGGCATGCGTGGCAGAAACCCTCTGAACGGCGTATGTGGATAACCCAGCCTCGGTCCAGTGAATACTGGTCTCATGACCGTCCTGAAGTCCATCGTCCTCTTCGTGTTGGCTGCCGTCGCAGAGATCGGCGGAGCCTGGCTCATCTGGCAGGCAGTACGTGAGGGCAAGGCGTGGTGGTGGGCCGGACTCGGCATCGTGGCACTGGGCATCTACGGCTTCTTCGCAGCCTTCCAACCGGATGCCCACTTCGGCCGGGTCCTGGCCGCGTACGGCGGTGTGTTCATTGCCGGCTCGCTTGCGTGGGGGATGCTCATGGATGGGTTCAGGCCGGACCGCTGGGACGTCATCGGCGCCGCCATCTGCCTCGTTGGCGTGGGCGTCATCATGTTTGCGCCCCGGCCGGGCGCATAGGCCGCCGCATAAGCCGGGCGCATAGGCCGCGCGCTCACATCGGGAACTGGAAAACCCCCGGAAGGCGACCTTCCGGGGGTTTCTTTGTGCGCGGAGGGGGACTTGAACCCCCACCCCCTTTCGAGGACTAGCACCTCAAGCTAGCGCGTCTGCCATTCCGCCACCCGCGCAAGGTGATCAGGAGAACGGTGTTTCGTTTTTCTCCTCGACAGCGACAAAGACACTAACACGAAGGAGGCCAATCCGTGGATTCCGGATGTCTTCATGGCGGCCCGCTAGGGTAGGCGCATGGATGCCACACCCCTGAACACCATGGTCCTGACCGTCGTCTTCGCCGCAATCGCGCTCTATGCCCTCTACTTCGTGATCCGATCCGGCGTGCGGGACGGCATCCTCCTGGCCGACAAGAAACGGGGCACCGTCGACACGGCCGAGCACAACACCGATGGTTAGGGCGTACAAATGAGCCCAGTCAGAGTGAGGCGCTCACGGTTGCGCTTCATCGTCATGGTGGTGGCCAGCACCGCGGCAGTCATCGCCACGGGCCTCAGTGGCAATTGGGTGGACGCCCCGGCCGTCGGTTGGGCGGTTGCCGCGTTGATCTATGTGGCTTGGGTGTGGCTGGTGATCGCCCGGTTGGATCCAAGTGAAACCCAGCAGCACGCAACGTCCGAGGATCCTTCCCGCGGAACCACGGACCTGCTGATCCTCGTCGCGAATCTTGCCAGCCTCGCCGCAGTGGCCGCGGTAATCGTCAACTCACATGCGGAGGCCACGGGAACCCGCTTGTACTCGGGCGGGCTTGCACTCGCTTGCGTTGCGCTGTCCTGGATGCTCGTCCAGACGCTCTTCACTCTTCGCTATGCCGAGCTCTACTACAGCCCGGAATCCGACGCCGGCGGTGAGGTGGGTGGCATCAGCTTCAACCAGGACCGACTCCCGCAGTACACGGATTTCGCCTACTTGGCTACCAGCCTGGGGATGACCTATCAGGTCTCGGACACCAACATTGGAAACCACAAGATCCGGGTAGAGGCGTTGAAACACAGCCTGCTGTCCTACTTGTTCGGTACTGTCATCCTCGCCGTGACCATCAATCTGGTCATTGGGCTGGCGCAGTAGCGCCTCACGAGGCGCCTTCCACAACAGAACAGGGCAGCCGCCGTCGAACGTTGACGGAAGCTGCCCCGCTGTTAAAGGGCCCGGACGACGCCGGTCAGGAACCGATGTTGGCGCGCTCGGCTTCTGCGGTGGTCGCCTCGGGTGGGGTGGCACCACGCTTGCGGTACCGCCATACCCCAATGCCCACCACAACGGCAGCCAAGGCCAGCGACAGGAAGAGCGACTCACGGGTGGATTCGAGGATGACCATGCCGATGATGAGCGCCACGATGCTGCCAATGGCGATCCACGTGAGGTACGGGAAGAACCACATCTTGAGGTCAAGGTCCTTGGCGGCTGCGCCCATCCGTCGGCGCAGGATCAGCTGCGAGGACGCGATAACCAGCCACACAAACAGCGCAATGGCGCCCGAAGTGTTCACAAGGAACAAGAACACGGTGTCCGGGGCGATGTAGTTCAGGCCTACGGTGATGAACCCCACCACGGTGGAGGCGAGGACTGCAGCAGCCGGAACGCCGCGCTTGGAGATCTTCATCCAGGACTTGGGAGCGTCGCCACGCTGCGAGAGCGAGAACAGCATGCGGCTGGCGGTGTAGAGCCCCGAGTTCAGGCAAGAGAGCACCGAGGTGAGGACAACAATGTCCATGATGGTGCCGGCGCCGGGGATTCCGTAGAGCTCGATCACGGCGACGTACGGGCTCTTGGCCACGGAGGCGTCGTTCCACGGGAGGAGTGTGACCACGATGGCGATGGAGCCGATGTAGAAGATGAGGATGCGCCACACGGTGGACTTCACGGCCTTCTTGACGGCGTCCACGGGGTTCTCGGATTCGCCGGCGGCGATGGTGGCGATTTCCGCACCGAAGAAGGAGAAGACCACCACGAGGATGCCCGCAAGGACGGCACCAGGACCATTCGGCATGAAGCCGCCCTGATCCAGGAGGTTGGCGACGCCCGGCGCGGAAACACCGGGCATGAGGCCGAGGATAGCGGCAATGCCGGCCAGCAGGAAGATCACGATGGCGGCCACCTTGATGGACGCGAACCAGAACTCGAACTCGCCGTAGGACTTCACGGAGCCGAGGTTGGTCAGTGTCAGGAGGACCATGAGGACAAGTGCCCAGATCCACTGGTCGACGCCGGGAACCCAGCGGTGCATGATGGCGGCGCCGGCCGTGGCCTCGATGCCCAGGACGATGATCCAGAACCAGGCGTAGAGCCAGCCGATACTGAATCCGGCCCAGCGGCCAAGTGCCTTGTCAGCATAGGTGGAGAACGAGCCCGTCTCGGGGTTGGCTGCCGCCATCTCGCCAAGCATGCGCATGACGAGGATGACCACCAGGCCGGCGGCGAGGTAGGCCACCAGGATGCCCGGACCGGCCTGCTGAATGGCAGCCCCGGAGCCAACGAAAAGGCCAGCTCCGATGACGCCGGCGATGGCGATCATGGAGAGGTGTCGGGGCTTGAGGGACTTGGAAAGCTGTTGGTCAGCGTGCATGGATCGGCGCCGTCCTTTAGTTTGGGGTTGGCCACGGTGTGTGCCACTGGCCACATGACTAGTTCACGCTAGCCTGCTGCACGGCCCCGAATCCTGTGCAACTGAACATTTTGCTGATCCCCAAACAGGGACGATGCACAAAATGTAAACCCTGAGGCATCCGAAGTTTTCTATAGGAAACTTCCGTAATACCCCTGAAATGACTGTTTGAGGCTTCAGCCTAGACGGCAGTGCGGAAGAACAGCTCCGCCACCGTGGCCAGGCTCTTGGGATCTTCCACGCCGCACAGCTCCCGCGCCGAGTGCATGGACAGCAGTGGGATACCCACATCCACCGTCCGGATTCCGAGGCGGGTGGCGGTCAGGGGTCCGATGGTGGAACCACAGGGGAGGTCATTGTTGGAGACGTACTCCTGGTACGGAACGTCCGCTTCATCGCACAGCCGTGCCCAGAGCGCAGCACCTGTGGCATCCGTGGCATAACGCTGGTTGGCGTTGATCTTCAACAACGGCCCGCCGTTCAACACCGGCTTGTTCGCGGGATCATGCTTCTCCGCATAGTTCGGGTGGACTGCGTGGCCGGCGTCCGCAGAAACACAGAACGACGCCGCCAGGGCCTGCCGCCGCTGGCTCACCGAGGCGCCGAGGCCGTCGGAGATGCGCACCAGGATGTCTTCAAGGATGGGGCCGCAGGCGCCGGAGCGCGAGTTGGAGCCGATCTCTTCATGGTCAAAGGCAGCCAGAACCGCGATGGGGCCATCTGCCGGTACCGCAGAAGCGTGCGCTATCAACGCCACCAGGCCAGCGTGTGTGGAGGAAAGGTTATCCATACGCCCCGATGCGAAGAACTCACTCTTGGCCCCGAAAACCGCGGGTGCTTGCGTGTCTGCCACCACGACGTCGTACCCGCCGATATCAGCAGCATCAACGGTGGCGCCTTCAACGCGAGCGGCGAGCAGCGCCAGAAGATCTTCGCCGGCAGGATCGCCTTGTCCAAAGACGGGGTTCATGTGCTGCTGCTTGGACAGGTGCAGGCCATTGTCGTTGACCCCCCGGTCCAAGTGAATGGCCAGCTGCGGGAACCGAAGGAGCGGCCCCGTGGCAGTCAGGTATTGGGTACCGTCGCGCAACACCAAGCGGCCGGCCAGCTGCAGTTCGCGGTCCAGCCATGAGTTCAGGAGCGGTCCGCCATAGACCTCTACGCCGGCCTGCAGCCAACCGAACCTGCCCGTGGTGGGCTTGGGCTTGAGCTTGAAGGACGGCGAATCCGTGTGCGCGCCGAGGATGTTGAAACCAGTGGTGGGGCCTGCGTTCTCCGGGGTCACCCAGGCAATAAGCGCGCCATCGCGGATGACGTACAACTTGCCTGCTCCTCCGTCCCACGGCTGCAGTTCGTCCAGTCCCGTGAAGCCTGCGGCGTCCAGCCGACGGGCGGCTTCGTGCACGGCGTGGAAGCTCGACGGCGACGCCGATACATACGCGCCGAGGTCCTGGATGTGGTCAACTGCTGCGGAGGCATTCGAAGGCATGCCCCCGAGTCTAGCCCCGCTTTCGCTGTCGGCCGGGCTAAACGGTGACGTTCAAGGCGGCCGTGTAGCCGCCCGCAACGGAACCAGACATAGTCGCCAACTGGTATATGCCGCCATCGTCACCAAAGACGTTATCCGAGGTCAGGGTGGTATTCGGGAAGTTCCGGGCACTGGATTCGTAGCCTGCAGTCGCGTAGACCGCCTTGCATGCCGCTTCGGTGAGCGCGATCTGCGAGACCGTCAGCACCTGACCGGCCGCCGTGGTGTTGCTCATGGATTCGAATACCTCAAAGTGAATATGTGGCCAACGGCCGTTGTAGGCACCGGGATAGATGGTACTGAAGGTGAGTTGCCCGTTGGCGTCGGCCTCCTGCACGCCCCGCAGGTAGTTCTCGTTCTCCAGCCCGGAATCGTAGAGCGAGTACTTGCCGTTTTGGTCGCAGTGCCAGGCGTACACGGCAGCGCCTGCAAGCGGGGAGCAGCCATTCTCGTTGTCCAGCAACGTCAGGGTGACTGTCAAAGGCACGCCCTCGGCCTTGGTAGTGGACGTTCCGAAGCTGGACCTGATGTCGCGACGGACAACCCCGGATGTCTCGAGCACGTTCGGACCATTCGAGCCGTCACCCGGGTAGGGGCCCAGGGTTTCTTCCGGGATCTCTACACCGCATTCAGCGAACGCACGGGTCACGGTACTGGTGGCCGACGCTGTCGGGGAGGCCACCGCCGTCGTGCTTTCCGTCGCCGTGGCTGTTGCGCTGGTGGTGCCCGACGGCGTCGCGCCGCCACCTCCCGTACTCGGCGTACAGGCTGCGAGGGCTGCCGCCGTACTTGCTCCGAAGAGAACTCCCAAGGTGCGGCGCCGACTCAGGAGCGTAGACAGATCGAACTGCAGGCCGCGGTCGTGGTTCGGGTGGGGCTGCCCGGTATCCATGGGTTCCTGGGAGGACTGTTGAGGAGAAGTCATGCCTCCATGAAACGCGCGCCGCCTATGCCTTGTACATGGGAGAACTGTGGCAGGCCTGTGAATCTCAGCCAGTCAGTCGATCAGCGCCACGCCGAACTCAGCGACGACGGCCCGCAGTTCCTTGAGGTAGTGCTGCGCCTGGTCGGTGAGCGGAATTGCTGCGTGGCCGATCCAGCCGATCTCGATGCGTTCGTCAACGTCGAGCGGGATGGCGACGATCTCCGGATCGAGCTCCCCGCTGATAATGCCCGTGGAGATCGTGTAGCCGTGGAGCCCGATCATCAGGTTGAAGATCGTCGCACGGTCAGAGACCCGGATCTCCTGCTTACTGGACATGGTGGAGAGAATCTCCTCGGCGAAGTAAAAGGAGTTGTTCGCACCTTGATCGAAAGTAAGCCGCGGCATGCCGGCGAGATCATCGAGGGTCGCGCGCTCTTTTGAGGCGAGCGGGTTGTGCCGTGAAATGAAAATGTGCGGATCGGCGAGGAAAAGCGGGGTGAACGCGAGCCCGGACTCCCGGAGCAGCTTGTCGATAATCTTCCGGTTGAAATCGTTCCGGTAGAGGATGCCTATCTCGCTGCGGAGCGTCCGGACATCCTCGATGATGTCCCAGGTGCGGGACTCGCGCAGCGAGAACTCGTATTCGGCCACGTCACTGGCCTTGACCATCCGGACGAAGGCGTCGACCGCGAACGAGTAGTGCTGCGTTGACACCCCGAGCAGACGTCGCCGTGGTGGCCTGCCAAGGTAGCGCTGCTCAAGGAGAGAGAACTGCTCGACGACCTGCCTCGCATAACCGAGGAACTCTGCCCCGTCGGCGGTGAGGGTTACCCCGCGGGCGGAGCGAAGCAGGAGCGAACGGCCCACCCGGGCCTCAAGATCCTTCATCGCCGCGGACATTGTCGGCTGCGCGACGTAGAGAAGATCGGCAGCCGCTGAGATCGACCCCTCCGCTGCAACTTCTATGAAGTAGCGGAGCTGCTGCAGGGTCAGACCGCTCGAAATCTGGGGCATAGGGAAATTCTATATGAATGCATAGAAGGGCCTAGTTACCCGATATCCCCAGGAAGGTTGCACCATGGATACATCCCCTTCTGAAAGGCCGTCTCCGGCCCATCACCAACGGATTGGCAGCGCATGGCAGACGACTTCAGCTTCAGCATCACCACCACCCGCTTCGACGAGGACTACTCGCCGTCGGAAGGCTCCCGGATCACGACGAATTTCGCCAACCTGGCACGGGGCGAGCATCGGCAGGAGAACCTTCGCAACGCCTTGACGATGATGCGGCGCCGCTTCAACGATCTCGCAGCCTGGGACAACCCGCACCGGGACCGCTACACGCTCGAGCTTGAGATCGTCTCCGTGCAGATACAGCTCCCCACTGAAGCCACGGATCAGCAGTTTCCGCTGTTCGAGGTTTTGGACATCCAGATCGTCGACCAGCTGAACGGGGTCCGCCACCAAGGGATCGTGGGGAATAACTTCTCCTCCTACGTCCGTGACTTCGACTTCAGCGTCGTACTGCCAGCGGCAGCAGGCGACTCAGGCAAGCCCACCATTCCCGAGGACTTCGGCGATCTTCACGGCAAACTGTTCCAGCACTTCCTCGATTCCCCGGAATGCCAGGAACGCTTCCCGCAGCCGCCAGTGGTCTGCATCAGCGTCTCCACGAGCAAGACATACCGGCGCACCGGAAACCGTCACCCGGTCCTGGGCGTCGAGTACCAGCAGGACGACTTCTCGCTGACCGACCTGTACTTCGGAAAGATGGGGCTGCAGGTCCGCTACTTCATGCCACCCGGCAGCGTCGCGCCGCTCGCCTTCTATTTCCGCGGCGACCTGCTCAACGACTACTCCAACCTGCAGCTCATCGGCACGATCAGCACCATGGAGACGTTCCAGAAGATCTACCGCCCGGAGGTCTACAACGCGAACTCCGCCGCCGCCGCCGTCTACCAGCCGAGCCTGGGAGAGCAGGATTACTCGCGGACCGGGATCGCTTACGACCGTGTCGAGCGCAGTCAGCTCGCAGTCAAGCAGGCGAAGTACACGGAGGAGCACTTCATTGCTCCCCACAAGGACCTGTTGGACCGGTGGACCGCCAAATACCCCGCCCTCGTCAACTGACCCCCGGAGAAACGTCAATCATGAACACACTTTTGCCCACCACCGTCGTCGGAAGCCTGCCGAAACCATCGTGGCTCGCACAGCCGGAGACTCTTTGGTCGCCCTGGAAACTGGAGGGAGATGCGCTGCTCGAAGGCAAGCAGGATGCTCTGCGCATCGCCATCCAGGAACAGACCCGGCGCGGCATCGACATCGTCAGCGACGGCGAGCAAACCCGTCAGCACTTCGTCACCACCTTCATCGAGCATCTCAGTGGGGTCGACTTTGAACAGCGCAAGACCGTGCGCATCCGCGATCGCTACGACGCGAGCGTGCCCACCGTCGTCGGAGCGGTGCGCCGCGAGCGACCGGTATTCGTCGAAGACGCGAAGTTCCTCCGCGCAACCACAGACCGGCCGATCAAATGGACTCTTCCCGGTCCAATGACCATGGTGGACACGCTCTTCGATGACCACTACAAGAGCCGCGAGAAGCTGGCCTGGGAGTTCGCCGCGATCCTGAACGAGGAGGCGAAAGAACTGGAGGCGGCCGGGGTGGACATCATCCAGTTCGACGAGCCTGCGTTCAATGTCTTCCTCGATGAGGTCAAGGACTGGGGCGTGGCTGCGCTGGAGAGAGCGGCAGAGGGATTGCGTGCGGAGACCGCCGTGCATATCTGCTACGGCTACGGAATCAAGGCGAATACTGACTGGAAGGCGACGCTCGGCTCACAGTGGCGGCAGTACGAGGAATCGTTCCCGCTGCTGCAGAGCTCCAGCATCGACATCATCTCGCTGGAGTGCCAGAACTCCCACGTGCCCATGGACCTCATAGAGCTCCTCCGCGGCAAGAAGGTCATGCTCGGGGCAATCGACGTCGCAAATGAGACCATCGAGACCCCGGAGGAGGTCGCCGACACCCTCCGCAAGGCCCTGCAGTTCGTCGATGCGGACAAGCTCATCCCCAGCTCCAACTGTGGCATGGCACCTTTCCCCCGGGACGTCGCATTGGCCAAGCTGAGTGCTCTCAGCGCAGGGACGAACATCATTCGCGAGGAACTCGCCCGCTCCGCCCCCGGGGTGTCATAACCATGTTTCACGCCTACCCCACTGACACTTGGCTCGAGGCTCCGAAGCAAAGCTTCCCGTCCTCCCTCTCGGCCGACGAATTCAAAGCACTGTTCCGTGGCCACCCGGGAGGTGTCGCCGTCATCACGGCGGATGCCGGCGAGGGTCCGGTGGCGCTGACGGTATCGTCGGTGGTGTCAGTGAGCGCGGAACCTCCGTTGCTGATTTTCTCGGTCTCGGCACTGTCCTCTGCGTCCGAGGTGCTTTCACGCGCCGAAACCGTCGTCGTGCACCTGCTGGACGCGCACGACATCGACTTGGCGAAGTTTGGAGCAACCCCCGGCGCCGACCGCTTTGACCAGACACACCGCTGGTCCACCCTTCCAACCGGCGAAGCGGTGTATGACGATGTCCGCGCCTGGGTGCGCTGCGCCGTCATCAACCGCATGGAGGTGGGGACCTCCACCATCATCGCCGTTCACGCCCTGGAGTCCCGCGTGATGCGTGACGTCCATGCTGGCGAACCCGGCGACGCCCTGGTCTATCACAACCGCTCATGGCACCGTTTGGGCGAACACTCCAAGCATGAGGGCTGAGCGCCGCGCCAACATCGCGAGGCAGCAAGAAGAACGGCGCACGACGGCGGGAGCATAACTCCCGCCGTCGTCCTCATGGCACGGCCAGAACTGATATGTGGCCGGATCTACTGATCGGTCAGTAATCGGGGTTGCTGGGCACCACGAGTCCGGTTTCGTAGGCGTAAACCACAACCTGCACCCGGTCCCGCAACTGCAACTTGCTGAGAATCCGGCGCACATGGGTCTTCACCGTCGCCTCGGACAGGAAGAATTTGTGGGCGATTTCCGCGTTGGACAGGCCCTCCGCGATGGTCGTGAGGATCTCGGTTTCCCGCGGAGTGAGTTCGTCCAGCAGCGGGTCCCGGTGGGGAGTGGGCGGATGACCGGGAACAGCTCCCCCTCGGACATACGTTTCCAGGAGCCGCTGCGTAACCCGCGGAGCGACCACCGCGTCACCACTGGCCACCAAGCGCACGGCATGGACCAGCTCAGCGGGGGCAACGTCCTTCAGCAGAAACGCGGAAGCTCCGGCTTGCAGCCCCGTGAAGGCATACTCGTCCAGGTCGAACGTGGTGAGGATGATGACCCGGGCCTCGGAACCGGAGTCCGAAATACGTCGGGTTGCCTCGATGCCGTCCATGGCGGGCATCCGGACGTCCATCAGCACCACGTCCGGCTGCAACTCCTCAACGCGGCGCACGGCCTCAATGCCGTCCGAGGCCTCGCCCACCACGTGGAAGTCCTCTTCGCCTTCAAGAATGAGCCGGAAGCCCATCCTCAGCAGTGGTTGGTCGTCCACCAGCAGCACTTTGATGATGTCTTCGGTCATGATTCCCCCTTGTCGCCGTTCCAGCGGAGCTCGGCGTGGACCGCCCAGCCTCCCCTTTTGCTGGGACCGGCAGTAACGATTCCAGCATAGATTCCGGCGCGTTCGTTCATTCCAGCGATGCCTTGGCCCGTCCCCAGGCTGCCCACGGATTCGCCACCACCCTCACGGGTTCCACGGCCGTCGTCGAACACGTCAATGGTGACCAGGTCGCCGTCGCGAGCCACTTGGACGTCAACGCGGCTGAGCGACCGCCCGTACCGCAGGACGTTCGTCAAGGATTCCTGCACAATCCGGTAAACGGTCAGTTCAAACGCCGGATCGGCAGGGAGGCCCGGCCCCGTGTGCGCGTAGTGCAGCGGCAGGCCGGCCGTTCGGAACCCCTCAAGGAGCTTTGAGAGGTTATGCCCCGACTCCAGCGGGGTCAGCGGTGCAGGCCGGCCGGAATCATCCCGCAGGACCCCAAGGACGCGGCGCATATCCGCCAAGGCGGCCCGGCCGGTTCGGGACAGCTCGCTCAGCACCTCACCGGCACGTTCCGGGTCCTTCTTGACCACCACCGCCGCGCCGTCCGACAGGCTGATCATCACAGTCAAGGAGTGCGCCACGACGTCGTGCATTTCGCGGGCGATCCGGTTGCGTTCGGTGACTTTGCCCAGCTGCGTGGTTCGTGCGGCCCACGCAGCGATCTCCGCTTCGTGTTCCCTGCGCTGACGCACCGAAATGCCGATGCCTGTTGCCAGGAGGTTGGACAGCATGATGGTCACGGCCGTGGCGATGTTGTTGATGAGATGGAAGTTTTCCGGGACGTCCTGCAGGTTGTCCATCTCGCTGGGACTCGTCCACATGAACAGGTAGAGAAGGCTCAGCGGCAGGCTTGCCGCCACGAAAACCACCAGTGACATCCCTCGCCCCCGGAGGGATGCCAGCGCATACAGGGCAAACCACAGGCCTGCCGAGACGTTGGAACCCCAAGGGTTGAGGATGGTGGCCGCTATCTCCAGAAGACCGACGGCGAGAACCACCTGAAGGGGGAACCGGCGCCTGAAGATCAGGGCAGTGGCGATCAACAGCAGTATGGCAACTACAAGCCATTTACCGTCGATGGCCGACGGAATGATGGTGGGCAGTGCCAACAGCACGTAGCAGAGGACCACCACGGCATCCATGGCGCGAGGATGCTTGTAGAAGTAGCGCCGGATCCTGCCCCTGCGGCGTTGGGCAATTTCAGCGAAGGACGCGTCGGCCGCAGTGGCCGGCGCGTCCTTCACCTGTGGAGCTTCAGTCATGGATTGAGCCTAGACGGAGGCTAGACGTCCCGCTTCTTCAGCAGGACCATGGCCAGTGCAACCGGCACCACTACCCAGGCGCCCAGAACCAGGGCCGCCTGCCACGCTTCCAACGTTTCCGGAACATGCTCGACGGCGGTCAACGGGCTGATGGTGCTGGTGGGAAGGTACTTGTTGGCTTCCTTGAAGAAGTCGCCGGGAATGAGCTGGAAGGCGATCGGGGCCACGAACAGGAGCCCCACCAGGCTCATGATGCCGCCTGCCGAGTTGCGGACGATCGTGCCAAGCGCCATACCAATGGCTGCCACGGCCGCCACGTAGAGGCTGTTGACCAAGAGGAGCTTCACGGACTGCGAGCTGCCAAGGTCCAGCTTGAGGTCGTAGTTATCAACGATGGGGAGCGACACCAGTCCAGCGATGTAGATGGACACCGCCGTCAGGAGGAAGGCACTGACCATGACCACGATGAGTTTGGCCAGGAACGGCGAGAGCCGCTTGGGAACGGCCGCGAACGTGGAGCGCGCCATGCCGGTGGTGAACTCGGAGCTCATGAGCAGGACGCCCAGGGAGCCGAGGATCAGCTGGGCGAAGGAGATACCGGAGGTGGGGATGCTGACGGCCAGGTCCCCGCCCTGCGCTGCCATGGCGGCGGCGGCCTCGGGGTCGTTGGCAACCTGCTCTGCGAACTGGCCCGTTCCCCAAGCGGAGAGAGCTGCGAAGCCCACCATCACCAGCGCCGTGGAGGCCAGGAGGATGAGGGTGGACATCAGGGTCCGGAACTTGATGAATTCCGAGTTGAGTACGCGGTGGAACGCCGGTCCGGGACCGACGGAGTTGCGGATGGACTTGCGGTCCACAGTGGTGGTGCTCATGTCTATTTCCCTCCGGCCTGGGCGGGAGCCGAGGCCCCGGTGGTGATGTGCGAGTGGTATTCGACCTCGTCCTTGGTCAGTTCCATGTACGCCTCCTCCAGGCTGGCCTGGAGCGGTGTGAGCTCGTAAACCATGACCTGGTTGTCCAAGGCGGTCCGGGCGATGCCGCGGGGATCCAGCCCGGAAACTTCCAGCAGCTCGCGCTCGTAGACTTCAACGGAAACACCGGTGCCGGCGAGCAGCTGCATCAACCGCTCCGGCTGGTCGGTGCGGACGCGTGTCCGGGCCTGGCCCTTGCCGGTGATGATTTCTGCAATGGGGGCGTCGGCGATGATCTTGCCGCGACCGATCACGATCAGGTGGTCCGCCGTCAACGCCATTTCACTCATGAGGTGGCTGGACAGGAACACCGTGCGACCCTCCGAAGCCAGGTATTTGACCAGGTTGCGGACCCAGACAACGCCTTCCGGGTCGAGGCCGTTGACCGGTTCGTCAAGGATGATGGTCTGCGGATCGCCCAGCAGCGCAGCGGCGATGCCGAGGCGCTGACCCATTCCGAGCGAGAACCCTTTGACCTTTTTCTTGGCAACGTCGCTGAGGCCGGTCATCTCGATGACTTCATGGACCCGGCTCTTGGGAATGCTGTGTGTTGCGGCCATGGCAAGCAGGTGGTTGTAGGCGGTGCGGCTGGTGTGGACTGCCTTTGCATCCAGCAGGGCACCGATTTCACGCAGGGGCGCCTTGTGCTGGGCGAACGGTTCGCCGTTCACCGTCACAGAACCTGCCGTGGGAGAGTCCAGCCCCATGATCATGCGCATAGTGGTGGACTTGCCGGCACCGTTCGGGCCCAGGAAGCCCGTCACCCGTCCGGCTTGGACAGTGAAACTGACGCCGCCGACGGCGGTCTTCTCGCCGTAGACCTTGGTCAGGCCTTTTGCTTCGATCATGGAAGCGTTCCCTCCTCGGAGCACATGAGTGTGCAAGTGAGTTTTGAATGTACTCACAACGCTACTCACGGAGGGGAAGTAAATCGCCTGTCTCAGGGATGATTCAGGGTTCAGTCAGGGTAGTCCTCGCGGATGACCTCCCCCGCGCCCAGCCGCCTTAAGCTGTTGGCAGGGGGGAGTAGACCCGCAGTTCCCGCGGCTTGACCGTGAACGTAGCACTGCGGACCCCTGGCTTCGGTTCCCCATCCACCGCCAGGACCAACGGCTGCCCGATCGCCTCAATAGTGATCTCCGTAGCTTCCGTCAGATGGGTGACCTTGGACGCTGCAACCGTGCCAGTCACGACGGCCCACAACAACCGTGCCCGGGCAAAGGGCTCATCCGCCGTGATCATGCGGAGGTCGAACACACCGTCGTCCAACACCGGTCTGCGAAGCGGCGCATGGTCGCTTGGGTAGAACCTTCCACGGCCCATATAGAGAATCCAAAGCTTGTGTTTGACGCCGTCCACGGTGAGGGTGGTGGGGGAGTTCACGCCGAAGGTGCGCAACGACGCCACCACACTCGCAAGCGGCTTGCCCATGGCCGGCTGAAGCCGTTCCCTGCGGCGGACCAGATTGGGATACACGCCCACACTGGCGGTATTGAGCATGGCCAGCTCGCTGGTCTCAGGGTTCTCCGGCAGGCCCCGCTGAACCACAACATGCCCCAGGTCAACGGCCGCCGCCTGACCTTTGGTCACTGCCTCGATCGCGTCATCGATGGAGCTTGTGCCAAGGTCGCGGGCAAAGTGGTTGAGCGTTCCGCCCGGCAGCACCAGGAGCGGCAGTGAATGCTCGACGGCGGCAGCCGCCGCAGTGCCCACCGTTCCGTCGCCGCCCCACACGCCAAGCGCTACGGTGCCCGGCCGGGTGGCCGCGGCCTCCACCTGGGCCGCAACATCGTCCCCTTCAGCGATCTCGCGTATATAAGCCTTCGGGAATATAACTTTCAGGAGTTCGCCCGTTTCGGGGGTGTAGGAGCCACCCATGACGTTGATCGCGATACTCAGCCCCTCGCCGTCGTGAATGGCGGGCGCCTCTGCCGGCGTACGGCGAGGTGTGGGTTCGGCGGGCCTGGCCGGCCACCACCTGCGGGTCAGGAGAGCGGCGCCGGCTCCCAACGCGGAACCAAACACCACGTCTGAGGGCCAATGGGCACCCGTGTGCACACGCGAGTAGGCAACCCCCGCGGCGATCGGGGCCAGGGCCGTCCCGATCGGTGGGGAAACGATTCCGGCACCCACGGCGAATGCCACAGCGGAAGCGGAGTGGCCGGAGGGCATTGACGAACTGGTGGGCTGCGGATTGACGAAACGAAAGAGGGGGAGATGCTCCGGGAGCGGCCTGGTTCTGGGAAGGGCCTTCTTGAAGATGAGGTTGGTGACGCCGGAGGCGACGCCCAGCGCCAGCAATCCGTGAAGTGCGGCCCTGCGTGGCTTGCCGGGGAACGTGGCCATGATCCCCGCGATGCCGAACCATAGCTTTCCCTTGGTTGCGGCGGAAGAGAGCCTCCGGAAGAAGACATCGTGATCGCCTTGGGGCTGCCGGGAGACAGCCCGCACCAGGAAGTGGTCGAATCTCGCAACACGTTTGGGTCCCTTGCCCACGAAGCCTCGCATCCCATCACAGTAGCCCTTTTGTGCGACGTGCCCCGAAAGCGGGCGATGTACGCCCAGCAGCCGTGGCTACGATGAATGGATGATTCGTGTCCTGCTTCCGCGCCAACGGCCAAGTTGGCAACTGGTCACACCCGGGGTGCTCCTGCTGTGCGCCTTCGCGGTGCCGGCCGCGATGCTGCTGACGGGGCAGGGCGAGCCTGCATTCAACGCCGTTGATACCACGTGGCAGGCCTACTCGTTCACCCTGCACTCGCCCTTCTGGGACAGCGTGAACGCCATACTCAATTGGGCCGGGTACGCGGGGATCCTTGCGTTCCACGTGGTGCTCGCGATTGCGCTCCTGGTGTGGCAGCGCCCCATGGCGGCCGTCTTTGCTGCGACGTCCGGTATCACCGCCCTGGCCCTTACGCAGTTGGCCAAGGCCGTAGTGGGCCGTGATCGCCCTCAAGGAGCCCGGGTTCTGACCGATACGGGTTCATACCCTTCAGGGCATGTATCGGCCACTACGGCATTCCTCGTGGTTCTGGTGATCCTGATCGGACGCTGGTGGATGACGTTGCTGGCAGCTATTGGGGTCATTGCGATGATGGTCAGCCGGACCTACCTGTCCGCCCACTGGCTCAGCGATGTCCTGGGTGGTGCTTGCCTGGCCGCTGGAGTGGTTCTGCTGCTCTGGTGGCGCTTCCGCGATATATGCATCAAGGAGAATGCAGAAGCCGACGGTAAGACTATTTGGGCGGCAAGGGCTTTGCAACGCCGGCAAGCAGCAGAGCGAGCAGAATAGGCGCTCCGATGGCCAGCAGGGCCAAGTGGATGCCGGTGTGGTCACCGAGGTAGCCCAGCAGCGGCGGTCCAGCAAGGAACGCGATGTAGCCGATGGTGGACACCACGGAGACGCGGGCTGCGGCATGTTTGGGATCGTCCGCGGCGGCTGACATGCCCATGGGGAAGGCCAGCGCCGCGCCAATCCCCCACAGGGCTGCACCAATTCCGGCCAAGACCACGTTGCCGGCAAAAACAAAGAGCGCCAGCCCCACGGCGGCGGCAGCCATGCTGGCCCGGAGAACCGTCACTCGGCCAAACTTGTCGATCGCCTTGCCACCGAGGAAACGCATGATCGTCATAGCCAGGACGAACAGAGCGAACAGCAGCGCACCGGTGGATTCCGAGGCTCCCAGGCCGTCCACTGCAGCCTTTGCGATCCAGTCGTTGCCTGCGCCCTCGGTGAGGGTCGCACCCAGGACCACGACGCCGATGAGCAGCGTCCTGCCGTCCCGCCATGCCGTGGGTCCCTTCTCAACCGGCGCGCCGCCGTCGTGAATTTCTGCGGCTTGGTGCGGGAGGAAGTACCGGGGGACCGTCAGCGCAAGGACGACGGCAATGGCGGCAATCACCAGCAGGTGTTCGGGCAGGCCGACACCCAGCTGGGAGAGTCCGGCGCCGATCAGCGCGCCCAGGAAGGCGCCGCCGCTGAACGCCGCGTGGAACTGCGGCATGATGGTGCGCTTGAGCCGGTGCTCAACGTCGGCGCCTTCAATGTTTTGGGCCACATCCCACAGGCCGATACCAATCCCGAAGAAGAAGAGGGCAATCGCCGTCGCCGGAACCGAGGCGGCCATCAGCGAGAAGGCGATCGCCGCGCCCGCGGCTCCCGCCACGATGCCCGCCACACGAACGGTGTTCGCGGTGCCGATCCGGCCCACCACCCACCCAGCGGACGGCAGGGCCAGCAGGGACCCGACGGCGGTGCACAGCAGCAGGGTGCCCATCTGGCCGGACGTCAGGCTGAGAGCCTCGGTCACGGCCGGAATGCGGGCAGCCCAACTGGCGAAGACCAGACCGTTCATGCCGAAGATCAGGAACGTCGCCACCGCTGCGGCGTTGACGTTGGTGGTGCTTCTGGTGCTGGTGGTCATGCAATCACAACTTCCACGGAGAGTTTGTCGAGCCGGGCAAGATCTTCGGGGGATGGTTCCAGGTCCGTCACTATGACGTCCACGGTATCCATGGCTGCCACCAAGGCAACCGCACTGGCATTCCATTTGCTTCCCGACGATGCGACGATCACGCGCGCCGCAGATTCCAGCCCGGCACGCTTCACCGCCGCATCATCGAGGTCGTGGGCCAGGAGGCCGTCCTTGAGGTTGAGCGCGCAGGGGGTTACGACGGCGGTGTCGAACCTTAGCGAGCGGATGTTGGCTTCCGTCATGGGTCCCCTGAAGGACTGCTCGCCCGGGACGAGGCTGCCTCCCGGGAGGATGAGTTCGGGCGGCCGGCCATCCTTGGTGCTGGTCAGGGCCTCGACGCCATGGAGGGACATGGGCATGACGGTGAGTTCGCGTTTTCCCAGCCTGCGTGCGATCTCTGTTGCGGTTGAGCCACTGTCCAGCCACACGTGCTCCCGGTCCCTAATGAGCCCGTCAACGGCCTTGGCTATGCGGTCCTTGGCCTCGTGGTCTTCCAGTTCGCGCTGCCCGTAGCCCGGGTTGTCTCCACGCGCCACCAAACTTCGGGCGCCCCCGTGGACGCGTTTCAGGACTCCATGAGCTGCGAGAATCTCAAGGTCCCTGCGGATGGTGGCCCCGGAGGCCCCCGTCGCAACGACGAGTTCATCAACGGTGGCTTGTTCGCGTGTGCGCAGCAGCTCGCCAATGAGCCGGTGGCGGTCAGCAGTTCCCATTCTTTAACCCTAGCAAGGCCTGCGCATTTAATCACGCCAGGTGATCATTTGCGCACGGACGCTCTCTCACATCCCACCCCATAACCACGGACGCTCTCTCACATCCCACCCCATAACCACGGACGCTCTCTCACATCCCACCCCTTAAACGGAAACGCTCCTGCAGCAAGTGCAAGAGCGTTTACCGGAAAGCGTTGGGATGTGAGAGAGCGTCGGAACTACCGGGCGCGCTCCACGCGCTTCTCGTCCCACACGGGTTCCTCGGATTCGTAGACCTTGCCGTCAGAGCCGAAGATGAGAAAACGGTCAAAGGACTTGGCGAACCAACGGTCGTGGGTGACGGCCAGGACCGTGCCTTCGAAAGCATCGATAGCCCGCTCCAAAGCCTCGCCGGAGTGCAAGTCCAGGTTGTCGGTGGGCTCGTCCAACAGCAGGAGAGTGGCACCGGAGAGTTGAAGCAGCAGGATCTGGAAACGCGCCTGCTGACCACCGGACAGGGACTCGTACTTCTGCTCCGACTGGCCGGCCAGTCCGTAGGAGTCCAGCGCCCCGGCAGCAGCCTCGCGGGGGAGGCCCGAGCGGTGTTCGTCACCGCGGTGCAGAATTTCCAGCAACGTCCGGCCCAGCAGATCCGGGCGGACGTGGGTCTGAGCGAAGAACCCGGGCCTGATACGGGCACCCAGCTTCACGGTTCCATCGTGCGGCACTTCGGCAATCACGACGTCGGACACCGGCAGGTGCTCCCGTTCCGGATCCGTGCCGCCGGTAGCGAGCAGCCGCAGGAAGTGGCTCTTGCCCGATCCGTTGGAACCCAACACGCCTACCCGATCGCCGAACCAGATCTCCGTGGAGAACGGCTTCATGAGACCGGTCAATTCAAGCTTTTCGGCCACGACGGCACGCTTGGCCGTGCGGCCACCCTTGAGGCGCATCTTCACGTTTTGCTCGATGGGCAGTGCCTCAGGCGGCCCGGCTTCCAGGAACTTGGCAAGGCGGGTCTGCGCTGCCTGGTACCTGTTGGCCATGTCCGAGCGGAACGCGGCCTTGTTCTTGTACATGTTGACGAGTTCCTTGAGCTTGACGTGCTCCTCGTCCCAGCGCTTCCGCAGTTCTTCGAACCGGGCGTTACGGTCGGCACGGGCCTCTACATACGAGCCGAAGCCGCCACCGTGGATCCAAGCACCGGCACCATTGATGCCGGGCTCGAGCGTGACAATTCGGCCGGCAGCGTTGTTGAGCAGCTCACGGTCGTGGCTGATGAACAGCACCGTCTTCTTGGACTCGTTGAGCTTGCCCTCCAGCCAGCGCTTGCCGGGCACATCAAGGTAGTTGTCTGGTTCGTCCAGGAGCAGGAGCTCGTCCGGACCGGCGAACAGTGCTTCCAGCACCAAGCGTTTCTGCTCGCCACCGGACAGCGTGGAGGCGCGGCGGAATTGGGCCTTGTCGAAGGAAATTCCCAGCGCAGCCATGCAGACTTCGTCCCAGACTGTCTCCACGTCATAGCCGCCCGCATCTCCCCAGTCCACAATCGCTTGCGCGTACTTCATCTGGGTGGGCTCGTCGTCATGCTCCATCATGGCGAGCTCTGCGTCCTCAACCGCCTTGGCAGCAGCGGCGAGCCCGGCCTGCGCGGTGGAAACCAGGAGGTCGCGGACTGTGGATTCATCGCGGACCTGGCCCACGAACTGCCGCATGATGCCCATGTTCCCGGACCGGCCCACAACGCCTTCGTCCGGCGTGAGGTCGCCGGAGATGATCTTGAACAGCGTTGTCTTACCCGTTCCATTGGGTCCGATCAACGCCGTTTTGGTGCCGTCCGGGACCTTGAAGGTCACGCCGTTGAGCAGCTGGGTGCCGTCGGAGAGGAAGTAGTCGATGCCGGAAACGTCAATATGGGCCACGTTTCAATACTCCCACGGCGCGCTATTAACGCTCGACGGCGATACCCGGAACCGCCGTCACACCTCCGCTCAGCCCGCCGCCGTAAGGAACGTCTTCAGCAACGGCCCGCTGGTGGTCGCCCCCAGCCCGCCGTCTTCAACGAAGACTGCAACCGCCAGGTCACCGTGCGTAGCGACGATCCACGCGTGCGTCTTGGGCGGATCGTCGTTGCCGAATTCCGCCGTACCCGTCTTCGCTCCAACCGGAGCGCCCGGAACCTGCGCGAGGAAGCCGGCGTGGCCGGAAGTCACCACGGCCCGCATCATGCTGGAGAGCGCAGTGGCTTCCTCCTTGGTGATCGGTTTGGTGGACGCCGGAGCGGCGCTTGCCGCGGCAGAAGCGGACGACGGCGATGCGCTGCCACTTTCCGTGGGAGTCGCGCCGGGGCTGGAGTTTTGGGCTGCGTCGGCGTTCAGCACGAGCTGCGGCGAAACAGGCGCGCCGTTGCCAACGGAAGCGGCCATGATGGCGGCAGAGAGCGGCGAAAAGAGTACCTTGCCTTGGCCGATCATGGAGGCTGCGTGCTCGGTACCTTCAGCGGCGCCGGGTACGGAGCCCAGGAATGCGTCTGCGCCGAGCTTGGGAGCTTCTACCGCCACGCCCAAGGCCTGGGCTGCCGCCTCGAGCTGGTCCTGGCTGACGGTGTCGCGGGCGTTGATGAAGGCGGTGTTGCACGAGTGTGCGAAAGCGTCGATCAGCGGCACGGAACCCAGCGAGGTCTCTGGGTAGCCCTCTGCATTCTTGAAGGTGCGGCCGTCAACGGTCAGGGTGGACGGGCATTCCACCTTGGAATCGGGCGTGGCACCGTTGCGGAACATCGCCAGTGAATCGACGATCTTGAAGGTGGAACCAGGAGCGTACTGCCCGAGCATGGCCGTGTTGTAGCCGTTGCTGCCCGGTCCTGAAGCTGCAGCCAGGACAGCTCCGGTGGAGGGCCTCAGTGCCACGATGGCTGATGCCGGCCCAACTCCGGCCAACGTTTCCTCAGCCAACTGCTGCAGTTTCAGGTCAAGGGTGGTCTTGAGCGTGGTGCCGGGAGCAGGCAGTGAGGAGAAGAACACCTTGGTGCCGGGCGTTTCGCCTTCGGACTTGGCCTCGGAACTCGCAATGACTTCCACGCCATCCTTGCCGCGGAGCAGGGAGTCGTACTTCTGCTGCAGCCCGCCGGTTCCGGTGGTGTCTCCCGCACGCAATGCGCCGTTGGACTTCTCAATTTGTTCGGCACTGGCTTGGCCCACGCTGCCCAACAACGCCCGGGCAAAGGTTCGGGTGGGAGCCAAGGCCATGGAATCCAGGATGCTTGCACCGCCGGGAATGGCCTTGATCTTGGCTTCGGTGATGTCAGCTGTGTAGGCGCGGAGGACGAGGCCCTCCACGAACGCCTGTGGCCCCGAAGCAGCAACCTGATTGGCGTATTCCTCGGCGTCCAGGCCCAGCAAGGCAGCCATGGCCCGCGCTGAGGCGTCTGCTTGTTCGGCAGGTATCTTCGTCTTGTCCACTCCCACGCGGAAGACGGGCCGGTCCTCAACGATCGGAGCGTCACCGGCGCCCAGGATCTGACCACGCTGGGCAGGGACAGTCTTAACGGAAAGAGTCTCGCCTTCGGAAAGCTGGGGTGCCAGCAGGGCAGGACCCCATTGAACCGCCCACTTGTCGCCCGACTTCTTGAGGGTGGCCTCAGAGCTGTACTCCCACTTGGCCGAACCGATGTTCCAGCTGTAGCTCAAAGGGAAGGTGGCGGTGTCGCCGTCGAGCTTGACGTCACCGGACTGCACTGACGGTTTGGCGTCGAGCCCCTCGAAAACTGCCTTGAGTTCATCGTTGGCCGCGGCAGCGTCTTTACCGTCGACGGCGATCTGGCCGACGTCGAGCGCTGACAACGAGGACGCCAACTGCTTGGCTGCTCCCTCCGCGCCGGCCCGGCCGTCATCACAGGCAGTCAGTGAGCCAGCCATCACGAGCGTTACAAGGCCCAGGACAAGGTTTCGTGTTTTCCCCATTTGCGACATTATGCCCGGTTCCCCTGACAGTTTCTTGTCCCGGCCAGCAGACGGACAGCCGCCGCCTGCCACCCCCGGAAAGAGGCGGCAAGCGACGGCTGTCAGCACAAGCGACTTACGGGGCACAGGTGAACTTGGCATCACCCCAGACACCATGTGCGCCATTGATGGAACCGGATGGGTCAACAGCCAATTCCACATATGCCACGCCCGTCAGGTCAACGGACACCGATTCCGGAGCGAATCCCGGGGTGTACGTGCGCGACTGGTACTTGTTCACCCCGTCGGTGTTGACCTTGAAGATGATGTTGCCGCCGAAGCCGCTTTCAAGGCCCACTTGCGACGTAAACGAAGTGCACTTGCCACCCAGGTAATAGGTGATCTTGGAGGCAGCATGCACGCCGAGGCCCTTCGAGAAAACAGGCTGCTGACCGGTGGCGGGATCAGTGTAGTTAATGGCCAGCGGCTTGTCCGGGGACGACGCGGAGTCCTTGTTGGCCACGTTCTTGCCGATTACTCCGTAACCGTTCAATGCCTGGACCCACGGGGTTTCCGAGGCGAACACCGAGCCATGCGGAACGTCCGGCAGCGGCTGCGAGGTCACCTTCCAGTCGAAGAACTTCACCCGGGTGTCGGTGGGCAAGGTGACGGAGGCCAGTTCCTTGGTGGGGTTAAGCCGCACCGTGTTGGAGAACGCCTGGTACTTGTACTGCGTGTACTCCGGCGACGGACCGTTGGCGTTGTTGCGGCCTTGTTCGGAAACTGCGAGCAGGGCGCCGTTCAGTACTGAGGGCTGAAGCCAGTTCGGGAAGAAGATGGACTGTTTCTCAGTGGATCCGTCAGCATACGTCAAGGTCAACGTAGGGCTCGTTCCATTGCCCACCGCGGCCGATCCGAGGACAGCCAAGTGCGTTCCCTTGCCCTTCACGGCGATGGTCTGCGCGGACAGCGCCACCGAGTTGGGGACATCGGGTCCCACGACCGGCCATGTGTAGTCCACCTGCGTCGGCTTCCCGGCATCCACCGTTACCGTACTGCCCGGCCTGACACCGCCCGCCGGAACCGTGGCGGCAGCCAGCTGCTCGGCAGCGAAGGTGGCCCCTCCGCCGTCGAAGTTTCCGAGCGCCTTGCCCGCCACCGTGGTGATGGAGACGGTGTTGTAGGCCGCAGCCAAGGACCCGTAGGCGACATAGATCTGGTTGCCGCCGGTCACCGATTGCTTGGAGCCGGAAGCAGTGTACGACGCCGATACCCGCACGGTCTGTTGGCCCGCCTTCGCGCTGGAGCCGGGTTTGATGACGAACGTGGCAGTGGTTGTGGCGCCGCCTTCGACCTTGGCCGCCGTCGCGCCGGAGGAAGAGACAACAGTCCAGCCCTCGGGAAGAACCGGGGTGAGGACCACATTGGTCTTGGCCTTGGTTCCGGTGTTCACAAATGCCGCGGTGACGGTGGTTTCCTGGTCCTGGAAGACCTGCTGGCCGGTGGTCACGCGGACTTCCGCTGCGGTGTCTTCCTGGCTCTTGCCGCCCAGCGGGCCGGCCTGCTGGAGTTGAACCGTTGCGGACTGGTTGGAAGCGATGGACCCGGTCTTTACCCAGATAGTGCCGTTGTTGGCCTCGTCGAAGTACCAGCCGGTTGCCGCAGCTGCGTAAGCAGCCTGGGTGGTGTGTTGGGTGAGTTTGGTTCCACCGATTTTGACGTCCTTGGGTGCCGCGCCTGCATGGACTTTGAGCTCGTAGGGGCGGGCTGCGGCCTTGCCGGTGTATTCGCCCGTCCGTTCACCGATTGTCACCTTGACGCTGCTGTTGCCGGTACCTGGCGCATCCACGGAGAAGAGCTGGCTGGAGGACTTGCCGTCCTTGAATTCGCGGGTGACCTTGTCATCCTCATAGAGCGTGAAGGTGTCCTGGCCCTTGGCGTAGACGTCCAAGGTGATCATGGAGTCTTCCGGGACCAAGGACGCATTGCGGGCCACGATGCCTTGCGGGATCACCGCTCCGGCACGAACGAATACAGGCAGCTTGTCCAGGGGTGCGTTGTAGCCGTTGAGGATCTGGCCGCCCTGGTAGAGCTTGCCGGTCCAGTAGTCCACCCACTGCTGTCCTGCCGGGAGGAAGATTCCGTTGCGGACGTCGGTCTGGGTGAAGACCGGTGCCACCAGGAAATCGGACCCAAGCATGAACTGGTTGTTCGCTTCGGCCCCGTAGGACCACTGCTGGTCAGGGAATTCGAGGGCCATGGAGCGCATCATGGAGACGCCGGTGGTGGAGGATTCCTGCGCCAAGGAGTAGATGAAGGGCATGAGTTGCTGGCGGAGCTGCAGGTATTGGCGGTTGATGGCTGTTGCCTCATCGCCGTAGAGCCACGGGCGCTTGTCCGTCGCGGCCCAGCCGGACATGGAGTACAGCGCCGGAGCGAAGGCTTTCCACTGGAGGTCGCGGACGTAGGACTCGGCGGACCCGCCAAAGATGCCGTCAACGTCGCCGGTGGTGAATGCCAGGCCCGAGTTGCCGGCGCCGGTGAGGGCCGAGACCTGCCAGCGGACGGCGTCGAGGTTTCCTGAATGGTCACCCGTCCACTGCATGCCGCACCGCTGGGAGCCGGCCCAGCCTTCCACCATCAGGGAGGTGCCGCGGGCGTTCGAGTACTGCTCGATACCACCGTGGGCAGCCTCGCAGCCCGTGAGGGCCTGGCGGTAGCCTTGGCCCACCCATGCGACGTCCAGCTTGCGGAGCCGGACTCCGGCCTCGCCCACTTCATATTCCTGGTTGGTGAGGGAGCGTTGCGTCCAGAGGCCAACCTTGAGGTCGGCTTCGTCCTCGATGTTGCTCACGGTTTCCGGGAGTTGCTGGTACTCGCAGCCGTAGCCGTCGTTGACCAGCATCCAGCCGGCGGGCATGTCGTTCTCAACGAACTTCCGTGCGGTCTTGATGGCGTCGGGAGTTTTCTGCTTGGCGCCGTCGGGATCGCCGTAACCGGAGGACGAATAGCCCGGATTTGAGCGGTTGTAGCAGTCAGCGTCGCCATATTCCAGGGCGTAGACCGGTGGCATCATCGGCTTGCCGGTCAGCGTGGTGTATGCGCCCAGGGACTGCTTGTAATCGCCCACGAAGTAGTAGGCGTCAAAACGCTTTTCCTCATGCGTAGTGGTCGGTTCGCCCGCGAAATTGTAGGAGCCGCGGGCAAACGTGTCGCGGAGGACGCCGTAGCCCTTGGAGGACATGTAATACGGCACGGCGTTGGGGTAGCCGTCGTCGTCCCAGTCGAAGTTCTTGGCGATGTTGATCAGTGCGCCGGTGTGGACGGAGCGGCCATTCTGCATGCCGCCGCCGATGAATTGTTCACCGTCCTGCTGCGCAAGGTGCTGGGTGGCCGAATTTGCCCCAAAAGTGATGGGAGCGGACTCTTCCAGGACCAGGGAACCGTCAGCCCTGACGACGCGGAGCTGGGTGGAGGCTTTGTTGATCTCGACGCTGATTTTTGCAGTTTTCAGGACCAGCCAGTCGCCGTCGGTGACCGTGGGCGTGGTGCCAGGGAACTTGTCTTTGCCCACCACGATGTTGGCGGTCCTGGCCGGGTCGCCTTGGTCGGTATTGGCCGGGTCCGTGAATTTTCCGCTGGGATCGGCTTCCAAACGGAAGTTACCGTCGTCCAGGAACGTGACGCGGATGGCGCCCTTTTCGGTGGAGAGGTCGACGACGTGGCCGGACTGGGTAAAGCCGGTCACTGCCCCGAGGGGTACTCCGGCAGCATCGACGGGTACTTCCGGGGTAACGGCTTTGATCGCCGCGGGATCACCGGGTGCGGCATTGGCGGCGGCGGCAAAGGTGAGGACGGGGATGGTTCCTGCGAGAAGCAGCGAGGCGAGGCCGAGGGATGCGACCTTCCTGGCTAACGAGTTTTTTCTAGTGCGTCCGAAGCTGTTGGGGGCAGCTCCGGACAGACCCAAGGAGGGTGCGGACATGTGAGCCAACTTTCGACGAGTGACAGTTTGTGATCTAACTCATAGCGAAACGTGCACTAATCGTCACCGCTCGAAGGCGAAAGGTCAACCGTTTCACCAAAATTGGCGGGGTCTAATGGCCGCGGATGATCCTGCGTTGCGTCGCGACGGCGATGGCAGCCGTGCGATTATCCACGCCGAGCTTCGAGTAGATGTGCACCAAATGGGTCTTCACCGTGGCCTCGGAAATGAAGAGTTGCTTGGCCATGGCACGGTTGCTCATGCCGGTGGCCAGCAGTTCCAGCAGCTGGACCTCCCTGCCGCTCAATGCCGGAGAGGGATTCCGGATGCGGCCCATAAGCCGGGCCGCAACTTCAGGCGCCAACGCCGTTTGACCGGCCGCGGCGGACAGGACCGCCTGCCGGATCTGCTCCGGCGGCGCGTCCTTCAGCATGTAGCCGCTGGCGCCGGCCTCCACTGCGGCGAGGATGTCGGCGTCAGTGTCGTACGTCGTCAGAATCAGGACGGGTGGAGGGGGGCTGCCGGCCTCACCCGCTTTGATCTTCCCGGTGGCCGTCACACCGTCCATGCCATCGCCCATCTGCAGGTCCATGAGCACCAGGTCCACGGGCTCGCCGAGCGTGTGCAGCTTGCTCAGCTCAACCAATGCGGCATCACCGTCGGACGCTTCCGCCACCACGCTTACGCCGGGGAAGTCGGCCAACATCGCCCGGAGACCAGCCCTGACCACCGGATGGTCGTCCACCAGCAGGACACGAATGTCACTCATACGGCACCTTCCCCCGCAGGTAAGGGCACTCGCATCGCCACGACGGTTCCCTCACCAGGAGCCGACTCGATCTCCAGGCTGCCGTCCAAAGCGGCAAGCCGCTCACGCAAACTCAGAAGCCCGACGCCGGTGCCGTCGCCGCGTGCTGTACCGGCCGCCGTCGACGGCTGGAAACCTATGCCGTCGTCGAAAACGTCCAGCGTCACCTCCGTGCCAAGGAAGGACAGGGTCACGACGGCGGCGCGCGCGTGGGCGTGCGCCCACACGTTCGCGAGGGATGCCTGGGCGGCCCGGAGCAGGGTGGTCTGGTACGTATTGGGCAGCTCCACAGGCGTACCAACCAACTCGAAGCGGCAGCGCAACGCCGTACCCCTGGCAGCGGCCTCAGTCTCGGTCTTTTCGCAGAGCCGACGCAGCGTGTCCACCAGCCCGGACTGTTCAAGGTCCGGCGAACGCAGTCCCCGCACGAAACTGCGCGCCTCCGCCAGGTTGGCCGACGCCGTGTCCTGGACGATCCTCAGCCGCTCCTGCGCCGTCTCCACGTCGCCGCCCTCCAGTGCTTTCTCTGCGGACCTGCCCATCAGGACAATGCTGGAAAAGCCCTGCGCCAGCGTGTCGTGGATTTCCCGGGCCAGCCGTTCGCGCTCGGCCATGGTCCCGGCGTCGTGCTGTGTTTTGGCAAGTTCCGCCCGGGTCCGGCGGAGATCGTCAGCCACGATCCGCTGGTTCTCCGCCTCGAGGAACAGTGCCCGGTACGCCAGTCCGGTGACCACAGCGAAGCCGGCCCCGAACACCGGCCCCAGAACCATGGCCAGTTGCAGGCCGCCGTCGGACAATCCCCGGCTGTGGAACCACAAGGCGCCCACCAGCAGGGCGGTGCTCGCTGCGATAGCCGGCAATGCCAGGCGACGGGGGAGCAGGTGCAACTGCAGGAAGAACAGTGGGAAAGCGACCCAGGCGAAGTCGCTGCTGACCAGCAGGAGCAGCAGCCACAGCAGCATCACGGCGCCCAGCCACAAGCGTGCATACATCGAGGGATTGAACCGCGAGGAGTCGGTTGCGTGGCGTTTCTCAAGGATGGTTCCTGCGAGGTAGACCAGCGCCAGGAGGGCGGACAATCCCAGGCCAGCCACCACGGTCATCGGAGAGGGTGTCCCGGCAGTTCCAACACCGGTCAGCAACCGCACCATCGCCACTAGCAGCAGCACCGCGAAACCCACGTGCAGGCAGACGCGCAGCACGCGAAGGATTGTGGCGGCGCCTGCGGGGGTCTGCATGCCTCCCAGCGTATCCCCGGCCACCTCCCGAACGGCCCGGAATCCACGTCCTGGAGCCTGAATCAACCTTTCGGATGATCGTCGGTTCAACCCCTCGGCGCCGGCCAATCCATCCGGCTCCCGATGTCCTCCCTACCCGTCTTCGGAAGAGTTGATGGTGCCGGGACCAAGCCCGCACCAACCGAAGGAATCCGATGTTTCTCGCCATCCGCGACATCCGCTTCGCCAAGGGCCGCTTCGCGCTCATGGGCAGCGTCGTCGCCCTGATCACTTTGCTGCTGGTCATGCTCTCCGGCCTGACGGCGGGCCTGGGCAACCAGTCGACGTCGGCTATTGCTGCCCTGCCCACCCAGCAGATTGTCTTCGGCGCACCGGCGGGCGGTGAACCGAAGCTCTCCTATACGGAGTCGGAGGTTTCCGCGGCCCAGGTGGAGTCGTGGCGGGAACAGCCCGGCGTCACGTCAGCCCAGGCGCTCGGGATCAGCCAAACACGCTTCCAGTCCTTGGGAGCGGGCGATACTCCGAGTGGCACGGCGAATGTCGCTGTTTTTGGCGGGTCCGTGGCCCCATCCGCTGTGCAGGATGGGACCGTGGTGATCGGTGAAACGCTGGCCAAGGACCTTTCGCTGGAGGCCGGCAACCGTATCCGGATGGGCGGGACGGACCTGACGGTCGCGGCCGTTGTGGAGGACCAGTGGTACTCGCACACGGGCGTGGTCTGGACGACGCTCGATACTTGGCGCTCCATCGCCCACGCCTCGCCCGGGACCGCCACCGTCATCGCCATAACGCACGACGCCGGAACCTCCTTGGACCTCCACGCCGCCAACGCGATGGCCGGCACGGTCAGCACGGATCCCGTGGGCTCCTTCCAAGCGTTGGCCTCCTACAAAAGCGAGAACGGGTCACTCATGCTCATGCAGGCATTCCTTTACGGCATCTCCGCCCTGGTCATTGTGGCCTTCCTGACGGTGTGGACCGTGCAGCGCACGCGGGACATCGCTGTGCTCAAAGCCCTGGGCGCCTCTTCGGGCTACGTTCTGCGGGATGCATTGGCCCAAGCTGCCCTGGTATTGCTGGCCGGAGCGGCCGTTGGCGGTGCCATTGGCTTGGGCGGAGGAGTTCTCGCCGCCCAAGCGGCGCCCTTCCTGGTCACTCCCCTCACAACGCTGCTGCCGGTGGCGGGGATCATCCTCCTGGGCCTGGGTGGTGCCGTCCTGGCAGTCCGAAAAGTCACAACGGTTGATCCGCTGCTGGCCCTCGGCGGCAACTAAAACATACTTCGAAAGGCATACACCGTGACCTCCGCACTTACACTCGTCAACATCTCCCTCGAATATCCCGATGGCGGTTCCACGCTCAAGGCCTTGGACTCCGTGGACCTGGCCGTCCGCAGGGGTGAGTTCCTCTCCCTGGTGGGACCCTCCGGCTCCGGCAAATCCTCTTTGCTCGCCGTCGCGGCCACGCTGGTCAAACCCACTGCCGGGCTGGTGGTGATCGATGGGCAGGATGTCTCCGCCCTTAAGGATGCCGAGCGCACAGAACTCCGCCGGGACAAAGTGGGCATCATCTTCCAACAACCCAACCTGCTCCCGGCACTGACCGCCGTCGAGCAGTTGCTGATCCGTGAGCATCTGCGCGGCAATCCCCTGAAGGACGCCCGCCTCAAAGCGGGGGAACTTCTGGATGTGGTGGGTCTGTCCGGTGCTTTGCACAAACGGCCACACCAGCTGTCCGGCGGGCAGCGCCAACGGGTGAACATCGCACGGGCCTTGATGGGGAGTCCCACGGTGCTCCTGGTGGACGAGCCCACGGCGGCTCTCGATCACGAACGGAGCGATTCGATTGTCCGTCTCTTGCGCCGCGTCACCGATGAGTTCCGGACGGCCACGGTCATGGTCACCCACGACACGGAATTCCTGCCCCTCACCGACGCGGTCGCGACCATGCGGGATGGCCGGATCAGCCGCGCGGCAGTCCCGTCCGCCCAGCCCAGCTAGGGGAGCCGAGGAGAGCTTCGTCCTGGGCGTCGTCGTAAGCATCGCGGGCTTCCAGGATGGTGGGGACATGGCTCTCGGCCCATTCGCGGAGCAATGACAATGGTTGCAACAGGGACTCGCCCATCGCCGTCAGCTCGTAGTCCACGCGCGGTGGTACCTGGGCGTGGACGGTCCGCGTGATCAGCCCGTCCCGCTCAAGGGCTCGCAGCGTCTGGGTCAGCACCTTGGGCGTCACAACGCTCACCATCTTCCGCAGCTCCGAGAAGCGGACGGGTCCTTCGCCCAGAACCTGGATCACCAGCGATGCCCACTTATCGCCGATGCGCTGGAAGATCACCCGTGATGGGCACTTTGGGTCCAGGATGTTCGCGGGGAGGTCTTGGGTGTTCATAGTTCAGTATCCCTGAGGTAACTAGGTTCCTTTGAAGCTATCAGTATCTATTGGATACCTTTGACTTATTGCAAGGATACCAACCCCAAGGAGAGCAATGAAAATCGCAGTTTACGGCGCAACGGGCATGGTCGGAAGCCAGATCGTCAACGAATCCATCACTCGCGGCCACCAAGTCACGGCTATCTCCCGTAAGGGCGCAGAAGTCCCCGGCGCTTCCGCCCGGGCCGCAGACCAGGCCGACGGCCAGACGTTCGCGTCCATTGCAAAGGAGCACGACGTCGTTGTGTTGGCAACGGGTCCCAGCCGCACCGGCGGCGACCATGCGGAATGGCTTGACGCCATGGCTACCGCGTACAGCAACTCCGAGGGCACCCGCCTGATGATTGTTGGCGGCGCCGGCACCCTGGAAATTGACGGTGTCCGCCTCCTCGATTCCCCGGACTTCCCCGAGGCCTACAAGGCTGAAGCCACCACGGCAGCCAAGGCATTCGAAGCTGTGAAGCAGACTCCGGAGACCATCGACTGGACCGTCCTTGCTCCCGCGCCCGTCATTCAGCCTGGTGAGCGCACCGGCGAATACACCGTGGCCAAGGATTCACCTGCCGGCAACAGCATCTCCTCACAGGACTACGCCGTAGCCATGCTGGACGAGATTGAAACCCCGGCCCACCGCCGCGCACGTTTCACCGCTGCCAACTAGGGCCTCCTACAGCCCCACTCCGAGCCCGGGTACCTGCGCCTGGAATATGTCCTTAAGGGCATATTTCGCCGCGTGGTATCCGGGCATTCCCGTAACCCCCGGACCCGGTGGCGTCGAGGATGAACACAGGTAGACACCGGGCATGGGGGTCCGCCAGGGCGCATTCGACACCACGGGGCGCTGGAGGAGACCGCGCATATCCACCAAGCCCGCGCTGAAGTCTCCACCCACATAGTTCTCGTTGTACGCCGCCAGGTCCGCCGGCGTCGTGGTTTTGGAAGCGACCACAACATCACGGAAGCCCGGGGCATACTGCTCAATGCGTGCGGTCACCGCCTCGGCCATGTCCACGTCGGAGCCGGCGGGCACGTGGCAATACGTCCACAGGATGTTCCGGCCCGCGGGTGCCCGCGATGGGTCAACCAGCGATGGCTGTGACACCAGGACATAGGGGTCCTTGGGGTGCTTGCCCATCGCCACCAGGTTCTCGGCTTCTGCTATGGCTGCCCGCGAACCACCGACATGGACGGTTCCCGCCTTCGCCAATCCCGGGGCGGACCAAGGGACGGGTCCGGAAAGGATGTAGTCCACTTTGCAGGCAGCATTCCCAAATCGGAATGTTTCCAGTGCCCGCCGGTAACGGTCTGGAATTTCCCCGCCACCCAGTCGTGCCAGTGTCGGCGGTGCCACATCCAACAGAATGGCCTTCGCCGGCCGGACCTGGTCCAGCGAGTCCACCCGCTCACCCGTATGGATAGTGCCTCCATGGGCGAGGAGGTCATCGGCCATGGCCTTGGCAATGGCGGCCGAGCCGCCCATGGGGACCACCCAACCCCCAGCGTGAGCCAGGACCCCCAGCAAGAGGCCAGCGCCGGTGGCACTGAGCGATGGCAAGGCAGAGACGGCATGTGCCATGACACCGGTCAGCAGTGCGGGGGCAGCCTCTTCACGGAAGCGGCGTCCCCAGAACGGCGTTCCCTGGTCCAAGGTGGCAAGCCCAAACCTGAGGGCTGCCTGCGGATCCCGGGGGACGCGCAACAACTGGTTGGACGTAAAATCCACCACGCCCTCAACATGCGCCAAGAGGGGCGCCATCAACCTGCGATAGGCCGGGCCGTCAACGCCCAGCTCCGCCGATGTCCGTTCCAACGACTGGTAGGCCAGCGCTGCCCCGCCCTTGTCCAAGGGAGTGCCGTGCTGGATCTCTGGAACCCGCAGATCCACGCGCTGCGAAAGTTCGAAGGACTTGAAGAACGGCGACGCCAACGCCATGGGATGCACCGCAGAGCACACATCGTGGAAATAGCCGGGTTCAATCAATTCCGTGGTCCGAGTTCCGCCACCAATGGTGGCTGCGGCCTCGTACAGATGGACATCGAGCCCGGCACGGGCCATCACCACCGCAGCGGCAAGGCCGTTGGGACCGGCACCGACGACGGCGACATCAGCCATCGCTCTTCACCTCCGTTTTGTGGGCTGCTGTGGATGCGGGAAGGGCAGCTTGGGTCCGCCACGGCAGCGCAGAGCGCGAAGGGCGGAAGACATCGAACCGCAACCAGTCCCGCGCACCATCAAAAGGTCCGCCGTGGGGATCGTCTTGCCCGTACGCTCGCAACGGATCCTGGGCAGGATCCCAGATATCCATGATCACGCGTGCCATCAGGTACGCGGTTGCTGCCATATGAAGTGCGACAGCCAGGACGTAGTAGGACATGTCGATGTTGTGCTGAACGGAGCCGCCGCTGGTCGCTTGGCCGAGGTACATCCAGATGGCTGCCCAATGCAGCCCTTCTGCGGCCTGCCAGATCAAGAAGTCCCGCCACCGGGGCCTTGCCAGGGCCAGAAGCGGGATGAGCCAGATGACGAATTGGGGCGAGTAGACCTTGTTGGTGAGGATGAAGGCAGCCACGATCAAGAAAGCCAGCTGGGCCAGGCGCGGCCGGTGTGGTGCACACAGGGACAGTGCACCTATGAGAACGCACGCCAGAATGAACAGGGACAGCGCCAGGGAGTTGATGGTTCCCGCGTCCAGCTGCGTCCACTGGACTCGGTCGGCCACCAGGTTGTAAGCGAACCACGGTGAGCTGTACCCGGCCGGGCGCTCTTGCGAGAACTCAAAGAAGTAGCGCCATTCGGAGGGGTTGATCACGGCGATGGGTAGATTAACGGCAAGCCAAGACGCCAGGGCAGCGCCGGTGGTGACAAAGAACGTCCGCAGCTTGCCAGTCCGCAGGGCCAATAGCAGTATGGCGCCGAGTATCAGGACGGGATACAGCTTGGTGGCCGTTCCAAGGCCGATGAACACACCCGCCAGTACCAGTTTGTCCCGGGAGAAGAAGTACATGCCCAGGGCCAGCAGCCCCACGGCCCACATGTCCCAGTTGATGAAGCCGGCCAGAATCATGCCCGGGGCTACGGCCACCATGGCAGCATCCCAAGGGCGTCGTTTGTTGATCCGTGCCGTGAGAAGGACGGTGACTATCCATATGGCCACAATCATGGTGGCATTGATGTCAAAGTAGGCCAGAACGCGCTCGTTCCCCACACCTTGCCCTGGAACCAGCAATGCTGTGAAACCTGCAATGACCCCCATGAGCACGGGGTACTCGAACAGGCTGCCCTGCGTGAAGAAGGGGAAGATGCCATCGCCCAGTCCCCGGTTTTTGAAGAGCTCAGGGAAGTCGGAGTAGCAGGTGGCGTAGAACTGATCGGGAGTCTGCCAGCCGTTGACACGGCAGTAGTCCTTCGCGAGGACCGCCAGCAACGCGGCGAACACGGTCAGGATGATAAGGACGCGTTCAACTGTGAATGGCCCTGGAGAGATTTTTCCCGGAGACGAGTATTTGCCCATGGGCCCACCCACCAGCTCCGTGAAGTTGCGAAGCAGGGGATCGCTGCGGCTGGGAACCACAAAGCGGGCACGTTTTCGCTGCTGGTGCGGCTTCGTCTCCTGCATGGATCGAGCTTACCGTCATGCCGTGACCCACGGCCCAGTGGAAGTCCCCGGTCGGAGTCCCCGTTAAAAGGGGGGAGCCCACGCGTAGCCGCGTGGGCTCCTTGAGGTTCAGCATGAATGTCTGGCATCTGAAACTCCTTCGGAATGGCTGAAGGGATTCAGCGGATGAGTCCCATCTGGTGCAGGACAACGTAGACGTCTTCGCGGCGCTGGTCGAGCAGCTGGCCGTTGAACAGGGTGCGGTCCTTGGGAGCATCGCTGCTCTTGTAGAAGCGCATGTCTTCGGGGCGTTTTGGCATGGTTCACCTCCTTTCGTGGAGAAATCTCCGATATTTAGGCATGACAATTAGAGCCAATTGATTCCATGAGAAATCAAAGCCTAAAAGGGCATAAATAGCCGAGGTTAATGAGGGGATAAAGCGGACCGAATCAACAGGGATTCGTCGTGCAATAGCGCGTGCTTCCTGCAGTCGACCCAACAAGAAGCTGGTTCCGAACTTTGGGGAAACTGCGCACCCGCGGCATGCTGCGTGGGTCCGCGCCTACAACTGACTACTCAGAACGCCAACCACGCAGGGTGGTGGCCATGAACACCGCCGGCATCAGGCCGGTCCGGTGAATCAGGAGTGGGTCAGAGAGCAAAAACGGCGTCGATCATCAGCAGAGGCCGGGGTAGCAGTGACGGTCAACTTCCGTCCGCTAGTCAAAGTAATCATTTTTCCCAACCTCCTTTTCTGGCTGTAACAGCCTGCTGTGGCATTGTCCCGACTGACTAACCGGTGAATGCGCGCCTGGTTCCCGGCGGGTCGCTCTGGGAACAAGATATAAGCTACCCCATGAACACGGAGTTTGACCAGCGCAATTCGCTAATTTGCCAAAAGTTTTTCTAAATTAATGGTTTAGAGGCCCCATCGGACAATTGCGGGCGTCCGCTTATCCCAACCAAGCGTGCACACCTTTGCGGTTCCCAGAATGAAGTGCCGGCCTTCGCGGGCGTCCATTTCGAGCCAACGCGCCGTGAGGATTCGGGAGAAATGTCCGTGGGCAACCACCAGAACGTTATCCATCCCGGATTCCAGGACACGCCCAATGATCTTGTCAGCCCGGGCAGCTACTTCGTCCAGCGTCTCACCGTTCGGCACGCCGTCGGTCCAGATCAGATAGTCCGGGTTGTCCTTGCGGATGAGGTCCGAGCTGATGCCTTCGTAGTCGCCATAGTTCCATTCGACAGCCAGCGGTTCATGCACGGCTTCCGGATAGCCTGCCAACTCGGCGGTGCGTCGGGCGCGACGCAGCGGTGAAGTCAGCACCAGGTCGAAGTCGATACTTTCCAGCACCTTGCGTGCTTCAACTGCCTGCTGCTCACCCTCAACAGTGAGCGGGAGATCCGTCAGGCCCGTGTACTGGCCACTCTTGGACCATTCCGTCTCACCGTGGCGCAGGATCCAGAGTTGTGGACGCGGGGAAGTCGCAGCGGTCATGATGGCTCCTCAGTTTCGGTCAAAGGCTCGACGACGGCGGACTCGGGTTGCGCTTCCCACCATGCCAGGAGCTTCTGCTCGGCTTCGTCCGGGGACAGTGGTCCGTGTTCCATGCGTTCTTCGAGAAGGAACTTGTAGGCCTTGCCAACCACAGGCCCTGGTTTCAGTCCCAGGAGGGCCATGATTTGCGCTCCATCAAGGTCTGGCCGGACTGCAGCCAACGATTCCTGCTCCAAGAGCGCCGCGATGCGATGCTCAAGGTCATCGTAGGCGAAGGACAAGCGGTCGGCCTTGCGCTGGTTACGCGTGGTGACGTCAGAGCGGGTCAGGCGGTGAAGGCGCTCCAGCAGGGGACCGGCGTCGGTCACGTAGCGGCGGACCGCTGAGTCGCTCCAGCCAGCGTCGCCGTAGCCGTAGAAGCGCATGTGCAGTTCAACCAAGCGGGAGACGGCTTTGATCGACTCGTTGTCGAACCGCAGCGCCTTCATCCGCTTCGCCGTCAGTTTCGAGCCCACAACGTCATGGTGGCGGAAGCTCACCGCACCGCCCGGTTCAAAGCGGCGCGTAGCCGGCTTGCCGACGTCGTGCATCAAGGCAGCGAACCGCAGCACGAAATCGGGGCCGGGCACCGGACCGTCAGGACCAGTTTCAAGCGCGGCGGCCTGTTCCAGAACCTGCAGCGAGTGCTGGTACACGTCCTTGTGCCGGTGGTGCTCGTCTGCTTCCAGGCGCAGTGCGGAGACCTCCGGGAGCACGAACTCAGCCAGGCCGGTGTCCACCAGGAGATCAATGCCCACGCGGGGGTGCGCTCCGTTGATGAGCTTGACCAACTCTTCGCGGACACGCTCGGCGGAAATGATCTTGATCCGGTCGGCCATCTGGGACATGGCGAGCCGGACGTCGTCGTGAACCGACACGCCGAGCTGAGATGCGAAGCGGGCCGCGCGCATCATCCGCAGCGGATCGTCCGAGAAGGAGGCTTCAGGAGCGCCGGGCGTTGCGAGCTCGGAGGCATGGAGGTCGCGGACGCCGCCGAAGGGGTCCACCAGTTCCAAGCTCGGCAACCGCAACGCCATGGCGTTGATGGTGAAGTCGCGGCGGAGAAGGTCGTCGGTCAGGGAGTTGCCGAACGCCACTACTGGCTTGCGTGAATCGGGGTCGTACGCTTCGGCGCGGTAGGTGGTGATTTCAATCTGGAAGCCGCTCTTCTTCATCCCGATGGTGCCGAAGGCGCGTCCGATTTCCCAGAAATTGTCCGCCCACTTCTTGATGACGGAAATGGTCTGGTCCGGCGTGGCGTCAGTGGTGAAGTCGAGGTCCGGGGAGGTCCTGCCGAGGAAGAGGTCGCGCACGGGCCCGCCCACCAGGGACAGCTCGAAGCCGGCATCGACAAAGCGCTGCCCGAGGTCGAGCACCACCGGATCGATGGTGAAGTTAACAGAAGAGCTGTCCAGTACGTGCGCCATAGTCCCTTAAGCTTGGCAGATTTTTACTCGGCAGTGGGCCACTGTTCCATGCAATATCAGGCATGCATCCGTGGACCGTCTCTTGGAGTCCATCTTGTGGCCATGTCCCGGTCATCACTCCGGGGCAAGAGTCGTTAGAGTGGACCTCATGGCCAACCCGATCCCGAGCGCTCCTGGCAGGAGGACAAACGCACCGTTGCCGTCGGCAATCGGCGCGCACGTCGCCCCTGCCCCGCAGCACCCGGTGCAGGCCTCCCTTCCTACTGTGGAGGAAGTGTCGGCGGGTGGCGTTGTAGTAGACACGTCCGACGGCGAACTCCGGGTTGCTATTATCGCCCGCCTTAATAGGGGTGGCCGGCTTGAGTGGTGCCTGCCTAAGGGCCACCCGGAAGGCCGCGAGAACAACGAGGAAGCTGCAGTCCGCGAGATCGCCGAGGAAACCGGCATCGAAGGCAGCATCCTGGCTCCTTTGGGGAGCATCGACTACTGGTTCACCGTCAGCGGCCACCGAGTCCACAAGACCGTGCACCATTTCCTGCTCCAGGCCACAGGTGGCGAGCTGACCATCGAGAACGATCCCGACCAGGAAGCCGTGGACGCTGCCTGGGTTCCCATCCAGGAACTCGCCCGCAAGCTGTCCTTCCCGAACGAACGCCGCATCGCTGATCTGGCACGGGAAGTGCTGCCCGAACACCTCTGACCCGGGTACATGGGACGATAAAGGCGATGTCTGAAGCCAAAACTACTGAGTCCGTTCAATCCGGAGAAGCACGTTCCAGCGCCATCATGGCAGCAGGAACGCTCGTTTCCCGGTTCCTAGGCTTCGCCAAAACGTGGATGCTCGGCGCCGCGCTCGGCCTTGGTTCCACGGTCAATGACACGTTCATTAACGCGAACAACCTGCCGAACCTGATCTTCCTGCTGGTGGCGGGCGGCGTGTTCAATGCCGTCCTCGTCCCGCAGATCATCAAGGCCAGCAAGGCCCCGGACCGCGGTGCGGACTACATCAGCCGTCTGCTCACACTCGCTGTCCTGGTGCTGTTGGCCCTGACGGCCCTGGTGACGCTGGCGGCGCCCCTGGTCATCGACCTCACCACGCAGGGGTATTCCGAGCAACAAAAAGCCTTGGCTGTGACTTTTGCGTTCTGGTGCCTTCCCCAGATCTTCTTCTACGGGCTCTATGCCCTGCTCACACAAGTCCTGAATGCCCATGGCGCGTTCGGTCCGGCCATGTGGGCGCCCATCCTGAACAACCTCGTGGCCATCGCCGGCCTGGGCATGTTCATCTGGATCCTGGGCGCCAACATCGACAACCCGCACACCATAGATAATTGGGGCCCAACGCAGACGTTCCTGATCGCGGGGTTCGCCACCTTCGGTGTTATTGCCCAAACAGCCATCCTGCTGATCCCCGTCTTCCGGCTGCGCCTCGGCTTGCGTCCCCGCTTCGGTTGGCGCGGCGTTGGACTGGGCCAAGCTGCCAAGCTGAGCGTCTGGACGCTGGCGACTGCCGCCGTCGGGCAGTTGGCATTCCTCTACGTCATGAGGATCGCCACGATTCCCGGCGCTGAACGTCTCCGCCTGAGCAACGCGGGAAACAACGTTGCCGCAGCCGTCCTGCCGGGTAACGCCGTCCTGGAAGTCGCCAGCCAGCTGTACCTGCTGCCGCACTCGATCATCGCTTTGTCCTTGGCCACCGTCCTCTTTAACCGGATGACACGGGCCTCGCAAGATGGCAACAAAGCCGAGCTCCGCGATGCCTTGTCCCACGGCCTGCGCACCATGGCCGTTGCCACGGTTTTCGGTGCCTTGGCCCTGTTCGCCTTGGCCGGACCACTGGGTATGTTCTTCTCCGGAGGGGAGCCGCAGGACGGCGTCATGCTGGCCCAAACGCTCACCATCCTGGCCCTTAGTACCCCGTTCCTGAGCGCTAACTTCATGATGTCCCGCGTGTTCTACGCCAACGAGGACGCCCGCACGCCCCTGTACGTCCAGTTGTGGCTTGCCGTGATCTACGTGGTGGGCGCCTTCTTCATCCAGTTCCTGCCCGTCGGCCAGATCATTTACGCGATCGCCATCCTCTACACGCTGGGCAACATCCTCTCCGTGGTCATCAGTGTGGTCTTCTTGCGCAGGCTTCTGGGTCACCTTGACGGGCCGAGGATCGCCAACTCGTACATCCGCATGGGATACGCAGGTTTGGGTTCCGCGCTTGCCGGCGCCGCCGCGCTGTGGCTCCTGGGAAGCTACCGGGCGGACGGTTTCGCGTGGAGCAGCCGCCCGGCCGCCCTGGTGACCGTAGTCGTCGTCGGGCCTGTCATGCTGCTGGCCTATCTGGTCCTGCTCCGCGTCTTCCACGTCACTGAACTTCGCGACCTCCTCCGCCCGCTGATGGGCCGCTTGGGACGCGGCGCACCAGCGCCTGCCGGAGCCGCAGCAGAACCCGCGACGGCGGCACGCGCCACGGTCTCGGACGATACCGGCTTGATTCCGCGCATTTCCGGTGAGTTCGACGCCGCCTCCTTCAGGGCAGGCCCGGCCGTTGAACCCCGGCGGGTCGCCCCGACGCCTGCCCCTGATGCTCCCAAGACCTACCTGCCCGACGAAGACGTGCCCAGCACGGCCCAAGGCGGCAAGTTCCGTCCGCAGGTCCCGTTGCCGGGTCGACGCACCTACCAAGGCGATGCAGGCCGCAATCCATACTTCCCCAGCGGGCGGAAACGGAAGTGAGCCGGTGCCGCCAACACGGGCGGCGGACGCTAATCGGCTAGGCTAGAAACGAATATAGGTAGTTGCAAAAGCGGTTGAACCGGCTCGCCGGGCCAGCCGCGTGCAGGACCCGCAGCTCCCGGACAGCCTAGGAGGAACACGTGTCCCACCCGATCGACGTCGGATCAGTACTTGGCGGCCGCTACAAGGTCACGGCCAATGTGTTGACCTCGCATGACCAAGATCAGGTGCTCGACGGCGTGGACCAGGTCCTCAACCGTCCCGTGAGCATCCTGGTGGCCGGACCTGGGAACGCCGAACAGGTGGCGCAGAGCGCCCGTGAAGTGGCAACCGGGGAGCGCCCCGGACACGTCCAGATCTTGGACCTCGGCGTCAGCGACAACACCACCTACCTCATCACCAACCACAGCACCGCTCCGGATCTCCTGGACCTCGTGGTGGCTACCAACCCGCCGTACATTGAGCCGTTCTTCACGGAAACGCTCGGCAGTGAGATCTTTGGCCAGCCGCGCACATATGAGCCGGAAACGTACGACGGGCTGTATGAGGACGACGAGCACGACGCCGAATACATCCAGTACGACGAAAACGGCTACCCCATCCCGTCCGAGGACGACGCTGAGCCTGAAGCAGCTGGCTCCCAGCCCGGCCATGTGCCGCCCATGCCTTCCGCCAGCCCGTCGTCGTCCAAGAGCGGCATCGCCGGTAAGTTGGCCGCTGCCGCAGCGGGCGCGGGCGCAGCCGGTCTCGCAGCTGCCGCTGCGCTGAAGAACTCGGGTTCCAAGAATCACGACGCCGGTGCGGCCACCGGCGCTGGCGCCGCCGCTTCCACCGCTTCCGCCGGGGGAGCATCGCCTGCAGTGCCGGCCCAGCCACCTACCCAGGCCGTAGCTTCGCAGCCCACCGCCGCGCCTGCCGCACCGGTCGAACCGCCGACGCAAGCAGTCACCTCGCAACCGGCGCCGGCCCGGGAGCCTGCCGACCCCAAGGTTTCGCTCTGGTCCGAAGAGGACTACGGCTTTGCTGGGGGAGGCGGCGCTGCTGCTGGCCGCAGTACCCCGGACGCAGGTTACGACCGCGCGCCAACCAGCTTCCCGGCGTCGGCCGCTGTCCAGGACGACTACCAGGATGAAGAGGTCTACGAGGACGAAGCTCCCGAAAAGGAGCCCCGTTCCTTGCGCTGGCTGGTGGGCGGCCTGCTCGCTGCTGTCCTTATAGTGGGCCTCGTCCTCGCCGTCACCAACCTTGGCAGCCTGTTGCCCAGCAACACTCCTGCAGCAACGCAGAACACCACGGCTCCGCAGTCCACCGGCACGGAAACCGAAGAGCCCGCGCCAACCCAGGCTCCGCCGCCCGCGGCACCGCCCGCAATCGAGGGGATCACGCGCCTCGGCGACTTCCCCTTCGCAGCTACCTACGACAAGGACCTCGTACGGGCCTTCGATGGCAATGCGGCCAGCTACTGGTCGGATATGGAATTCGCCACGGCAGACTGGGGTGGACTCTTCGTTGATATGCCGCTGGTCATCAAGCTCAAGGAGAAGACCGAGGTCAAGTCCATTGTGCTGAACCAGTTGGGCGGCTCCGGCGGCAGCATCAGCGTTTACACCAACGACCGACCCGCCATGGACGGCGCGAAGCTGGTGGGCACCAACAGCTTCACCTCCCCGGAGCTGACCATGCCGCTCGCAGCGCCCACCCAGACGCAGTACGTCATTGTGGTCATCAAGGCTCTTCCCAAGCTGGCTGCACCGAAGACCCGCTTCGGCTTCGGCCTGCGCCTGGCGGAAGTCACTGTCCAGTAGTACCCCTTCTGTGACCGTTGGGGCTGCCGGTCATTCGGGGTCCCCACTTCGATTCGGCGTGTCCGCAGACGGTACCCTGAATGTTGGTGGCTTTTAAGGTCCCCAACTCCAACGGAATATTTGGGGCATTACAGGGGTTGAGTCAGGTGGCTGCCCCGAAAGCCGCAGCATCGACTAAGGAAGAGGTTCACGCCACGTGAGCATTGCAGAAAACAGCGCATCGCAGGTGCGTGACGTCATCATCGTAGGTTCAGGCCCGGCCGGCTACACAGCCGCCGTTTACACCGCCCGCGCCAACATGAAGCCTCTGCTCATTGCCGGTTCCGTCACCGCTGGTGGCGAACTCATGAACACCACGGACGTGGAAAACTACCCGGGCTTCCCCGACGGCATCATGGGCCCGGACCTGATGGAGAACTTCGAGAAGCAGGCCGCCCGGTTCGGCACGGAGATCCAGTTTGAGGATGTCACCGAACTGGATCTCGACGGCGACATCAAGACCGTCACCATCGGCACGGGGGAGACCTTCCAGGCGAAGGCCATCATCCTGTCCACGGGTTCGGCCTACCGCGAGCTTGGCTTGGCCAATGAAAAGCGCCTGTCAGGCCACGGCGTTAGCTGGTGTGCAACCTGCGACGGTTTCTTCTTCAAGGACCAGGACATCGCCGTTATTGGTGGTGGCGACTCCGCTATGGAGGAAGCACTGTTCCTGACCAAGTTCGCTAAGTCAGTAACTGTTATCCACCGCCGCGATACCCTGAAGGCTTCCAAGATCATGGGTGACCGCGCCCAGGCACACGAGAAGATCAACTTCGTCTGGAACACGGCCGTTGAGGACGTCCTCGGTGAGGATAAGGTCACTGGACTGAAGCTGAAGAACCTGGTGGATGGCACTGAGTCCGAGCTCGCAGTCACCGGCGTTTTCGTGGCCATCGGCAACGACCCCCGCACGGATCTCATCAAGGGCAAGGTTGATCTGACCCCCGAGGGAACCATCGCCGTCGAGGGCCGCAGCTCCCGTACCAGTATTAAGGGTGTCTTCGCTGCCGGCGATGTCATCGATCCCACCTACCGCCAGGCCATCACGGCCTCGGGTTCCGGTTGTGTGGCTGCTCTCGATGTTGAGCACTACCTCGCAGACCTGCACTCCTAAGCTGCATCCAAGCAACCATACGAAGGGAAGAGTTATGAGCAACGCAAAAGACGTAACTGACGCAAGCTTCAGCACGGATGTCCTGGCTTCAGAAAAGCCGGTCATCGTGGACTTCTGGGCAGAATGGTGCGGCCCCTGCCGCAAGCTCGGCCCCATCCTCGACGAGATCTCCGTTGAGTACAGCGAGAAGGTTGACGTCGTGAAACTCAACGTTGACGACAACCCTGCCATCGCAGCCGAATACGGCATCACGTCCATCCCGGCCGTGTACCTGTTCAGCGGGGGAGAAGTTAAGAGCACGGTCATCGGTGCCAAGCCGAAGCAGTTCTTCGAAAAGGAATTCGCGGACGTCCTGTCCTAGTTCCACACTGATCACCTGAAACCGGCGGTTGCTGCTCCCGAGGGAGTGGGAACCGCCGGTTTTTTTGTCGTTTCTTAGTGAAATGAACGTCATCAGGTAGTTTTTCTACGTTTCGTTCTCTGAGCCGGTTTGTGGGACGTACTGCTGCTACGTTTCACTTCGCCTTACCTGGGGTAGTGGCGAATCGTCCCTCTCTCACCTCCCACCCCCACTACCGTCGTCCCTCTCTCACCTCCCACCCCCTTACCGCCGTCCCTCTCTCACCTCCCACCCCCTTACCGCCGTCCCTCTCTCACATCCCACCCCCTTACCGCCGTCCCTCTCTCACATCCCACCCCCTTACCGTCGTCCCTCTCTCACCTCCCACCCCCATTACCGCGGCCGCCCCGGCTTGCTTTACAGATCCCCCTGGCTACTCGCGTGCCGCGTCTAACGTCTCACATGAGAACCTGTTCGACAGATAGAACAGGAGCACGGGGCGCGCTATACGGCTTTCAATTGGTGGCGATAGTGCACACGCAAAGGTTCGCTAACGGTGCCTACGTGTTTCACGTGAAACACCTTAGGGATGCACGGCGCAGGGCTAGTTCTCTGACGAATTCCTGGCTGTCACCCGCTCGTTTCACACAGAACATCGGCCTATGGACAAGGTTGTCCGAAACCAGCTGTTGACTTCCCATGCGACAAAGCCATCGCCGACACTAAGACGGTCATCGCTGGAATCATGCACCTAGGACTCTCTACGAGTACGGATGATTGGCTAAGCGTCCACCACTTCAATGCGGCCCCCACTGTGGCCCAAAAGCGCTTGATGATCATAGGCTGCCTGCGCTTGAATGGACGCACTAAGCCCTATCCGGTGGAATCGTCACGACCTTTAGTAGTGCAGGGATCTGCGAAGCAGCAACGCCCGCGGACTTCTCAAGACCGCTAACGCTTCCTGCATGGCAACTGACTTCGCATGGTTAGCGACAGCCACTGCCGCTAACCATGCGTCCATCTGAAGTTACCTGCGCAGACTCTTGGGAACTCACCAGCGAACGATGGGCCAGCCCATCCTACCGTTGACCGCCAATCGCGCGTATCGGAGGGACCGATAGGGGCCCACTTTGCGTGATTGTGCTTTCCTAACCCGACTTCTATCGCCATGTTCCACCTAGCTGGCGGGCACACTGAAGATGAGTCGGCCCAACGATGCTCCCTTCTGACCGCCGGTCCACCCTTCTGACAACGCCTCTCGCTCTATCCGCCCAAGTGAGGCCGTACAGGCCGAGGACATAGTCAGCAGGCCACGGTGGAGAATCATCTTAGGTCAACTAAACGGGTATCGATGCAACAAAACCCGGTTGGAGGCCTATACGTTTGCACTTCGTCAGCCGAAAAGATGTAGTAGAGCCGCTCCGGCCAACGGGGTAACTACGCTAGGCCCTATGCCGGCTACTCCGAGGCTCGGCGTCAGTTCGCGACCCGGGCGCCGGTCTGCATCAGGCAAAGGCGCACCAGTGCGACAGACGGCAGTTCTAGCGGTCAGTGGCACCGGCCAGCGAGCCCAGGCGGTCTAGGTTTAAGGCATCGCTCCACGGGGCCAGTACGACCCGTAGATGCATCGTCTCAGCTCAACGCGGCGCCGCGACAGGCATAAACGTACGGCTCGCCTAGTTGAGAAGCACCCCACACGCCATCTGTACACCGTGTGCTGGTGGGTAAGAGCAGCTATTTGCACCGGCTAAACGAGTCGCCAGGGCTTCTTTTAGGCTGTCAGCCTGCGTCTGCACCGTGCCACCGTTCATGACCGCCTGGGCCAAAAGGCGGCAGTTGGGAATTTCTGCTACCCAGGTGGGTATCGTCTGTTGGCCGCGTTTCGCGGGTCGCCCACCGGAGACCCCTGCTCTAGCACAGCTATCTGTCGTTGCATCTGGGTGAGTTCGTATCAGACCTGATTTTCTAGCGACTTGTGCGGCGTAAGGGCGGTTTGTGGCTTCTCCTGCTCTGACGCTGGGCGTCCCAGGCAAGCAGCATCCAAAAACTTGGCACGGAATATTGGGGTCGTCCTGATCTACAAAGAGCTTGACCGACCTGCAGCAACCCGCCGTGGCTCATGTTTCACGTGAAACACAGGTACCGAGACTAAGGTGCCCCCGGTTCTTCCCAACGTCGTGCACCGAGGACTGTCTCATTTACATCCCTCGGCATCACCGGCCTGCCTCGTCGCGCGCCTAGTCGGAATACTCAGCGATCTATATGGGCTAAAAGCCGCCCAAAACGTGAACGCGTCAGCTCCATGCGAGAGGTCCCTTATCGGACACGGACCTGAGCCGGGGGAGCTGGCGCACCGACTAAGAGTGGAAGGCGTCTACGGCACCCCCACCGCGACCGAATGACGAGGGGAAATTCAAGTATCAATCCTCAGCGACAGTCTTCACACCATTAGGCCATAGTGTCTTTGATGGCGGGCCCGCAACCTCGATTACGCCTTCCTGGCCTTGTTTCGCGTGTGAGGTCTCCACGTCCTCTCCGATGCCAAGTCGACCTGTCGCGGGGGTCAGCACCGCTACTGCAGTGTTTCACGTGAAACGGAACCGCCAAAGAGCATGCACCCCGTCCTAACCACCGGCTGGGGTCGCGAACCCGATCAGCCAATGCGGCGGCACCCACACTACACGAGCTGAGAACACGGGGGAGCTGTCAGTCGAAACCACAGCCAAGCATGAGCCAGTACCCACGCTCAACGTGGGTGGCAGTCTCGTGAAGACAGAATGCTCCAATACCCCCTAACAGCCTGCTTCCTCAACGGAGGGGACTCATCCGTAAGTGGTATCTCAGCCCCGCACCCTTGGTCAGTGTGCCCGCGTCCTAATGACAGCAGACGCACATCGGAGTCCGGAACTGGCATCTTTCCACCTTCCCATGATCATCAGAGCTCTTGCCGTCCGTCAGTGTCACGGGTCCACTGCATGTCCGGCATACCCCGGATTGCACAATAGGATGCGGAGACATCGGATCTATACCTACCAACCCGTTCGACGTCAGCCCGCCGCCGAATCGGGATCTCCGCCTCGCAGTTTCGGGAACCTGGAAGAACAGCAGATGAACGATCATGCCTAGTCGCGAGGTGCAGTATTGGCTGTACCAGGGATGCGGTGTGATCCCACACCCGTGTCGGAACACCACTCATGAGCTCCGCGGGGCCAGGCATCTTCTTGGCCTCTGACCATATGGACATGGCTCGAGTCCGGCTTCGCATGACAAGTTTTGCACAACTTTATCCACAGGCTTATCCACTGCTCATGAGATTGACCACAGCTCAGCGGATGGCCGGAGAGATTGAGCATCCTATATAGAGATTCAACATCTCAGTACTCGACATATAGGTGGGAGAGCCAGCAGCCCCCCTTAGCCTGCTGAGTTCCCTATAAATCAATGAAATACAGGCGTTATGCGCTTCATCATGACTGGAAGATGAGTAGGGCGCGCAGCGTGAAGTGGATGGAGGTCCGGGCCAGCGGGACGCACATTCATCAGTGCCGACTATAGTCATCACCCCGCCCGCATCAAGCCGCAAGGAAGCTCTTTGTCCACAAAGTTATCCCCACTGTTTTCCACAGGGATATCCACTGGGTTATCCACGTCTCCGGTCCTTGAAGCTATTGGTCCCGGCGCCTAGTAGAGCGTCGCACTGCGGCTCCGTTTCACGTGAAACACTGCAGCCTTTGGTCGCCTTCGGATTTGCCGAATTTGGCGTTCAGGATCTGTCTCGACGGGCTGCCTGAGTCACGGTCACTGTCACGAGCAGCAGCACAAACTAGCACCAACGACGATCTTCAAAGATGACATATCAACATCGGACCAATCGCCCACTGAACTTCAGTCTTTGAGTCCAATTCGCCATCTTGTACGTACGTAATACCAGCCCCTCGCTCATGAGATTCCGGTCTGGCGAGGATGGTTGGAATATGTGGCAGGCAGCCCGGTTTGGAGACAATGAACAGACCATTCCAGGGTCACAGTGAGTCCGGAAGAGGCCTACGGCAGAGTACCCGTGGTCAGCTGAGGCCTGCGTCCCACTGGATGCGTTCGTCACAGCCCGCTCAAACGGGTGTCGAACCGCCCAGGCGATCGACATCCCCCGTATGTAGCCATGTGAAGGTCTAGGTGCGTTGCTCGTGCCTAGGAGGCTTTGCGCTGACCACAGGGGACACCCACACGAGGTATGCATGCTCCAAATAGCTTCCACTACCATTTCACTGGCGACAGATCACAAAGGCGCTCAGAACCGTCAACGCCTAGAGTAGACCTCGTGGTTCGTGCAGCCGCCGCTAATGCGAATATTGCAGCATCTTTGGAGAACCTGGAACCCTGTGGGTTGTACCGGTCACTATTGATGCGCCTTCCTTCAGGCCGCTAATGGTGCGTTGGGGGAGCGTGGTGCGCTGATCCTTCTCACCCGGGACTCCGTTTATCCCTTGGGATATATAGAGCGGAACGAAGCGCATAGTGCCGAACATAGAATCGGCCGCTCCGCCCGCACCCACGCCCACGCCCACGCGAGTTCGAGGCCCATAAGCCCGACTAGTCGGCAACCGCCTGCATGAGGCAACCAGCAAGCCCGTTATCCGTATGCTGACGAGAACACGATCGCGGGCACAACTCAAGTACTTCGTGGACTATCGGATGGTAACCAGGTTTTGGATGAATGAGCAGAGCTCTGCATGGATGCGCGTGCACGAATCACATCAGAGCCGCCTTCCCATTCGCTGTCGCGCTCGTCCATTTACCTGGTCACGGTCTCCTGGTGAATCCGAATCGGCAGTGAGGCGCCCAACCGATTCACAACCAAGATTAGGACGGTTCTCCCGCCTGCCCGTCACGGTCCCTAAGAGATGCACTCGGCCCGTTTAGGTTTCATTACGCTTGAAGGATCGGATGATGTTTCACGTGAAACCGTGCGCTGTCGCCCTACCCCTTACACAGCCGGCTACTGGAGCATTGGTCTATGCTGCTAACACCGAGAACCCCCCCCAAATATGGATCGTGTTGTTGCCCATAAAATTGTTTAGTGAATGCTGTCCTTTCGAGCATTGGCCTCTCATTACACTGCCTCATGTCCCTGCGTGCCCCATTCATATCGATGTCTCCGACTCACTTCTCATTTCGAGACTGCCCGTCTACCAGAATTGGGATGGTGAATCCGACTTCTTGTTTCACGTGAAACACCAACACGTAAGGGGTTGCCACGCCACGCCACGCCACACCACGCCACGTTAGGGCACGCCGCGGCGAGTACTGTTGAGTCCTCGACGCGATGAATACCCTCGCGATGCAGATATAGCTCTCGCCCAAGTTTCAGACAACAAAGCAGTTTACGACGAGAATCACGGTCCAGGGGAAGTCCTCACCGTCAGAAAAATCGCTCTTGGGTGATGAAATCTACCTACGAGGCAATATCTGTGCCAGAGAGGCCCTAAGGAGGCTCCCTAGGGGACTGCACCGGAGCTGTCATACCGCCGTGTGCACACCGGCGTGATCGAGCCGCGCTGATGGTCCATGACTATGTGATTTGGTCTGGTGCATCAGAGTCTCATAGAAGGGAAGGCGCACCGGAGCTTAGCAGGTCATAGCTTGCACGGTTCCGGCCATTCAAAGGGAGCACCAGCGTGATGTTTCACGTGAAACGAAGGGTCAAAGGGATGCGGTGAGGGCGCGAGCAGTACACGGGAAGGGTTCGGGTGCCGTTATCCAATAACTGGGTCAGCGTGTAGGGCTGAGAAAGCGCATCTGGTCGCCGACCCAGGCCAGACGTGCAGTTCATCTGGCAACAAGGTGAACAGAGGACGCCGAAGCCGGGGCGCATTGCATGTGGGTACCACTAGCACCAAATGCTCTATTCATCGCATCGGGGTAACAACTCGTTCCCACCATGGACTCATAGAGTACATTTGAGGACCCTCTCCGCTGTCGGCATCGCGTATCTGGAACAACTGATTAGCACTAATGGCATAGGGGGCGTACTCGAAACCGGTAGAGTGCGGCTTCGGTCCGATTGCTACCAATGGAGGCCTTACCCACCGGTCAGCAAACCACTAAACAATAAGGCACCCAACAGAGCGGCCGACTTCGGTCAGCCGACCCGATAACAAGCCACTTTGAACAAGTAGGCGATACCGTTTCACGTGAAACATTCCATAGAGATGCGACAGCTTAACTACGTATGACAGCCCGACGCCCGAACCGCCAAGACAAGAAAAATGGGGCCCACATCAAATGTGAACCCCATTCCATTGAAACAGTCGACTTAGTCCTCTGCGCCTGGACCCAAAACGTCCATAATGCGGTTGAGATCCTCAACACTTGCAAACTCGATACTCACGCGTCCCTTTCGGGCGCCAAGGGTGATCTTCACGTTCGTATCCAGCCGATCGGAAAGCGACGACGCGAGGTAGTCAAGACGCTCATGGCGGGCATTCGGCTTGGGAATGCTGCTCTTCGCAGGAGTTGCAGGGTCCTGGTAAAGCGCAACGGCTTCCTCTGTGGCCCGCACAGACATACCCTCTGCCACGATCCTCTGGGCAAGGCGTTCCATTGCAGCGGCATCCGGGAGTGCGAGCAGGGCACGTGCATGGCCAGCAGAGAGAACGCTCGCAGCTACACGGCGTTGAACCAGCGGGGGAAGCTTCAGCAAGCGAAGTGTATTGGAAACCTGCGGGCGTGAGCGACCGATGCGGTCTGCCAACTGCTCGTGGGTGGTACCAAAGTCTTCCAAAAGCTGCTGGTAGGCCGCCGCTTCTTCCAAGGGGTTCAGCTGACTGCGGTGCAGGTTCTCCAGGAGGGCATCCCGGAGAAGGTCGTCGTCGGTGGTGTCACGAACAATGGCGGGGATGGTTTCGAGCCCAGCCGCCTGCACAGCGCGCCAACGACGCTCACCCATGACCAGCTCGTACGGTTCTCCACCCTTTTCGGTTGAAGTCCGTACAACAATTGGCTGGAGGACGCCTATTTCCTTGACGGAGTGCACCAGCTCGGCCATGTCGTCTTCATCGAAGACGGAACGCGGCTGTTTGCGGTTCGGGTGGATATCGCCGACTGGAATCTCGGCGAACCGGGCACCAGGTACCTCCACCAACTCGACGTCGGGAGCAACGGGCGCGGCAGCCGCCGTCGACCGTTCCGTAGTATCAGCAACGTCCGGAGCAGTGCGCTTGGCAGCCGGCTTAGACGCCGGAGCCTTCGTGGGTGACTTAACCGTAGCTGGCGCCTTGGCGGCAGCAGACTTGGCGGCCGGCTTCTTTGGAGCATCAGCGTTAGCAGACTTGGTGGAGGGCTTAGCCGCGGGTGCCGTGGAATCAGCACTCGGCTCATCCCGAGGTGCATCTACCGTGGGCTCCGCCGTCTTCCGTGCCTCTGGGAAAAACAGATCGACGGGACGCGACGGCGCAGCACCGTTGCCCTGGGCCGCGGCCGAGCTAGGAATGAGAGCCCCAAGACCCCTGCCGAGGCCCCTTCGCTTTTCGCTCATTGATTCATCCCTCCGATGGAATAGCCGAGCACGGATCGGCCCTGGCTGTTGCAGTGTTTCAAGAATTCTAGCGTTCAGCGATTTCGGCAGCGGCTTCCATGTAGGACAACGCGCCGCTCGATGAAGGATCGTACGTCATGACCGTTTGCTGGTAGCTCGGAGCTTCAGAGATGCGCACGGAACGGGGAACCACAGCACCCAGGACCTGGTCCGGGAAGTGCTGGCGGACCTCGGACGCCACCTGCGCTGCCAGGTTTGTCCGGCCGTCATACATGGTCAGGAGGATGGTGGAGACTACCAAGTCTGCATTCAGGTGCTTCTGGATCATCTCAATGTTCTTGAGAAGCTGGCTCAAGCCTTCCAAGGCATAGTACTCGCACTGGATGGGGATGAGTACTTCGCTGGCAGCGCAGAAGGCATTGACGGTCAGAAGGCCAAGGCTTGGCGGGCAGTCTATGAAGATGAAGTCAAGCCGTCCCTCACCGTTCTTCTCGCGTTCCTTGGCGTAGACGTCGATAGCGCGGCGAAGCCGTTGTTCGCGGGCTACCAGCGACACAAGCTCAATCTCGGCGCCGGCCAAGTGAATGGTTGCGGGCGCGCAGATCAAATTGGGGATGTCTGGGCACGGTGCCACGACGTCCTTCAACGGAAGATCGTTGATCAAGACGTCGTAGATGCTGTCCACGTCGGCGTGGTGCTCAATACCCAAAGCAGTGGAGGCGTTGCCCTGGGGATCAATGTCGATCACCAGCACGTTGAGGCCGGCAGATGCCAGAGCGGCCGCGATATTCACGGTGGTAGTAGTTTTGCCTACCCCGCCCTTTTGATTGGACACAGTGAAGATTCGGGTCCGGTCCGGCTTAGGCAGTTCGCGGCCAATCAACCGCTCTCGACGACGCGTCTCGTTGGCCAACTGCCGAGCGATAGGGCTTGAATCATCGATGGAATCCATAACGTTATGCGCTCCATCTGAAACAGTTTCACGTGAAACGGCAACGCTTTCAACCGAATCAGTACGCACAATCGCGGACTGGAGAGATGCAGAGGGTGTAGCCATGGCCCGCGCGGACCCCAAAGACATAAACGGGGGAATCCGCTGCGTGGAGGTTTCACTACTACCCACTGGTCACACTCTCACTCTCATTTCGGCGCTTGCTGCCGTTCTCTAGCCTAACCGCTCAGCCGCCGACACGCGGGAAACCGAGCGGGACCTAGGCCGTCTTTCCGGGCTTGTTGACGATGATCCTCACCACGGTGGTGGGTTCCTCCAAAAGCTCCTGTCCGCAAACAACAACGGATGTCGCCACGCCGCCAAGTTTGCGGATGACCTTTGTGGCCTTCTCGATCTCTTCGGCAGCACTGCGTCCCTTGATCGCAACCACTTCACCATGGCCGTTCAACAAAGGAATGGTCAGGCCGGCGAGATTAGTCAGAGCAGAAACGGCGCGAGCCGTCACAACGTCCGCGTCCACCATCCCCACTGCAAGCTCAGCGCGCGTACGCATAATGGTCACGTTGTCCAAGCCGAGGTCGTCAACGACTTCCTGAAGCCAGATAACACGACGTTCCAGCGGCTCTATCAACGTCAGCTCGAGATCCGGACGGGCAATGGCAAGGCAAAGACCCGGCAGGCCTGCGCCGGATCCGACGTCGGCGACGTGGCTGTCCATGGCAATCGCAGACTCGATGACGGCACAGTTCAGGACATGCCTGCTCCACAACCGAGGGATCTCGCGGGGGCCAATCAGTCCACGTTCAGTACCCGACGTAGCCAGGTGTTCAACGTAGCGCTTGGCCAGATCCAAGCGCTCCCCAAAAATCTTTTCGGCCGCTTCCAGTTCAGCTGCGGTGATTTCAACCATGAGCTGCTAGTCAGCCGAGACGACGATGTGGCGGCCGGCGCCTTCGCCTTCGGACTCGGAAACGAATCCAAGGTCAGCTACGGCGTCATGGACAATCTTGCGCTCATAAGCGCTCATCGGTTCAAGGGCAACGGTTCCGCCGGATTCCTTGACCTTGGCCACAGCGTCTTCGGCGATCTGCTGAAGAACGCCGGCGCGCTCCTTGCGGTAACCGTTGATGTCCAGAACGAGGCGTGAGCGGCTTTCCGTGGCGGACAGGACCGAAAGACGGGCCAGTTCCTGCAGTGCCTCCAGGACCTCGCCGTCGCGTCCGACGAGGCTGTCCAGGGCCGCGGACTCTTCATCAGCACCGATGGAGATGTACGTGCGTCCGTTGCGGACCTCAATATCGATGTCGCCGTCGATATCGGCGATATCAAGAAGTTCTTCGAGGTAGTCGGCGGCGATGTCGCCCTCCTCTTCCAAGCGGCTGGCCGTCTTGGACTGCGTCTCCTGGGGCTCTTCCTGCTCTTCAGTCACAGCGGCGATAACTTCTTCGGTGCTCTCGGCAGACATTACTTCTTCTTCCTGTTCTTACGTTGTGGCTGGACGCGCTGGGCCCGGATCTCGGCGGCTGCAGCGGCAGCAGCTTCGGCTTCGGCGGCGGCGTCCGCGGTCTTTTTACCACCCAGCAGCGGGGGCAGGCCCTTGGCGGCGCGGCGCTCCTCCAGTGCCTTGGCGGCAGGGGAACCCGGGGTGGGCATACGGCGGATGACGAAGAACTGCTGGCCCATGGTCCAGAGGTTGGTGGTGGTCCAGTAGATGAGGACACCGATCGGGAAGTTGATGCCACCAATGCCGAACACGAGCGGCAGGATGTAGAGCATCATCTTCTGCTGGCGCATGAACGGGCTGGCCATGGCCTCTTCGGACATGTTCTTGGCCATGATCTGCTTTTGGGTGATGAACTGCGAGGCCGTCATGGCGATGATCATCACGATGCTGAGAACCCAGACAGCAACAGCGCTGTTTCCACCACTCGGATCGCCATGCAGCAGTGAAGCGGACAGTGGCGCGCCGAAGATGCTGGACGAATCGAACTGGACAACCTGTTCGTGGCTCATGGCGCCCACGCCCTGGCCCGCCTTGGCGTTCGTCGAAATACCCGACAGCACCTGGAACAGTGCGAAGAAGAACGGCATCTGGATCAGCATCGGCAAACATGCCGAGAACGGGTTGGTTCCGTGCTTCTTGTACAGCGCCATCTGCTCCTGCGCCATGGCCTGGCGGGAGAGCTGATCGGTCTTGCCCTTGTACTTGGTCTGAAGCTTCTTCAGGTCCGGCTGTAGCAGCTGCATGCCGCGCTGCGCTTTGATCTGCTTGACGAAGACAGGAATCAGGGCGGCACGGATCACCAACACGAGGCCGATGATGGACAGAGTCCACGTCCAGCCGTTCGCGGCGGGCAGGCCAATGAAGCTCAGTCCCTCGTGGAAGCCAACCATGATGATTGACACCAGCCACTTGAACGGAAACATGATTGTTTCAAAGAAGTCCATACGATATCCCTATTCGTTAGGCCGCCGAGCGGCCTTCTTCATCAGCCTGAGCAGCCAGGAACTGGTCCGGGTTGTTCAGTACAACAATTGTGGGCGTCCGGCCTTCGGGCCAGTGACGGTGGCCAGCGGGGACATGGTCCACTCCGCCGGCGTTCCAAGGGTGGCATTTGGCGAGCCTTTTGGCTGCGAGCCAGGTACCCTTCACGGCACCATGCACCGTCACTGCTTCCAAGGCATAGGCCGAGCAGGAGGGAAAGAAACGGCAGACCTGGCCGTACAGGGGCGAAACGACCTTACGGTACGTCTTCAGCAAAAGAATGAGGATGTTGCGGGGCAGGTTCCAGAGAAACGTGCCAACCACCGCCGGCATGGTCCTTTCAGGAACCTTGCCGGAGGGGTCGCTTGAAGAAGGAACGACGGCGGTGCTTATGTCATGCACGCGGTGTCCCTTCCGTTGTGGTGCCGTTGTGGTCCGGCGAAGCGTTGCGTGGAGCTGAGCCACCCAATCGCTTCGTCGTCACTGCCAATGCGGCGTTGTAGTCCGAAAGCAGCTGCTCCCAGCTGGCATGTGCAGCTGCGGGCAGTGCCCGGACCACGACCGCCAGGCCCGTTCCATGCGTATGCAAAGAAAGTGCGCCTACTTGTCTCAGTCTCCTCTTAACGAGGTTCCTGGTCACGGCGTTCCCGACGGCTTTGGAGACAATGAAGCCGATTCGACTCGGCTCCTCGGCCCCGATAGGGGCCGTATATAACACTAAGTTCCGGCGTCCATTGCGGACGCCGGAACGTACAGTTGTTGAAAAGTCGGTAGACGTCCGCAGACGGTTAGGGGTGGCTAGCACCGTCGAACCCGCAAAAAGACCCTGACCGACAAGTCAGTTATTTACGCCGACAGTTCGACGCGGCCCTTGCCGCGACGGGCAGCCAGGATGGCGCGGCCGGCACGGGTGCGCATACGAAGGCGGAAGCCGTGCTTCTTGGCCCGACGGCGGTTATTCGGCTGAAAAGTCCGCTTGCTCACGTTAGTTACTCCAGTGGATCAAAGGTGCGCCCACCCGATCAAAAAAGGGGAAGAACTGGCCGACGCTAAGTTTTGTATGTGCCTGCCGCCGTTGCCTCCCGCACGCTGAACGTACGGACTTACAACTGATCTCAAAAGCGGACACAAAGGACTTCACAACGTTAGGGCAAAAAGGCACCCTCAGTCAAACCGGGAGACTGCCGGAGGCCTATCCACAGCTGTGTCCAACCACCGTTGCCAGCCTGTGGATGAAGTAGCTCACAGGCCGCTTTAGAGAACCACAACCGTGTAATTATCCACAGGCAAGTTCCCAGCTATCTTCTGGCGATTCCATCCCCTAGAGTGGCTCAGTAGCCCATTGTCCACCCGCTGTGTATAACTCTGTGGATTAACGCCCGGAACAGCGACGCCGGAGACACTTCGGCTGCCAGCAACGCCGGCAAGCAAGTATTTAGGAACTGATTGATGACAGTAGACGAAGCCAACCACGCCAACACTGTCGGAAGTTCCTGGCGCAGGGTGCTGAGCCTCATGGAACAGGACGACCGGGTCACACCCCGTCAGCGCGGTTTCGTCATCCTCGCCCAGGCGCAGGGCCTCATCGGTTCCACCCTTCTGGTGGCCGTTCCCAACGAACTCACCCGCGAGGTGCTGCAGACCCAGGTCAAGGATGCCCTGGACGATGCTCTCCGCAACGTGTTCTCCGACGACATCCGCTGCGCTATAGACGTCGATACCGATCTGGTGCCTGTCCACGCAGAGCCGGAACCCGCCGTCGAGCTTTCCGCAGTCCCGGACTTCGCCGAGCCGAAGCCGCAACCTACTCCGCCGAGCACATCGCATGAGTTCGGTCGACTGAACCCGAAGTACATCTTCGACACCTTCGTGATCGGTTCATCCAACCGCTTTGCGCACGCCGCCGCCGTCGCGGTCGCTGAAGCCCCCGCCAAGGCGTACAACCCGCTCTTCATTTACGGCGACTCGGGACTGGGCAAGACCCACCTGTTGCACGCAATCGGCCACTATGCCCGGCGGCTCTACAGCGGCATCCGAGTCCGTTACGTGAACTCCGAAGAATTCACCAACGACTTCATCAACTCCATTCGTGACGACGAAGGCACCAGCTTCAAGACCACGTACCGCAACGTGGATGTCCTCCTCATTGACGACATCCAGTTCCTGGCGGGCAAGGACCGGACGCAGGAAGAGTTCTTCCACACGTTCAATGCCCTCCACAATGCCAACAAGCAGGTGGTCATCACCTCAGACCAGCCACCCAAGATGCTCGCCGGCTTCGAGGACCGCATGACGTCCCGCTTCGAATGGGGCCTGCTGACGGACATCCAGCCTCCGGAACTCGAGACCCGAATCGCAATCCTCCGCAAGAAGGGCCTCAGCGAAGGCCTCTCCGCACCGGACGACGCACTTGAGTACATCGCCTCAAAGATCTCCAGCAACATCCGCGAACTCGAAGGTGCCCTGATCCGCGTCACGGCATTTGCCAGCCTCAACCGCCAGCCGGTGGATGTTGCCCTTGCCGAGATGGTCCTCAAGGACCTGATCACGGATGACGGCGCCCAGGAGATCACGGCGAAGCAGATCCTCGACCAGACTGCTGACTATTTCAAACTCAGCATGGAAGAGCTCTGCAGCAAGTCCCGTACGCGCACCCTGGTGACAGCCCGCCAGATCGCCATGTACCTGTGCCGCGAGCTGACGGACATGTCGCTGCCAAAGATCGGTCAGGAACTCGGCGGCCGCGATCACACCACGGTCATCCACGCGGATCGCAAGATCCGCGAGCTGATGGCGGAGCGTCGTGTGATTTACAACCAGGTCACCGAGCTGACCAACCGCATCAAACAGCAGCAACGCGACTCCTGAAACCACATCGCGTCCGCCACTACATACCTTATTAACAGGTGCATGTGGATAAGCCTGTGGATACTTAAGGGGACAAGCGTCCTTAATGGGCTTAAAACCCTTAAGCCGTCTGTGGATCGTTAAAAATGGCCCTGGGAGTTGTCCCCATCCACACCCTGTTTAAAACCCAGTTAACGCACAGTCCGTGAACAGGGCTTAACCGCGGAACTGCGGGGCGAGATGGGGTTATCCACAGTTTCCACAGCAGTTATTAACACTACGAATCCCAAAAAATTGAAATCCCTCAAATAACAATCTCGTTCTGCCACACTTCGAGCCCGGCCAGCGGCCAGGCCAAGGCCAGCCTGCGGCTGTCCACATACGGGGGGTCCGAGCGTGCGGGGATGGGTTAATCGCGGATCTTCCGGCTAAGCTGTCAGCAGCGCTCCCATCCTTGGGTCTGTTTGTAGTTCGCTGAGTGCGGACCATGCAGGTTCACGTGTCGGACCGCGCAGATTTGGCGGCTTCCAAGCAGGAATCCGCAGCGATGACATGGCAGCAGCAATGAAAGGCGGCACCCTTCCGTGAAGTTCAGAGTCGACCGCGACGTCCTGGCAGAAGCCGTTACGTGGACCGCGCGGTCGTTGTCTCCGCGGCCGCCCGTACCTGTGCTTTCCGGCCTCCTCCTCAAAGCTGAGGCAGGAACCGTAAGCCTCTCCAGCTTTGACTACGAGACCTCAGCACGCTTGGAAATCCCGGCGGACATCGCTGTGGAAGGCACCATCCTCGTCTCGGGACGCCTGTTGGCAGATATCTGCCGCAGCCTTCCTTCAGCGCCCGTAGAAGTTGAGACCGACGGCAGTAAAGTCACGCTTACCTGCCGTCGAAGCAGCTTCCACCTCGCCACCATGCCCGAGTCCGAGTACCCGGCCCTGCCGGCCCTGCCGGCAATCAGCGGAACGTTGCCCGGTGACGCCTTCGCCCAGGCTGTTTCACAGGTGATCATCGCTGCCAGCAAGGACGACACCCTGCCGATTCTCACCGGCGTCCGCATGGAGATCGAGGACGACCTAATCACCCTCCTCGCCACGGACAGATACCGCCTTGCCATGCGTGAAGTCCCGTGGAAGCCGGTCACTCCTGGAATTTCCACCAGCGCGCTGGTCAAATCCAAGACCCTGAACGAGGTGGCCAAGACCCTCGGTGGCAGCGGCGACATCAACCTCGCCCTGGCTGACGACGACAGCCGGCTCATCGGCTTTGAAAGCGGCGGACGCACCACTACGTCGCTCCTGGTAGACGGCGACTACCCCAAGATCCGGTCTCTCTTCCCCGATTCCACGCCCATCCACGCAACAGTCCAGACCCAGGAGCTCGTCGAAGCTGTTCGTCGTGTCTCGCTGGTTGCAGAGCGCAACACTCCGGTCCGTCTCGCGTTCACCCAGGGACTCCTGAACCTTGACGCCGGCACAGGCGAAGACGCGCAGGCCTCCGAAGAGCTCGAGGCCCAGCTATCCGGTGAGGACATCACCGTGGCCTTCAACCCGCACTACCTCGTTGAGGGCTTGAGCGTCATCGAAACCAAGTTCGTTCGCTTCTCCTTCACCACCGCCCCAAAGCCGGCCATGATCACGGCCCAGGCTGAAGCAGATGGCGAAGACCAGGACGACTACCGCTACCTTGTGATGCCGGTCCGTCTCCCTAATTAGTCGGTACCGCACCACGTCCACCCGCATTCGCAGAAAAGAGTTCACTGTGCACATCGGACTGATCGGCCTTGGAAAAATGGGTTTCAACATGCGGGAGCGCATGCGGAACGGTGGCATCGAAGTCACAGGTTTTGACCGGAACCCAGAGGTCACCGATGTTGCTTCCGTGGACGAACTCATCGCTGCACTGCCCACTCCGCGACTGGTGTGGGTGATGGTTCCTTCCGGCGCCATCACAGATGCCGTGGTTACGGAACTTGGCGAGAAACTGAGCCCGGGCGACCTTGTGATCGACGGCGGCAACTCACGTTTCACCGAAGACCAGAAGCACGCTGCTGCACTCGCTGAAAAGAGCATCCGCTTCGCAGACTGCGGTGTGTCCGGTGGTGTCTGGGGCCTGGAGAACGGTTACGGACTTATGGCTGGCGGTGCCGATGAAGACATTGAGCTGGCAATGCCGGTCTTCGACGCCCTGCGTCCTGAAGGCGAACGGGCGGACAGCTTTGTGCACGTCGGCGGCGTTGGCGCCGGTCACTACGCCAAGATGGTCCATAACGGAATCGAGTATGGGCTCATGCAGGCGTACGCCGAAGGCTACGAACTGCTTGCAGCGAAGGACATCGTCAAGGACCTTCCGGGAACGTTCCGCGCGTGGCAAAAGGGAACCGTTGTCCGCTCCTGGCTGCTGGATCTTATGGTCAAGGCACTGGACGAGGACCCAGGGCTGGCCTCCATCGACGACTACGTGGAGGACTCAGGCGAAGGCCGTTGGACCGTGGAAGAAGCCATCGCCAACGCGGTGCCTGCCCCGGCCATCACCGCCGCGCTCTTCGCCCGCTTCTCCTCGCGCGAAGACAACTCGCCGGCTATGAAGATGGTCTCCGCCCTGCGCCACCAGTTCGGCGGACACGCCACACGTCCGGCCAACTAGGCCGCAGGAGTCCAGCAAAGACGTGTACCTCGAACATCTTTCGCTGACGGATTTCCGCAGCTACGCCCAGGTGGACCTGAAGCTGGGCCCCGGCGTGACGGTCCTGGTGGGTTCCAACGGAATCGGCAAGACCAACCTCATGGAAGCCATTGGGTACTTGGCCACGCTCAGTTCCCATCGCGTGAGCACGGACGCGCCGCTGCTCCGGTTCGGTGCTGAACGCGCCATGGTTCGGGCCAAGCTGGTGCGCGGCGAACAGTCCACAGTGATCGAACTCGAGATCAACGCCGGGCGGGCTAACCGCGGGCGGATCAACCGCGGCAATCCGGTCCGGGCCAGGGACATCCTGGGCATCTGCCAAACCGTGCTGTTCGCGCCCGAGGATTTAGCGTTGGTCAAAGGTGATCCTTCCAACCGCCGGCGTTTCCTCGACGAGTTGCTGGTCAGCCTCGTTCCACGGCACGCGGCCACCCGCAGCGATTACGATCGCGTCCTTAAACAGCGCAACGCACTCCTGAAATCGGCACGCACCGGCAAGTTCACGTCCGGCCACGAGGCTACCTTGGACGTGTGGGACCAACACATGGCCCGCGCCGGCGCCGAACTCCTGCACGCACGCTTGGAGCTGGTGGAGCGCCTGCGCCCCCACCTTTACAGCGCCTACGCACAACTCACCGACGGTTCCAAGGACGCCGGCGCGGTCTACCGCTCAACTATCCAGGACATCCTGGACGACGACGGCGGGCCGGCCGACCACGGAACGGAACCTTCGGCGTCGGTTGAGGACCTTGGCCTGCTGTCCGTCGACGATCTGACCGAACGCTATGTCCACGCATTCGCAGCGTCCCGGAAGAAGGAACTGGAACGTGGCATATCGCTGGTAGGCCCACACAGGGATGAACTCGAACTCGTCTTGGGTCAGGCCCCCGCGAAGGGCTATGCCTCACACGGCGAAACGTGGTCCATGTGCCTGTCGCTGCGACTGGCTTCCTACTACGTCATGCTGGATGATGCCCGCACCGGCGGCACGGCTCCGATTCTCATCCTGGACGATGTTTTCGCTGAACTCGATGTCCAACGTCGGCGTAAACTGGCTGCAATAGTGGCCGGTGCCGAACAAGTGCTGGTGACTGCCGCCGTCGATGCCGATATCCCCGAGGAGCTGGCCGGACGGCGCGTAACCGTTGTTCCGGGAGGCATCGATGGCGAAGGATAGCCGCGACGGACTTCAACCGGGCCGCGACCCGGACGAAATCGATGCTGCCCAGGCCGCCCTGAACCGCATGCGCGAGGCTGCTGCTGCCCGTGGCGAAGTGCGTCAACGCGCCCCTCGTCCCGGATCGGCCCCGAAACGCAAGGGCTTGCGCGATACCAGGGGCTTCACGCAGTTTCATGGCAGCGGCCGGGACCCTCTTGGTCTCGGCAAAGTTGTTGGTCGTTTGGTGGCCGAACGTGGTTGGACCTCGCCTGTAGCGGTCGGATCGGTCATGGCCGAATGGGAAACCCTGGTTGGCCCGGACATATCCGCCCACTGCACACCGGAGAGTTTCACCGACACCACACTCCATGTCCGTTGCGACTCAACCGCCTGGGCCACCCAATTGAGGCTGCTCAGCAGCAGCCTGTTGGAGATGTTCCGCAACGAACTGGGCGAGGGCGTTGTCACCAGCATCCAGGTGCTGGGGCCTTCGGCTCCAACTTGGCGAAAGGGCGGCCGCAGCGTCAACGGTCGTGGACCCCGGGACACATACGGCTAAACGGCGTGCAGGGCGTTTCAACGCCCCTGAGTCGTATAGGCCCCCATCGGGACCACCGCAGGGCCATTGCAGATAGGGCCAGCGGCCTCCCATGGGCATATTCAGCTCTCGGCTGCCCCTGTATTTGCAAGGATTCGCGCCTATCCACGATAGAATTGGCGTAGATCACTGAGCGCCGGTGAAACGTCGTTGGGGTCCTGAATACACTCTTGTGCCCTCGGAACCCCCTTCGTCGTAGTAATCGGCGCAATCAGTCACGTGCCCGTTGACGGCCTCGGTTCGCCGTGGACAACTTCGGGAACGGCCGACATCGAGTACAGAGGAGTCGAAAGCGCCTGTGGCTAACGACAATGCAGAGACCTTGGCAGTAGAGCCCGTAGAGGAGACTGTTCCTACGCCTGATACGCCCGCGGAGACGCAAAGGGAGTACGGTGCCAGCGACATCACCGTGCTGGAGGGCCTCGAAGCGGTGCGCAAACGCCCCGGCATGTACATCGGATCCACCGGTCCGCGCGGTTTGCACCACCTGGTCTATGAAGTGGTGGACAACTCTGTTGATGAGGCGTTGGCGGGGTATTGCAGCCACATCGAGGTCACGCTCCGTGCCGATGGCGGCGTCCGTGTTGTTGATGACGGCCGCGGCATCCCCGTGGACATCCACCCCACCGAAGGCAAGCCCACGGTTGAAGTGGTCATGACCATCCTGCACGCCGGCGGTAAGTTCGGCGGCGGCGGTTACGCAGTTTCCGGTGGTCTGCACGGTGTGGGTATCTCCGTGGTCAACGCCCTGTCCCGTCGCGTGGACACGGAAGTCCGCCGCCAGGGTCACGTTTGGCGCATGACATTTGCCGACGGCGGCAAGCCCCAGGGCGAACTCGTCAAGGGTGAGGAAACTGAGCGTACCGGGACGTCCCAGACGTTCTACCCGGACGGAACGATCTTCGAGTCCACCGAATTCGACTTCGAAACGCTCCGTGCGCGGTTCCAGCAAATGGCTTTCCTCAACAAGGGTCTGCGGATCACGCTGACTGACGAACGCCCCGTTGCACGCGAGGGCGATGAGGATCTCGACCTTGACGCCGTCGCGACTGAAGGTGAAGTCGCTGCCGAGCACCGCACGGTGGTGTACCAGTACCCTGACGGCCTGCTGGACTACGTCAAGCACCTGAATTCGAGCAAGAAGGTGGAGATCGTCCACGAGGACGTCATTGCTTTCGAAACCGAAGACACTGAGCGGCACATCGCCGTCGAGGTCGCCATGCAGTGGACCACCGCCTACTCGGAAAGCGTCCACACCTACGCGAACACCATCAACACCCACGAGGGCGGAACGCACGAAGAAGGTTTCCGTGCCGCGATGACCTCGCTCATCAACCGTTACGCACGCGAGAAGAGCATCATCAAGGAGAAGGAAGACAACCTCACTGGTGATGACATCCGTGAAGGCCTGACCGCTGTGATTTCGGTGAAGCTTTCCGAACCGCAGTTCGAAGGCCAGACCAAGACCAAGCTGGGCAACTCCGAGGTCAAGGGCTTCGTCCAGCGCGTCGTTACTGACCAGTTGGGTGACTGGCTGGAGCGGAACCCCGGTCCTGCCCGCGACGTTATCCGCAAAGCTATCTCGGCCGCCCAGGCACGCATGGCGGCCCGCAAAGCCCGCGATAACGCCCGGCGAAAGAGCCCGCTGGAATCATTCGGCATGCCCGGCAAGCTTTCTGACTGCTCCTCCAAGGATCCCTCGCGCTGCGAGGTTTACCTGGTGGAGGGTGACTCGGCCGGCGGCTCGGCCAAGCGTGGTCGAAACCCGGAAACGCAGGCCATCCTGCCGCTGCGAGGCAAGATCCTTAACGTTGAACGTGCGCGCCTGGACAAGGCCCTGGGCAACGCCGAAGTCCAGTCCATGATCACTGCCTTCGGCACTGGAATCGGCGAAGACTTCGATATCGCAAAGCTCCGGTACCACAAGATCGTTCTGATGGCCGATGCCGACGTTGATGGTCAGCACATCACCACCCTGTTGATGACGCTGCTGTTCCGTTACATGCGCCCGCTCATTGAAAACGGATACGTGTACCTGGCCCAGCCCCCGCTGTACCGGATCAAGTGGTCCAATGCGGCCCATGACTACGTTTACAGCGACCGTGAACGCGATGAAACCATCCGGAAGGGCGCTGCGATGAACAAGCGCCTTCCCAAGGACAACGGCATCCAGCGCTACAAGGGCTTGGGCGAGATGGACTACACCGAGCTGTGGGACACCACCATGGACCCGGATCGCCGCACGCTGTTGCAGGTCACCATGGACGACGCTTTGGCCGCCGACCAGACCTTCTCCGTGTTGATGGGCGAGGACGTGGAATCACGCCGTAACTTCATCCAGCAGAACGCCAAGGACGTCAGGTTCCTCGATATTTAGCGGCCCGATCGCGGCAACTGAATATTCCAGAACTGACATATACCTGAAACGGAAACCTTAGATTATGAGTGACGAAACTCCCGAAGTCCCGGCGGATTCCAACGCTGATGACGTCGTCCTTGAAGGCGACGTGCTGACTGACCGCGTGGAGCAGGTGGACCTGCAGACCGAAATGCAGCGGTCCTACCTGGACTACGCCATGGCCGTGATCGTAGGCCGCGCCCTCCCGGACGTTCGTGACGGCCTCAAGCCGGTTCACCGTCGCGTTTTGTACGCAATGTTCGACGGCGGTTACCGCCCCGACCGCTCCTTCAACAAGTGTGCGCGCGTGGTGGGCGACGTCATGGGTACGTACCACCCGCACGGTGACATGGCGATTTACGATGCCTTGGTCCGCCTGATCCAGGACTGGACCATGCGCTACCCGCTGGCACTCGGCCAGGGCAACTTCGGTTCGCCGGGTAACGACGGTGCTGCAGCTCCGCGTTACACGGAAACCAAGATGGCGCAGCTGGCCATGGAAATGGTCCGCGACATCGACGAGGAAACCGTCGACTTCCAGGACAACTACGACGGCAAGAACCAGGAACCCACCATCCTGCCGGCTCGTTTCCCCAACCTGCTGGTCAATGGCTCCTCGGGTATCGCCGTCGGTATGGCCACCAACATCCCGCCGCACAACCTCCGTGAGGTAGCCGAAGGCGTGCAGTGGGCACTGGACAACCCCACCGCCTCGCGTGAAGAGCTCCTCGAAGCACTGTTGCTGCGCATCAAGGGGCCCGACTTCCCCACAGGTGCCACCATCCTGGGACACAAGGGCATCGAGGACGCGTACCGTACGGGCCGCGGCTCCATCACCATGCGCGCCGTGGTCAACGTGGAGGAACTCCAAGGCCGTACGTGCCTGGTAGTTACCGAGCTCCCTTACCAGGCCAATCCGGATAACCTGGCCATCAAGATCGCCGAGCTGGTCAAGGACGGCAAGATCCAGGGCATCGCCGACCTCCGCGATGAGACTTCCGGCCGTACCGGCCAACGCCTGGTGATCGTGCTCAAGCGCGATGCCGTGGCCAAGGTGGTCCTCAACAACCTGTACAAGCACACGCAGCTGCAGGACAACTTCTCGGCAAACATGCTGGCAATTGTCGACGGCGTTCCCCGCACCTTGAGCCTGGATGCCTTCATCCGGCACTGGGTTGCGCACCAGATGGACGTCATCGCACGCCGCACCCGCTACCGCCTGCGTAAAGCCGAAGAAGAGGCGCACATCCTGCGTGCACTCCTCAAGGCCTTGGACATGCTGGACGAGGTCATCGCCCTCATCCGTGCGTCCAATACCACGGAAGCAGCCCGCGAAGGCCTCATGGAGCTCCTGGAAATCGACGAACTCCAGGCCCGTGCCATCCTCGACATGCAGCTGCGCCGCCTGGCTGCGCTGGAGCGCCAGAAAATCCAGGACCGGCACGCGGAACTCGAAGCCATGATCGAGGAGTACAACGCGATCCTCGCTTCGGAGGAACGTCAGCGCCAGATCATCAGTGAAGAACTCGCGGAGATCGTAGCCAAGCATGGCGACGATCGCCGCACGCACATCCTGATGGGCTTTGATGGCGACATGTCCATGGAGGACTTGATCCCCGAAGAGGAAATGGTTGTCACCATCACCCGCGGCGGCTATGTCAAGCGCACCCGCAGTGACAACTACCGCTCACAGCAGCGCGGCGGCAAGGGTATTAAGGGTGCCCAGCTCCGTGGTGACGACGTCGTGGAGCACTTCTTCGTGACCACCACCCATCACTGGCTGCTGTTCTTCACCAACTTGGGCCGCGTGTACCGCGCCAAGGCCTACGAACTGGCAGAGGCCGGCCGAGATGCCAAGGGCCAGCACGTTGCCAACCTGTTGGCGTTCCAGCCCGACGAACACATCGCCCAGGTCCTGGACCTGAGGGACTACCAGCAGGCTCCATACCTTGTGCTGGCCACCAAGAACGGTTTGGTCAAGAAGACCAGGCTGGAAGACTATGACACCAACCGCACGGCCGGTGTTATCGCCATCAACCTGCGTGATGGTGACGAACTTGTCTCTGCCCAGCTGGTCAGCGAGACCGACGACCTTCTCCTGGTTTCACGCAAGGGCCAGTCCATCCGCTTCACGGCTACCGATGACGCCCTGCGTCCCATGGGCCGTGCGACGTCCGGTGTGACCGGTATGAAGTTCCGTGAAGACGATGAACTCCTGGCCGCGGATGTGGTCCAGGACGGTTCATTCGTTTTCATCGTGACCGAAGGCGGCTACGCCAAACGGACCGCTGTGGACGAGTACCGACTGCAGGGCCGAGGTGGTCTGGGCATCAAGGTGGCCAAGCTTGCCGAGGACCGCGGCGACCTTGTGGGCGCTTTGATTGTGCAGGAAGAAGATGAAGTCCTGGTGGTCATGGAAGGCGGCAAGGTAGTCCGCTCGGCCGTCACCGGCGTTCCCGCCAAGGGACGCGACACCATGGGAGTCATCTTCGCCAAGCCGGACAAGAACGACCGCATTATCGAGGTTGCACGCAACAGCGAACGTGGTTTGGAAGGCGAAGAGTCCGAGGACGGACTCGACGATGACGTAACGTTGGCTGCAAACGACGGCGCCTCCGAGGCGACCGTGGAGGCCGATACGGAAAACGACGCAGACCCGGAAATCGAAACGGGCGCGGAGCTGAACGAAGACAATACCGGAGGTAACGAGTGAGTAATTCCGACTCATATCCCAAGCCGAGCACAGGTGTCCCCGGCGGACTCCGGCAGCCCTCGGGCAACGCGCAGGCAGGAACGCCCGCACGGCCGCAACAGCGACCTGGAGCCGGGTCTCCCGGGGCCGGAGCTGCAGGTGCGCGTCCCGCGACAGGCACTAACTCCGCCCAGCGTCCCGCCGGGGCTCCCGGGCAGCGCCCCGCACAAGCAGGCCAGCGTCCCGCCGGGGCTCCCGGGCAGCGTCCTGCCCAGCCCGGCCAGCGTCCGGCCGGCGCCGCTGCCCAGCGACCTGCCCAGCAAGGAGCCCCAGGCTTGGTAAAGCCGGCTCCCAAGGCCAAGGTTCGCCGCGCACGCCTGCTCGTCAGCAAGGTTGACCCGTGGTCCGTCCTGAAGATGGCGTTCCTGCTGTCCGTCGCGCTGGGCATTGTCACTGTGGTTGCTGCGATCGTGCTGTGGACCGTGCTGGACCTGACGGGCATCTTCAACCAGGTGGACAGCCTTCTCGGCACGCTGGCCGGTTCCGAGGGTAGTGGATTCGAACTGAAGAAGATTGCTTCCCTGGGGCAGGTGGCTTCCTTCGCCACCATCATTGCTGTGGTGAACGTGGTCCTCCTGACGGCCCTATCCATGCTCTCGGCCGTTCTGTATAACATTTCGGCAACGTTGGTTGGCGGCGTTGGCGTCACTTTGACGGACGACTAGCAAAAATCCGCGGAAATCCGCCGAAACCGGCGGAAAACCACGGCAAGAAAGCCTCGATTTGAGATCGGGCCGGGATGTGCTGTACAGTCATATCTCGGCCCGATGAGGCATCGGGGCGTATAGCTCAGGCGGTTAGAGCGCTTCGCTGATAACGAAGAGGTCCCAGGTTCAAGTCCTGGTACGCCCACGGAACCTACAACAGGTTCAGGTAAAACTGAACTGGAATGAGGTACTTGTGAAGAAGTTGCTGGTAGTAGTGGCAGCCGCAGTCGCAGGTGTCCTGGTCTATAAAAAGGCCCAGGAATCCGAAGCCCGGAAGGATGTCTGGAGCAAGTCAACCGACAAGGTGGACTAGCCGAGGAGCCCGGTTTGAACTGGTAAATACCGGTCCTGACATGGGGTATGATTGACGGGTTGCTTCTTATGGGGGCATGGCGCAATTGGTAGCGCACCTGCTTTGCAAGCAGGGGGTTCGGGGTTCGAGTCCCCGTGCCTCCACCATAAGAAAAGTCCCGGTCAGAAATGACCGGGACTTTTGCATTTAACGTCCTAACCCTCGCGAACACCCAACACAGCCGGTGCCAGTTTGCTATACCCGCGCCACGCGTTTTCGCCCGCGCCACGCGCTTTCGCCCACGCTACGCATATCCGGGTGTCGCCAGCGAATTTGCGCGTCATCAACGAATGCCCGCGGCCCCAATGGGCTACTCAGCTACCCGGAACCTGTTGAAGCGCCCGGTCCAGGAAGGCCTTGAGCTCGCTGTCCCCCAGCACCGGAGTCACGACGCCCAACTCAAGGGTGGGCTGCGTCTTTGCTGTAGCAGCCGTCAACGCGCCCTGGACATTCCTGCGGGCCATAGTCGCGGCCTGGACATCACCGCGCTTTGCGGCCTCCAGCATGACCAAGGCTTCCTCCACACCGCGTCCATACTGCGCAGCCGCCGTCATCCAGTGGGTAGCATCCGTTGAGAAGCCCGGCTCCGCCATCCTGGGAAGGAGCTCCGGCAGGCGCTGCAGCAGCTCAGCGCGAGCCTTGAGGCCGCCCGAAGGTGATCTTCCGGCGTCGTAGTCTTCCCAAAACTGGTCAATATCACGGCGTAGCTGGGGAGCTGAGGGTGTGAGTGCGTCGTCCTGCCAGTCCTGGTTGAGGTCCACGAAGGCCCTGACAGCTGCTTGGACCTCGGGATCAGGCCCGGCAAGCAGGGAAAGGGCGGCACTCATGGACTTGTCGGGATCATAGCCCGGACCGTTCCATGAGAGATCGGCGTAGTTGAAGACCGCCGGCAGGGAGAGATAGGGCTCAATCATGGGGTTGGTGACGACGCCCCGGACTGACTCATGGAGTTTGGCGTCCCTGCCGATGACAGGCGCCATGAACAGGTGGTCCTGGGAGAAGTCGTTGACGGGATAGTTGTCCCAAATGACCAGACTGCGGGGAGAACCCGGGCTCCCGTAGGTCAGTCCGGCGGTTTCTGCTGAGTCCTGGGTGATACGGTGCGACACGACGTCTTCACCGGTCCACTGCACCACGATCCCCGGGTTCAACGCCTGGCCGAGTTCCCGTTTGTAGGGATTGCTGGCGGATCCGTTGTAGAACGTCGGGACCGTTTCGAGCGGCAGCACGCCCTCGCGTGCAGAGATGAATCGGTCATTCACATCGTTGAGGAAGGAAGCTTGTGCTTTAGCCAGGTTGGCCTGGCCGGAACCGAACGCCCGGAGGTCCTCGGCGCACTGAACTTTGGTGGCGATGTCGTCAAGGGGAATCACGAAGGACCGCACACCCAGCGAATACAACGAGTCAAGCTTGGCCACGGCGTCGTCCAAGTCAGACGAACGCGAATAGCAAATGTCGATCCCCGGGGACAACGCGTAGCTGAACCGGATGTGGTTGTCCGCAGCCGCGTCGATCAGCTCCTGCAGTTCCTGGAGTTCCTGATCCGAGTAGAGGTCCCGCCATTTGTCCCTGAGCAGGGGGTCGTCTTTTGGCGAATAGATGTAGGTGTTCATCTTCTGCCGCCCTGCGAATTCGATAACGTCCAAGCGCGCCTGATGGGACCACGGCGTGCCGTAGAAGCCCTCGATGACGCCGCGTGTTTCCATCAGCGGCCAGTCGGCCACGCGGACCGGAACTACGGAACCGCCTCGGACCAATTGGCGAAGGGTCTGGACCGCGTGGAAGACGCCGTCGCCGTCGCTTCCGGCGAGGACCGCCGTCGGTATTCCTGCAGACTGTCCCGTGGCAAGTGCGTAGCCTTCGGCTCGACCCAAGGCGTCCTGGATCTCCGGGTCGCTGTCCAGCCGCAACGCTTGGAGGGCCGAAGAAACAGTTGCAGCGCTCCCCAAAAAGACGGCAGAGGCTCCTTCTCGTGGCGAAGTGAGGGATGTTACGGCCTCGGCAGTGCCTCCGGCTCCCGCAACCAGGTCCTGAACGGCAGCGATTGACGCTTGATCCGTTCCAGATGGAGCCACGATGTACACGTGGCCGTTCAAAGGAACCGGGCTTCCGGTTCCAGGGCGCGCATGCTGGGGGACTGGGAAGATGTTGGGAACCTCCGTCACCTGTCCCTCAGGTCCGCCGGGGCGGTCCCGCGAAACAACAAACCAGCCGGTGACCACGAGGGCGGCCGTGAGCGCCCCGGCTGCAACCAGCAGCAGGACCGACCGTCTCCGTTTGGTGCCAGCTCCGACGGGTGCGCTGTTCAATCAGGTATCCCCTTGGGTACGCCGTTATCGGCTCACTGGAATGATGAGTCAAGACAATCACACTGTCAGCCCATCAGATAGGGGCAAGACGGTCTGTCCGCCCCACTAAGGTTGATCCGTGAACCTTCTCATCGCAGCCCTGGGAGTACTGGGTGTTGCCTCCTCCGGCCCACTTATCGCAGGCACTCTCGGCGCCACCTCAGTGACTGCGTTGGCCATCGCCTTTTGGCGGAATGCGATCGGCGCAGTGGTGATGGCCGTTCCGGTTGCGATCCGGGAGCCGAAGCAGTTCGGAAGGATCACACGACGCGAATTCGGATGGTCGGCAGTGGCTGCTGTTGCACTCGCCTTCCACTTTGCGTGCTTCATCACCGCGCTGCAGCTGACGTCGGTGGCTGCCGCTACCGCCTTGGTGTGCCTTCAGTCAGGCTGGATTGCTGTCTTCCAGCTGTTCCGGGGGACGCGGCACCGGTGGCCCGTGCTGCTGGGCTTGGGCATAGCGTTCGGGGGCGTTGTGGCCATCACAGGCTTCGACATGGGTTCCTCCCCCGAGGCTTTGCTGGGCGACCTCCTGGCGCTTGCTGGCGGCGCTTTGGCGGGTCTATACACCCTTGCCGGCGGTAAGGCCCGGCAATCGATGGGAACGGGAACGTACACCACCCTCTGCTATGGCATGTGCGCGGGCATTGTGGCTGTGCTGGCTTTGGTCGGCGGCCAACCGCTCACAGGATTCGACGCCGGAGGCTGGCTTGGCATTATCGCCATCACCATCTGTGCGCAGTTGGTGGGGCACACAGCGTTCAACCACTTGCTGGCCACGATGAGCCCGCTCCTGGTATCCATGATCATCCTGCTGGAAATTCCGGGCGCGGCGATCCTGGCCGCCATTTTCCTAAATGAAACCCTGCCGGCCGGAACATATGCCGGCCTTGCCCTGATCCTTGTGGGGCTGGCAGTGGTGGTTGCCGGGCAGCGGCGTGGCCGGCCTGAAGCAGACCGGCGGGAAGCCGAGCTGGGCACCGACTGACGTACCGGCGTCGGGCGTTTACAGACCGCCGCGGCGGACGCCCTGCGCGGAGTTGGCCGTGTGAATGGCCCGCAGCAGCTTGGCCGGGAAGTACACCGAGAAGAACACCACCATGGGCGCCTTCAGGGCCATTTTCTTAACGTTGTGCGCCTTGTAGGTCCGGTCGAACCGCTGGACGTAGTAGCGGTAGTCGCGGGGTGAGTCCTCGAGTCGGCGGGCCGACATCCCGGAAACCATTTGCGGGAGGTACTGCACCTTGAGGTCGTGCTCAAAGAGGTGCAGGGAGAGATCAATATCCTCATGCATTTCATCCTTGGGATCCAGGCACGCTTCGTCGCGGATGGTCTCCCACGCAGTGCGGCGAAGGGCCATGTTGGAACCGAAGAGGAAATGGTACTGGTGCTTGGCCAGGCGCAGCATGAGCTGGCGCATCTTGTCGTCCGCCTTGAGGCCGAAGCGACGCATGGGCATGTCGTAGTAGACCACCGGCCCCGTGGCGGCAGCGACAGCCGGGTCCATGAATGCTTTCTGGACCTGCTCCACCCAGTCCGGCTCCAGGACGGAATCGGCGTCGATGCGGCCAACGACATCCCCTGTGGCGTTGTTCAGCCCATGGTTACGTGTTGGGATCAGGCCCTGGGTGTCTTCCTGGCTGAGGAGGATAATGGGGCTTTCCGGGTACTCCTGCTGCATTTGCTGCACGATTGTGACCGTGCGGTCCGTGGACAGATTATCCACCACGATGATTTCGTCGGCCGGGACAGACTGGTAAATCGCAGCAATGAGGCACTGGCGAATGACGCTTTCCTCGTTATACGCCGGGATGACGATGGACACGCCCGGTGGTTCCGGAGCATCCTTGAGGGCACCCGCAAAGGGTCTATCGGCTGACATCACTTCAAATCTAACACCCGGGGCACTGCGCCCGATGGAGGCTTTGGTTACAAGCCGGCAAACACTGAAGGGACCCCGGCAACAGCCGGAATCCCTTCAGGTGATCGGAGTGGTGCGTGCTAGCTGTGCGCGCCCTTGGAGCCGGACTCAGTGCCGTCGGCATCCTTGTGCAGGCTCGCCGCGATGTTCTTGACTGCGGTCTTGGCGTCGGTTGCTACCTTCGCCGTGGAGTCCTCAACGTTCTTGAAGGCGTCCTTGGTTGCCTGCTCGGCTTCGGCAGCAGCTTCTTCCGGGGTGATGTCCGTGGCACTGGGTTCAGTTACCGCTGCAGCCGTGGCAGACGCGGCGGCATCAGCCGGAGCCGGGGTGGTTTCGGGCTTGGGCGTCACCGGGGAAGGTGTCTTCCACGGATCCTCCACGGGCTTGGAAGCCTTCCACGCAGCAACGCCTGCCGCAGCGGCCGCGGCGATGACCGTAACGATCAGCCAACCGCGTTTCTTTGGCTTCGGTTCCTTGCCCAACTTGGTGGAAACAGCCTTGGTTGCTTCACCGGCTACTGCCTTGATCTGTTTCCCAGTGGCCTGGGCCTGCTCCTGCACGCTGTGCACAACGCCTGAATCAACAAGCTTCTGTGCGACAGCGTCCACCTGGGCCGGCGCGTTTTCAAGGGCATGGTGAACAGCTACGGAAGCCTGGCCCAGCTGCTCGGACAGTTTGGGCAGGTATTCGTCCACCACCTTGTCCCGCGCGTGCCCAAGAGCCGGAGTGGCCTTGTTCAGCGTCTCCTGGATCCTGGGTGTTGCGTCCTCCACAGCGTCATGGATCTTCGGCGCTAGGTGCGCCAGTCCATCCTGAATTCGCGGTGTCACAACTGCTACGCCGTCGGCGAGGTTGTGCGCAGCGGACTTCAGCCCCTCTTGGATCTTGGGGGAAGCGGTGTCAATGCCGTGCTGGATACGCGGAACAGCCCAATTCACAGCTGCTTCCACGCGGGGTGCAGCCCAGTCGCGGGCGTTATCCACACCAACCGCAACGGATTGTTCAAGGTCGCGGGCAATACGGTCTGATTTCTTCACAACTACCTCCCGATACACATGCTCGTTTGTTGCTAGCCTACGTCGCCAAGTGAACACCGGCTATTCATCTGCTGGATTAGGCCAGGATTTCACCGAGCGCGGAACCGGCTTTACAGCCATGCCGGCGTTGACCCTGCATGGAAGAATGGGCCCATGACCATTGCAACTGCAAAAGCAACGATCCACACGACCCTCGGCGACATCAAGGTTGACCTCTTCGGCAACCACGCGCCCAAGACGGTCGCCAACTTCATTGGGCTGGCCACGGGCGAAAAGTCCTGGAACCACCCTGAAACCGGCGAAGACAAGACCGGAACGCCCCTTTATGACGGCACCATTTTCCACCGCATCATCAAGGACTTCATGATCCAGGGCGGCGATCCCCTGGGCCGCGGCGTGGGTGGCCCCGGCTACCAGTTCGACGATGAGATCCACCCGGAACTGACGTTCAACGCTCCTTACAAGCTGGCCATGGCGAACGCCGGCATCCAGATGGGTAAGGGCACCAACGGGTCACAGTTCTTCATCACCACCGTGAACACCGACTGGCTCTTCGGCAAGCACAGCATCTTCGGCGAAGTTACCGACGAGGAATCCCGCAAGGTTGTTGACTCGATCGAGGCCGTTCGCACCGGTATGGGCGACCGCCCCGTCGAGGACGTTGTCATCAACAGCATCGACATCGAACAGCTCTAGTCACCCACTGAATCTGAGCTCATGAGTTACGGAATTCCGTCGGCAGAGCCGTCCGCTGATATTCCGGTGTGCCCCAGGCACCCGGACAGGCCCTCCTATGTGCGGTGCCAACGCTGTGGGCGCCCTGCGTGCCCCGAGTGCCAGCGGGCGGCCGCCGTCGGGTTCCAATGCGTTGACTGCGTCAACGAACAACAACGTACGACGCCGACCTACCGCTCCCCGTACGGCGGCGCCTTGGCCGTCGGCCGTCCTTTGGTGACGTTCACCATCATCGGGCTGTGCGTGCTGGTGTACATCCTTCAGTGGATTGTGCCGGGCGATCAGATGTTCAGGAACTTTGCCTTTGCCAATGTTTTCGCTGACCGCGAGCCGTGGCGCATGGTCACTTCCGCTTTCCTCCACTCCCAGGGTTTCCTCCTCCACATCGTGCTCAACATGTACACACTGTGGATCTTCGGACAGGCCCTTGAGCCTTTGCTCGGGCGCATCCGTTTTCTTGCCGTCTATCTGATTTCCGCAGTTGGCGGATCTGTAGGCTTCCTTGTCCTCACCCCGACCACAGTGCCCGCAGTGGGTGTGGTGGGTGCCTCCGGGGCCATCTTTGGCCTGTTTGGCGCCATGCTGGTGGTGCAGAGGCACAGGGGCGGCGAGACTAAGCAACTTTGGGTCCTGATTGCCATCAATGGCGCCATTGGCTTCTTTGTTCCCAGTATTGCCTGGCAAGCCCACTTGGGCGGTTTGATCACGGGTGGCCTCGCTGCTGCCGCGATTGCCTACGCCCCCAAGGGCAAGAACCAAGCGCTGCTCCAGGCTGGTGGACTGGTCCTGGTGGCAGGGCTGTTGGCCTTGATCACCTGGTTCCGCGTCACTGCTGGCTAGCGGCTCCTACTTGGTGTTCTGAGAGACCGGCTGCCGCAGGATGGTTTTGAGCTTTTCCGGTGCCGTACGGCGAGGATCACCAAGATAGATCTCATGGTGCCTGCCGGTCATGGACAGTGATTGCTCCGGTATGAAGTTATTGTGCATCTCCTCAAGTACAGGCCCTTCATGGTCGTAGGGCCCTATGTGGAGTGTCTGCACACTTAGTCCCTCCTCCAGTGGTTCCAGGCGGAGCGACCCCAAAGCCGGGGCCTCTCCTTGCTTGGCGACTACTTGTCGCACCATTTCCATGTGCTCCTGGGTGATCCAGTCGGGGACCATGTTCAACAATGTCCAGTCCCACCGCGACTTGTCCCTGGCGCTGGTGAACGACTCCATGTCATCGGACCACCACAGAGCCTCAAGCGGCATGACGCCATAGTCCTGGCCGAGCTCGGCTTTGCTGAAGAACTTCAACTTGTAGGCGACGGGGTACAGGGTAGTCAGCGCGTCCTTGTACGACTGCGCGGTGTTGGGATCCCCGTGGCCGTCGATCATGAGGAACTGCAAGGTGGGAACGGTAACCACAGAGAATTGGCCGTGCTTGGCGCTGTAGGTGGCGATCAGTTTCTTGAAGTCGCTCTTCATGGCTTCATATCTCCGGGTGTTGGGTACTTCTGAGGTGGATCCTTACAGATCCACTTTATCCACAGGCGTTATCCACACTGTGTGTAACTTACACAGGTGTAGTTAGAGCGATTCGCCGTCAGCAGCCTCGCCGGAGCGGTAGATATCCCCTGAAAGGCATGAATTTCTCCACAGCTGTGGATAACTTTGTCCCCGTCGAGGTCGAATATGTGGACAAACAGGGCATCTTGAGGCCCGGTGTGGACAACCCTGTTAATCACTCTGTAGAAGACGCTCTATCAACAGGCTTATCAACATTGTTAATAACTTACACAGGTGTAGTTCCGACCCCTTAAAGGGCTGAGAACCCCGGCATGGCAGGGATCTCCTGAGTAAAACCCACACGTTTTCCCCATCTGTGGATAACTTGTGGGTAGGGGGGTGTTGTTAAGTGGGTAACCTCTGGCAGGGCCGTAGGCCGCGAGCGGTGGGGTGGACCCCTTGGTTATCGAGTCCAAGACCCCTCGAAATGACGCTCGGCAAATCCGGCAATCCTGAGATGTTTAACTTTGGGTGAAGCTTGGAGCACTATCCACAGGGCAGTACACAGTGGGTATAAGTGTCCACGGGAGGTTCCGGGACGTGAATCGGCGGCGTGGCGGCGATTTGCACCGTATATACGTGGATGTCCACAGAAGTTATCCACGCTTGTGGATAAAGTTACGCACTTCTGTGGACAAGAACTGTGGACTACTGGAGGCTCTCCCACAGCGTGGAGGAAGAATCCCTGCCTAGACCCAAACCCCGGATGTCCCCCGGCGGTGGCTGTCCAGAAGGTGGGTATCTACGATCCCTACCGCTTCCATCAAGGCGTACATGGTGGTGGGCCCCACGAAGGCAAAGCCCTTTTTCCTCAGCGCCTTGGACAAAGCGATCGACTCAGGGGATGTCGTGGGGATATCGGCCATGGTGCTGGGCGTCGGCGTGCTTTCCGGCTGGAACGACCATACGAAGTCCACCAAGCCACCTTCCTCGCGCAGGGCAATGGTGGCCTTCGCGTTGGTGATGGCGGCGTGGATCTTGAGCCGGTTACGAACGATGCCGGCGTCCAACATGAGGCGCTCTACGTCCGCCTCGGTGAAAGCTGCAACGCTTTCCGGATGGAAGTCCAGGAAGGCCTTCCTGAACGCATCCCGTTTCCGAAGGATGGTGGCCCAGGAAAGGCCAGCCTGGAAAGCTTCGAGGCTGATGCGCTCGTACATGCCCTGCTCATCGCGGACGGGCATTCCCCATTCGTGGTCGTAGTACGCCTGCATGAGGGGATCAGAGGCAGCCCACAGAGGACGGGCCAAGCCGTCCTCGCCGATGATGGTGCCGTTATCCGGGGTCATGAATGCTCCTCTGCAGCCGAGCCACCCAGGTGGTCCAACCAGTAATTTAGCTTCCGGGGATATTGTGCCCCGTACCCCTGACATTCGAGAGCTGAGCCCGCGGCCTCACGACAATCCAGTGACCCGCATGGTGATGTTGATCCGTCCATGGGACAGGCCGCAGCCAAGCGGCGCCGTCCCCGGGAGGACTTTGGGGATGCCGTGATAGGCAAACCGTGATGGCCCGCCGAAAACGAAAAGGTCTCCGGAACGCAGCTCGACGTCCTTGTAGGGTTTGGTGCGTGTCTGGGCGTTACCGAAACGGAAGACACACGCCTCGCCAATGCTGAGCGACACCACAGGGGCGCTGGAGCGTTCGTCCTTGTCCTGGTGCATTCCCATGGCTGCGCCATCATCGTAAAAGTTCACCAGCGCGGCATCGGGTGTGTAGTCGTCCGCGAGGTTTGCCAGGGGATCATTGTCCTCAATACCAGAGGCGTAGGCCGCGTTAACAGCCTTCCGCCCCAAGCGGACCATCCAATCCGGGAAGTCGAGCACGGGACGCCCGTTGACGTCAGTGGCTTCCCGTGTGTACCGGTAGGGCTGCCAATGCCAGCCCAAGCACACCGTTCGTACGGACATCTGGTGGCCGCCCGGAAGGGTGGCGGCCCGCAACGGAACTGGCCCGTGCGTCCATTCGTCAAAGCGCTCCACTATCCAGCGCTGCTGCTCCATGGTGAGCCAGCCAGGGAGGTGAACAGCCCCCGGCGCTATCAGGCGAGGGCCGGCGTCGTGGTCTTCCGGCTGCACCAGCTCAAGCGGAAACAGGGCGTCGTCACTCACGCCGCTGCCTCAAGGGTGAGCAGTGCGCGTTTGGCGTCGGTTCCACCGAGATAGCCGCCAAAGCTGCCGTCGGATTTCACCACCCGATGGCACGGCACGATGACCGGAAGCGGGTTGGTGGCGCAAGCGGTTCCGACTGCGCGGACCGCGTTCGGGCTGCCTGCGGCTTGGGCAACTTGCGCATAGCTTTCGGTGTTGCCGTAGGCGATGCGAGGAAGGTGCTGAAGTACATTCAGGCGGAAACCGCGGGCCAGGCGGAAATCCAAAATGAGATCGAATTCCCTCCGCTTGCCGCTGAAGTACTCGTCGAGTTGGCGGGCGGCGTCCTCCAACCGCGCTGGTGCTCGAAGGATGCGGGGGCTGACGCTGTTCGCCAGCGCCTGCAGGACCTCGACATGGTCCTCCACTTCGAACGCCACCCGGACGATCCCACGGTCCGTGGCCGCCAGCAGGAGCTTACCCACCGGCGAGTCAACCACCCGGTACGCGACGTCCAGGGTGTGGGTCAGTTGCGCGTCGCGGGCCAGACGGGCGCGAAGACTGGCGATGGCGGGCTCGAGTCCGTCGTCGAGCGGGTGCAGGAGCTCCGCGACTTCGGAATAGTCCAGGGTTGGATCGAGGGTCATCGGATTTCTCCTTTCGAGGAATGAGCCAGCACGGAACGTTCCGCGAGAGCCAGGCGGAGCGCCTTCACGCCGTCTGCGCCGGCGCGACGTGCGGCCTCCGGGGTGCCACCCAGCAAGATGGCTATGTCCTTGTACGCGAGGCCTGCTAGGTAGTGGTATGCCACGGCCTGGCGCTGTTTCGGTGGAAGATGACTGACGGCGTCGAGCAGTTCCGCATTGCCCGCGCCTGGAATGCCAAGGCCGGAAGGCCGCTCCGGCGGAGAGTCGACGGGCACGGCACGACGGGATCCTGCCCGCACATGGTCGATGCACTTGCGGTGGGCGATGGTGACCAGCCAGGCTTGCACGTTCGCCTCACCCGGAAGAGCGGGATAGGCCTGCAGCGCGGACAGGAAGGTGTCGGACCAGGCGTCGTCAGCATCATGCACGCCGAGCACTGCACGGCACACCCGGAGCACAGTGGCGCCATGTTCCTGGACGACTGCCTCGAACGGCACTTTGGCGGTAGCCGACTGATCTGGCTGCATCAGAAAAGCTTTCCCTCTCTCACAGCCGCTGGTTCTTCAAGCTCCAAGAGGAACCGCTTGTTCCGGAGGCCGCCTGCGTATCCAGTGAGTTGTCCTTTGCGGCCCACCACTCGGTGGCACGGGATGATGATGCTGATGGGGTTGCGTCCCACAGCGGATCCGACGGCCTGGGCAAGGTGGGGATCGCCCAGCTCGGCTGCCAACTCGCCGTAACTGACTGTTTCCCCAAAGGGAATATGTCGGAGCCGATCCCAGACCTTTTCCTGGAAGGGGTTCCCACGGGCTTCGCACGGAACCGTGAATTCCGTCCGCTGGCCGGCAAGGTAGTCATCAAGTTCAACCCGGGTCAGCGCGAAAACGGGGTCCTCGAGCTCAGCCGGTTCCCCGAAGTAGTCGGGAGGAGGCATGTGCCAATGACCCTCGTAGAAGATACCCGTCAAGAATTCGCCGCGGGCAGTCATCGTCAACTGCCCTAACGGGGAATCCATGGTGGTGTGCCGGATGCTCATATCTTGTAGACGTCCTAGGGCACGGAAATGTGAGGTGCGGAATTCCTAGGAGCGCCAGCGAGTGGTCATGAGGAAGCCGACAATCGCGATGCCGAAGCCTGCCACGATGTTCCAGGAGGCCCAGTCGCGGACGGGGAATTGGCCCTCGGTGATATAGAACGTGATGATCCAAATCAGGCCGATGATCATCAGGCCAAACATAACTGCCTTGTACCAAACCGGGTTGGGCTTGTACTGCTGTGCTGCGGAAGTCTGCTGGGCCTGACGGGCAGGCCGCTTGCGGGGCTTGGACTCGGGCACGGATCCTCCTTGGCTGTTGGTTAATACCCGTTCCTGTCAGCCTTGATATCCTGCAGGAAGGAAAATTCCAGCGGTTAACGGCCACGCGGCGTTCCGGGTTGGTTCTAGCTGTCAAGTCTAGCCGCAACTCGGGGTCCGCCCGCGCCGCCCGTGCCCGATACAAGGAGACCCCGTGGCGCACCAGCAGACGACGGCGGCTACAGCCGCGCCGTCCGCCGGCAGAGGCCAGCAACAGGGTCCGGGCAGGCCGCTCCGAGCCTCGGACGTCATCCGCAAAATCAGCCAGATCCTGGGCGAACTCCTCATTACTGCAGGCGTTGTCCTGCTGCTCTTCGTGGGCTGGGAACTGTGGTGGACCAACGTGGAAGCCGATGCCAAGCAGACCGAAGCCATCAAGAGCTTCGCCCAGGATTTCAACGGCCCGTTGGAACCCGCAACACCGGACGCTTCGGTGGACTACGGCGTGCCCGTTGTGGGTACAGCTCCGGGTTACGGCGGGATGATCGGGATCATGTACGTTCCCCGGTTCGGGGCGGACTACACCCGTCCCATCATCGAGGGCACCGACTCCGGCGTCTTGGACACACTCGGCCTGGGCCACTACGGCAGCACCAGCATGCCGGGAGCCGTCGGCAACTTCGCAGTTGCCGGCCACAGGCAAACCCACGGCGCCGTGCTGGACAACATCCACACGTTGGTTCCCGGAGACAAGATCTACGTCCAGACGGCAGACGGCTACTACACCTACGTTTTCCGCAACAACCAGATCGTCCTGCCCGAGCGCACGGATGTTTTGTTGCCGGTTCCCACCCAAGCGGGAGCCGCACCCCAGGAGAGCATCCTCACCATGACCAGTTGCAACCCCCGATTCGGGGCGCAGGAACGCATCATCGCCTACTCCCTGTTGGAAAGTTGGCAACCCGCCTCGGCCGGACCGCCGTCGGAAATCGCCGCCCAAGTAGCCCAAGCAAACGGAAAGGGGTAACGGATGTACGCGTGGATCTTCCGCAACTTGCCCGGCCCCCTCTGGGTGCGAATCCTGACATGCTTGGTACTGGTGGGCGTAGCCCTGGTACTTATGGTGGAATTTCTCTTCCCCTGGTTCTCCCAATTCACCACATTGACTGACTCGACGATTGGTTTAGTGCAGCAACCATGAGCACAACAAAAATCCTGGTAGTGGATAACTACGACAGCTTCGTCTACACCCTGGTGGGATACCTTCAGGAGCTCGGCGCGGAAACGACCGTGGTCCGCAACGACGACGTGACGCTCGCAGAGGCCACCGAACTCGCAGCAACCCGCGACGGAGTCCTGGTGTCCCCCGGTCCCGGCACGCCCGCCGAAGCCGGCGTCTGCATCGAACTCATCAAATGGTGTGGTGACAACAGCAAGCCGATGTTTGGCGTCTGCCTGGGGCACCAAGCCCTCGCCGAGGCCTACGGTGGCGTGGTCACTCACGCCCCGGAGCTCATGCACGGCAAGACCTCTCCGGTGCGGCATGAAGGCAAGAGCGTGTTCGCCGGTCTTCCCTCGCCCGTGACGGCAACTCGCTACCACTCGCTCGCAGCGGTCCGCGACTCCATCCCGGACGTCCTGGAAATCACGGCCGAGACCACCAACGGCGTGGTGATGGGGTTGCAGCACAAGACCGCTCCCCTCTGCGGTGTCCAGTTCCACCCGGAATCGGTGCTCACTGAAGGCGGCTACCAGATGCTCGGCAACTGGCTGGAATCCCTCGGAATGACCGGCGCCGCCGAACGCGCTTCCAAGCTGAGCCCGCTCATCAAGCAGTAGCTGAAGGAGGCTGGCACTGCCGCGGTCCGACAGCTATTTCTTGGTTTCCGTCGGCTTCGGGGACGGCTTGTCCTTGTCCGTGGGGGTCGGCGTAGGCGTGGGGACTACCGGAGCCTTCGCCACCGTCACTGTGACCGACTTGCCCTGATCCACCTCGGTGTTGAAGGTCTCGCTCTGGGCAGTGACCGTGCCCGGTGCCACCTGGGAGTTCTCCTGCTCCACCACCGCCATGACCAGTCCGTTGGCCTTGAGCGTGGCTTCCGCTTCGGCCAACGGCAGCCCAATCAGCTGCGGCATGAGTACTTTGCCCGAGGAAACCTGCAGTTCAACCTTGGAGGAAGCCGCAATGGGGCCGCCTGGTGCGGGTCCGGTATTGATCACCAGTCCCACAGGAACAGTGGGGCTGTGTGTCCGGACGGTCACGATATCGCCGGTAATCCCGAGCCTGCGCAGGGCATCACGAGCGTCCGGCTCCGTCCGACCCACGATATCTGCGGGTATGGTGATCGAGCTGGGGCCGCTGGAAATCTTGAGGATGACCTCGGCGTCCCGGTCCAGCATTGAGCCGGCACTGGGTGCGGTTCCGATCGTCATGTCCTTGGCGACCGAATCGCTGGGCTCCCGAACCGTTTTCGGCACCAGCTTGGCCGAGTAGATTTCCTGGATGGCCTGGGATTCGGACATGTTGGCCACCACCGGGACGGCGATCTTGGCCGGGGGCGGCGGCTGCATGTTCATGAGGCTGTACAGCCAGAATCCACCGCCGGCGAGCACCAAGAGCGTGAAGATCACCAGTGTTGCTGCCCATGCACGACGGCGGGACTTTTGGCCTGCTGTCCGCTCGCTCTCCGGTGGGAGGCCCAGGGGAAGGGGCTCTTCCTGGACTTGCTCGGCCGGGTGGTCCCTGAACTGGTCGGCATCGAGGAATCCCACAGCGGTGGCGCTCAGTAGCTGGGTTGCCGGGTCTTCCGTGTCCACGAGGTCGTTCGGGTCGGTAGGCGCCTCGCTGGCCGGCAATGCCGGGACAGGGATGCCGTTGCTGGCGGCGCGCAAGGCGCGGCGGAAAGAAGCGGCGTCCTGGAAACGGTCCGTTCGGTTCTTCTGCAGGGCCTTGGCCAGGACGGAATCCAACGCTTCGGAGACTTCGGGGTTGTGCGCACTGGGCATGTCCGGAATTTCACGGACATGCTGATAGGCAACAGAAACGGGGCTGTCCCCGATGAACGGTGGCCGGCTGGTCAGCAACTCATACAGGAGGCATCCTGCCGAGTAGAGGTCGCTGCGGGCGTCCACGGTTTCGCCACGGGCCTGCTCCGGTGAAAGGTACTGCGCGGTACCCACCACGGCCTGCGTCTGCGTCATGGTGGCAGCAGAATCCGCCATGGCACGCGCTATGCCAAAGTCCATGACCTTGACCTCGCCGGTGTCGGCACAGACCATGACGTTGGCCGGCTTGATGTCGCGGTGCACGATTCCGGCCCGGTGGCTGTACTCCAGGGCGGCCAGGACCCCGAGTGTGTACCCAATGGAATCCTCGACGCCCAGCTCGTTCGCTTTGATCATGTCGCGCAGGGTACGTCCGGACACGAACTCCATGACGATGTACGGAACCCGTACGTCCTCTCCGGGACCTCCTGGGACGGAATATTCGCCGGTATCGAAGATCGCCACGATGGAGGGATGGTTCAACGCCGCAACGGCCTGGGCCTCCCGTTTAAAACGGGCCTGGAACTGCGGATCGCGTGCCAGGTCCGCACGCAGGACCTTGACGGCGATGGTCCGGCCCAGGAGCGTGTCCGTTCCGCGGTAGACGTCCGCCATGCCGCCACGACCGATCAACTCACCGAGTTCGTAGCGAGCATTGAGGATGCGCTGTGAAGACACAGGTGTGCTCTCCTCTCGATGCGCGGGACCGGGTCGTGGCGTAGACATGGCGGATTAATTAGTTGTTCGGGCTGCCGGTGCCGCTGGGGCTGGCGCTCGAGGAACCGGGGTTGGTGGGAACGACGTTCCTGGACAGGAAGTAGGTCACGGTGGAGCCTGCTTCCACCTGCGTTCCTGCAGCAGGCGAAGAGCGGACGAACGTGCCCGGCTGCTGGCCGACGGCGCCGTTCACGGGATCCCCTGCCACCCAACGCAGCCCGGCGCCTTCGATAGCTGCCCGAACCTGTGATTCGTTGGCACCTACGCCGATGGTTGGCACGGCCACGAGCTCAGGGCCCTTGGAGTACTGGACTGTGATGGTAGTCCCGGGATCCACGGCACCTGTGGGATTGAGGTTGATGACTGTTCCGGGGGCCGACGCATCGAACACTTCCTGGCCGTCTACACCCAAGCCCGCTGCACGAAGTTCCGCGCTGACCTGGTTAAACGGCCTTCCCAGGAACTGCTCGGGGATTACATTGATCTTTTCCGGAGTGGTCTGTGTAGGAGAAGGCGCCTCGGAGGTCTGCGTCTGGGTGGGAGTCGCTGACTGCGATGTCGCCGTCGGGCTGGCGCTCCGGCTGGGGCTGGTGGACGTCGTCTCCGTGGGACCAGGGTTCGGCGAGAAGAATCCCGACTGCGAGATCAGGAAACCAACCAGCGCGAACAGGACCAGCAGGATCAGGGCGACAAGGGGCCAGGTCCAGGGACTGCGCTTCTTGCGTTCCGGCTCGGCGTCGTCGAAGTTTTCGTCGTCGCTGTAGACGACTTCTTCCTCGTCGTTCAGCTGCCGCTCAGCCTCCAAGGCGTTGGCACGGGTCAACGGGTTGTCCGAAGATGCCGCTGCGGCTCCCAAAGCAGCCCCGGCTGCGCCGGCGCCGAGCACCGGAAGGGCGGAGGTCGCCGTCGTCGACTGTTCCTTGCCGTAAGGAGAGGTAACGACGCCGGTGGGGGCCGTTGCGGTGTCCACCGGCGCCGTGATGGGTCCCGTGGTGGATTCGAACAACAGCATGCCGGGTACGGCGGCGTGCGCCGTGGCAATGTCGCCGTTGCGGATGGCTTCGGCAGCTTCTGCCAACTTGATGGCATTGGCCGGACGGTTCTTGGGGTCCTTGGCCAGCATGGACATCAAGAGCGCGCGCACGGGGGTGGGCAGCGTCTCCGGAAGGGGCGGCGGGGCGTCGTTGACCTGCGCGAGGGCAATGGCAATCTGCGATTCGCCGGAGAAAGGACGGTGGCCGGTGAGGCATTCGTAGCCGATGACGCCCAAGGAATAGATGTCTGAGGAACCCGTGGCGGTTTGGCCTGTTGCCTGCTCAGGAGCCAAGTACTGGGCGGTGCCCATGACTTGACCGGTCTGCGTCAGCGGCACCTGGTCCGCAAGGCGGGCAATGCCGAAGTCCGTGACTTTGACGCGGTTGTCCGGCGTGATCAGCAGGTTGCCCGGCTTGATGTCGCGGTGGACCAAACCCTGGGCGTGAGCCACGGCAAGGGCCCTGGCCGTCTGCGCGATGATGGAAAGCGTCATATCCGGCGACAGCACCTGCTCGCGCTCAAGGATGCCGCTGAGCGGGTGTCCCGGGACGAGCTCCATGACCAAGTAAGCAGAACCGGCTTCTTCGCCGTAGTCGAAGACATTGGCGATGCCCACGTGGTTCAGGAGGGCGGTGTGGCGCGCCTCGGCACGGAAGCGCTGGAGGAAGCCGGGGTCCCCCGTGTATTCCTCCTTGAGCACCTTAATGGCAACGATCCGGCCCAGGATCTGGTCCTTGGCCTTCCAGACCTCGCCCATGCCGCCAATCGCAATGCGACTGGTCAGCTGGAACCTGCCGCCGAGTGTGATTCCCGAAGTAGGCCTCACTTATTCAACACCGCCTCAAAAATCTTCTTTGCGTTCGGACTGGTTAGCTTGGCACCGCTGAGCACATCCACACCTTCCATGACGATGGTGACGGCTACTTGCGGGTCGTTTGCCGGGGCGAACCCGGTAAACCATGAGTTGTTCAAACCTGAATCTCCGAGCTCGGCGGTACCGGTCTTGCCGGCCACCTTGACGCCCGGAACGGCAGCACCGTTGGCAATGCCGTTGTCCACCGCGCTGGTCATCCACTCGGTGATCTGGCTTGCGATGGGGGCCGTGGTGCTGGTGCGGAGGGATTCGGGCTTGGATTCGCTGATGACGCGAAGGTCCGGAGCGCGGACGGCCTTCACCAGGCTCGGCTTCATCTGCACTCCACCATTGGCGATGGCCGCTGTCATGAGGTTGATCTGGAGCGGGGTTGCCTTGACGTCGCGTTGGCCCACCGAGGACTGCGCCAGTTGAGCCTGGTCCAGATCCTTGGGGAAGATGCTGGGAGCCATTTGGAGCTTGAGTTGATCGCCGAAGTTATCGCCGAAGCCGAACTTCTCCGCCTGTTCCCGAATGGCATCCTGGCCCAGATCAAGGGCGATGCTGGCGAACGGTGTGTTGCAGGACTGCTCCAAGGCAAACACGAACGTGGCCGTTTCGCGGACGTTGCAGTTTCCGCCAGCGTAGTTGGGCAGGCTCGCACTGGAACCGGGAAGGGGCAGGCTGCTGGGGTTCGGCAGTTCGCTGTCCTTGTTGTACTTGCCCGAGTTCAGGGCAGCAGCCGTATCAACGAGCTTGAAGACTGAACCGGGCGACAACAGGTTGCCGGTGGGGCCACTGACGTTTTGGTTTAGGTTGATGCCGGGAATTTGGTTCAACTCGGTGTAATTGGCATCGGCCGTGGCGCGGTCATGGGAGGCGATCAGATTGGGATCATAGGACGGCTTTGAAGCCATGGCGAGGATGGCACCAGTCTTGGGATTGGTGACCACAATGGATCCGCGCTGCCCGTCGGGAATGAGGTCGAAGGCCAGTTGCTGGATGGCAGGGTCCAAGGTCAGTTCCACGGAGGCGCCCTTGGGCTCGTTGCCCAGGAACATTTGGCTCATGCGATCCAGGAATAGTTGGTCCGAGTTGCCAGCGAGGGTTTCCCCCATCGATTGCTCCAAGCCGGTGGAACCGAAGAACTTGGAGAAATATCCGGTGACGCCTGCATATAGCTCCGGCTGGTTGTACTGCCGCTGGAAGGCGCAGGACTCTGTTCCGGGGACTGATTCCGCGATTGGCTTGCCACCGACGATGATCGATCCCCGCTCGTTGCAGAACGACGCCAGGATGGCCCGCTGGTTCCAGGGGTTGGCGTTGAGGTCATCGGCGCCAATGACCTGCACGTAGCTGATGGCGCCGAAGATCAACGCGAACATGGCGACGGCAGCTATCCAGCTGCTGCGAATTGCCTGATTCATTGTTGCTTCACCGCCTCCGTGGGTGCGCTGGGGGTTTGTGCTGTGACAGGTTTCGGTGCGCCAGGATTGCTGCTGGTTGCTGGTGGTTTATTGACCATGGGAGTGGTGTCTACGGGACCACGTGCCGTGTTGGAGATCATGAGCAGAAGGCCAACGATGATCCAGTTGGCCAGGAGAGATGATCCCCCGGCAGCCAGGAACGGCGTGGTGAGGCCGGTCAACGGGATGAGCCGGGTGACGCCGCCAATAACCACAAAGCACTGGAGCGCGATGGCGAAGGACAGGCCACACGCCAGGAGCTTGCCAAAGGCGTCACGGGTTCCCAGAGCCGCACGGAAGCCACGGGTGAAGAGCAACAGGTAGAGCATCACCACGGCGAAGAGCCCGATCAGGCCCAGTTCTTCGCCGATGAGGGCCACGATCATGTCGCTGTTGGCGAAAGGAACCAGGTCGGGCCTGCCTTGGCCAAGTCCGGTGCCCACCAGGCCACCGTCCGCCATGCCGAACAGGCCCTCGACGATTTGCCCACTGCCGCCCGGGGATCTGCCGAAGACCTCCGGGGTGAACGCATTGATCCAACTGTCGATGCGGAACGCGACGTGGGAGAAGATCTGGGCGGCAATGAAGCCACCGCCCAGGATCAGCAGCAGGCCGATAACCACCCAGGAGATACGGCTGGTGGCCACGTAAATCATCACGATGAACAGGCCGAAGAAGAGGATGGAGGATCCGAGGTCGCGCTGGAAGACGAGCACGCCGATGCTCACCAACCATGCGGTGATCATGGGCCCGAGGTCCTTGAACCTCGGGAACTGCATGGGGCCGATCTTGCGGCCGGCCAAGAGAATCAGGTCCCGGTTGGAGGAAAGATACCCGGCGAAGAAGATTGCCAGCGTGATCTTCGCAATTTCGCCCGGTTGGAAGGTCATTGGACCCACGCGGATCCAAACCCGTGCACCCAGGATCTCACCAGCGGAGATACCCGGAATCAAGGGGAGAAGAAGAAGGAAAGCACTTGCCGCCAGCGAGATGTACGTAAACCGGCGCAGGATTCGGTGGTCCTTGAGGAACCAAATCACGGCAATCGAGACAGCCATGGCAATCAACGTCCAACGGAGTTGGTTGTTGCCAGTGTCGTCGCCGGGGCCGTCCATCCGGTGGATCAGGGCAAGGCCGAGCCCGTTCAGGGCCACGACGATAGGAAGTATTACCGGATCGGCATACTTCGCCCGAAGCCTGAGGACAATGTGGAACGCGAACGCTGCTACCGCGAGCAAGCTCGACTGGAACCAGAAGTCATTGTCCAGGCCGGACTCGGAGTTGATGCTCACCAAGGCGCTGGCGCCGATTCCTACGGCCAAGGCCAAGACGATGAGCACCAGCTCTACGTTCCGGCGGGGCTTGGGAGTTGTCTCAGTCTGGATCATTTGGCCGCCTCACAGAGAGTCGGGACGGGCGAAGGGCTGGGGGTAGCGACGGCCGCTGTGCTGGGCACGGGCACGCTGGTGGTGGGGGACGGCGTTGGGGTAGCGCTTGTCGTGGGGCAGTTGGCGGAGGCACTGCCGGTGTTCTTCAGGTTTTCCACAATCCGCTGGGCGTCGTCGAGGTCGCCTGCGGGGACGGTCTGGCGCACGCTCTGCTGGCCGTATTCCGGCAATGAGTCCACCCTGACGTCGGTAACGGCTTCGAGCCTGGAAAGCTGGATAGGCCCAAGCCGCTGCGAAATGCCGTTGAAAATGGCAACACGCTGATCGAACTCGCCCACGTAGTAGCGCGTCTGCGTCCAGGCATAGCCGAGCCACAGGCCCACCACGACGCCAAGGACTACGACGGCAGCGACCGCCGGCATGAGCCAGCGGACACGGCGACGTGGCGGTTCCTCGGCTTCAAGACGATCCTGCTCAGCCTTGTGGGTCAGGACAGTGGCGGCCCGACGAGCGACAGTGCGTCCTGCGACTGTGGGAATGGAACCTGATTCGGCTGCGGTGGCCGCGGCCCCCACGAGTTCATGGGGCCGGCTTGCGAGTTCTTCGCGCAGGACCTCGGCAGACAGGTGCTCACCGAGATGCGGGTCGGTAGTGGCAGGAGGCTCACTGGACCCGTTCGAAGACTCAGGCGCATCGGGGGATTCGTTCTTTGGCGCAGTTGGATCGCCGGCGCTGAACGAGGATCCTCCGTCGGGCGTGGCCTGCGGACCCGGTTTGGTGTCGTCTGCCGTTTTGGTCGCCGAAGGACCTTCTGCGGACTTGGAGGCGGTAACAGCTTCAGGCTCGTCCACGGCGGCAAGCATCGCGGCCGGAACGACGTCGACGGCGGCCGTGTTGACGTCGTCGTCGGTTTCTTCTGCTATCTCCACCATCACCACGGTGACGTTGTCCGGGGCCCCGGCTTCCAGCGTGAGGTCCACGAGGATCTCTGCGCACTCGCGCAGGTCCTTGGTCTCGCGGACCATGCGCTCCACGACGTGGCCCGCTACGTAGTTGAGGCCATCGGAGCACAGCAGCCAGCGTTCGCCGGGTTCGACGTCGAGAACGTCCAAGTCCAGTTCAGGGCTGGCGTCGACGTCGCCGAGGACACGCATCAGGACGTTCTTATGGGGGTGGGTTTCGGCTTCTTCGGGGCGGAGACGGCCTTCGTCAATAAGGCGCTGTACGAACGTGTGGTCCACGCTGACTTGCTCGAATTTTTTGTTTCGCAGGCGGTACGCGCGGGAGTCGCCGATGTGCGCAAAGTGGAGTTTGCGGTCTTCAAGGAGCAGGGCGGTGACCGTGGTTCCCATTCCGGAAAGCTTGGGATTCTGGTGGACCAGCTCTGAAAGGAGCGAATTGGCAGTCTGGATCTCGTCGGCCAGGACCGTCTCGGCGCCGTCCGGATAATCGTCGTGATCCAGGTGGATCATGTCCAGGACCGTTGAAGCTGAGGCGACATCGCCGCCGGCGTGACCGCCCATGCCGTCGGCCACGACTGCAAGATGGCGGCCCACGTATGCGGAGTCGTCATTCTTGGAGCGGATCCGGCCGACGTCGGAGCGCGCAGCGTAGCGCATGATGAGGGGGCGCTCCGCGGGCGTTTCCTTGCCTTCGGGGGTCTCGGGGGAGGCCATTGGGCTACGGCCTCAATTCAATGACCGTCTTGCCGATTCTCACGGGGACGCCAAGCTCAACCGGCAAAGCGCGGGTGAGCTGTTGATCGGCCAAGTAGGTGCCGTTGGTGGAGCCGAGGTCCTCGATGAACCATCGGCTGCCCTGCGGGAACAGGCGGGCGTGCCGGCCGGAAGCGTAATCGTCTTCCAGGACAAGGGTGGCTTCCTGTGCCCGGCCGAGCAAGATGGGGCTTGCTGCCAAGGGAACAGTAGTGCCCTTGAGTGGGCCCTCGGTGACCACCAGGGTGCGCGCATGCTGGATTGCCGGCGGCGGAGACGCGGCCAATTCGGGGTGCTTGCGGACTTCGCGTGCCGTGGGAACTCCGGTCACTGCCTTGCGGCCGATCTGGAAATCGCGGCGCATGGTGGACACGATGCTGAAGATCAGGACCCACAGCAGAAGGAGGAACCCGAAACGCAGCGCTGTGATGGTCAGCTCGCTGATGTCGTTCACGCGTGGCCACCCGGGGTTTGGGGGAGGAGGCGGAAAATGATCTTGGTACGTCCCATCGTGATGGTTGAGCCGTCTGTGAGCTCCACGCTGCCGTTTACCTTATGTCCGTTGACGTAGCTGCCATTGGTGGAGCCCATGTCAACGGCCCACGTGCTGCCGTTCTGAGTGCGAATCTCAAGGTGCTTCCGGGAGACGCCCGTGTCATCCACCAGGATGTCGGCTTCCGAGGAGCGACCCAGCACCACGGACTGGGCGTTGAGGGAATAGCGCTGGCCTCCGATGTCCAAAACAGGTTGGAGGCGGGTGGGCTGCCGTGCCGGAGCTGCCGGCACGTGGGCCCGGGGAGCTTGCGGAGCCGGAGCTGCGTCGTCGGACGATTTCTCGGTCCGGGAAGCGATTTCAAAGTGGCCGGCGCGTTCTTCGTCATTTCGACGGAACGAGATCCTTACCGCGCCCTGGAGCGTGTAGCCCTGGCTTCGGACGTGCTGGATGACGACGTCGCAGAGTTCCTCGGCCAGGGGAGTTCCCCATTCCTGGGCCCGGGCGAAGTCTTCGTCACTGAGGAGGACATCGAAAACGTTGGGTGCAAGTGTGCGGCCGGCGGCGATGGTGATGGACTTGTTGTCCAGTTCCCGCCTCAGCTTGCTTGCGATCTCCACTGGCTCAACACGCGCCCGCGACCCCGTGGAGAAGACGTTGCGGACGGCTTTTTCAATGCCACGTTCGACTTTGTCCAGCAAACCCATGGTCCTTCTCCTTTCCTTGCCGCGGCACCCGTTGTGCCTGTCCGATAGTCCGTCCATCTGTCCGTCTGTGCACACAGCGAAGTACGCGCCTGACGGCCCTTCCACTTCCCGATACTACTGGGACTGACTGGGAATGGCCTTAATCCACAACGCCTTGCGACCCGGAAAAGTTCGATCCCGGCCCTTGCTGACGCGGGAGTGGGGGCGAGAAATTTCCATGGAGTTCAAGCTCTGTTGGGCGTCTTTCGGCACCGTCCACGGGGGCCACTACCGCTCGATTGGTGTTTTGCCGGGGATGTCCGTTATGCTTGATCTCGCTGCTTTTGAAGGAAACGAAGCTGGGAGACCAGCTGAAGTCCGGAAAAAGAAGTTGCGCGCGAGTGGCGGAACGGCAGACGCGCTGGCTTCAGGTGCCAGTATCCGAAAGGGTGTGGGGGTTCAAATCCCCCCTCGCGCACGCAATCGAAAGAGCCCCGGTCTTAGGATCGGGGCTCTTTTGTTTTCCCGGAGGGATGCGTGTTTGGTTCTTGGTGGGACGCGCGGAACCGTCAGCCGCGTGCTGAAGCCGCGAATCGGCGTCGTGAGTTGCTCAAGTGCAGGCGCATGGCTGCTGCGGCAGCCACTTGGTCGCCCTCTGCGATTGCTTCGTATATAGAGGAATGCTCGTGCACCACTTGCTCGAAGCGTTCGCGGGAGTTTTGCTCATCACCGGCCACAAGACGCGGGCGCGGCATGGTGATCATGGTTTGGCCCAGGGCGGAGATGCAGTCCGTATAAAAGGGATTGCCGGTGGCGGCTGCAACTGCGCGGTGGAACTCGAAGTCCGCCTTCATGGAGTGGGCAGGGTGGCCCGAGCTCGCAATGAATTGCTCCAAGGCGCCATGCGCGGCCTTAAGTTGGCGTTCAGTGTGGTTCCGCGCGGCTAAAGCGGCGGCTTCGGTTTCGACGCCGATGCGGAAGTCGAGCATCTGAAGCCGCTCTGCCATGCTGGAAACGGCTCGCGTTCCAGGCGCGGGCGAGGGGCCTTCCGCGGGCGGAGTCAGCGCAAAGCTGCCCCGCCCACGTTCGGTTTCCACTAGTCCCTCGGCCTGCAGGTGGGTCAGGGCGGAGCGGACGACCGTCCGGCTCACCCCAAACTCGCTGATGAGGGTGTTTTCGCTGGGGAGCTTCTCACCTGGCTGGATGACGCCGTCGACGATGCGGTTGCGAAGGTCGGCGGCAAGATCCGCGGTCAGGTTTCGACTCATGGATTCAAGATTACGCGCCGAACTCCACGGATTCGGTGGTCCAGGCACGGGCCTGCTCGCTCAGGGTGACGCCCAGTCCGGGGCGGTCCGGAACGATCATGCGGCCGTTCTTGGTTTCCAGGCGCTCCTCAAACAGCGGGTCCAGCCAGTCGAAGTGCTCCACCCACGGCTCGCGCGGGTAGGCGGCGGCCAAGTGGAGGTGGATTTCCATGGCGAAGTGCGGAGCCAGGCCAAGGCCTCTTTCATCCGCCAAGGCGGCGAGGCGCAGGAATTGGGTGATACCGCCGACGCGGGGGGCATCGGGCTGGATGATGTCGCAGCTGTTGGCGTTGATGAGGCCCTTGTGTTCTGCGACGGACGCGAGCATTTCACCGGTGGCGATGGGCGTGTCCAGGACCTGTGCCAGATGTGCGTGGCCCTCGAAATCGTAGGCATCCAGAGGTTCTTCGATCCAGATGAGGTTGAATTCCTCGAGTTGGCGCCCCATGCGCAGCGCTGTGGCCCTGTCCCACTGTTGGTTGGCGTCCACCATGAGCGGGACGTCCCAGCCGATGTGCTCACGGACTCCGGCCACGCGGCGCAGGTCTTCCTTGGAGTCGGGCAGGCCAACCTTGATCTTGATGCCGCCGATGCCATCGTCGAGGGATTGCGTGGCGCGCTCCTTGACCTCGTCCAAGGTGGCGTTGAGGAAGCCGCCGGAGGTGTTGTAGGTCTGGACGGAGTCGCGGTAGGAACCCAGGAGCTTGGCCAGGGGGAGTCCGGCGCGCTTGGCCTTGAGGTCGTAGAGCGCAATGTCGATCGCGGCGAGAGCCTGGGTTGCCACACCCGAGCGGCCCACCGAGGCGCCGGCCCAGAGGAGCTTGGTGTAGATCTTGCCGATGTCGTTGGGATCCTCACCGATGATGCCTTCGGCGACTTCCTTGGCGTGGGCGTACTGGGCCGGCCCGCCGGCGCGCTTGGAGTAGCTGAAGCCCAGGCCGCTGTGGCCCTGCTCCGTGGTGATCTCGGCGAAGAGGAACACCACTTCCGTCATGGGCTTCTGCCTGCCGGTGAAGACTTTGGCATCGCTGATGGGTACGGTGAGGGGCAAACGTGCCGTGGACAGCTTGACGTGGCGAATGAGATCTACGGTGCTCATGGTTCTCCTAGTGGGGCGGGGCGTCCTTGCCTGCCACTTAGGATACAAGTTTCAAACTTGTACTACAAGGGTTTGAGGTTGTTGTGACGAGTGCAAGGAACGGCGGCTGAAACTTGGGCGGTCCGTTCCGTTCGGGTGAACGGCGTTTCACGAGGCGGGATGATCGGGCGCGACAATCGCTAGATCCACCCCTGTTGCCAAGCCTTTTCGGCGGCGTCGTGCCGGGATACCGCGCCAAGTTTCATCATGGCGGAGGACAAGTAATTGCGTACGGTACCAGGGGCGAGCCGCAACTGTTCGGCTACCTGCGAGACGCTGGAGGTCGACCGGCTGTACCTCAAGGCGTCCAACTCGCGGTCAGTGAGCGGGCAGCGCTCGGCGGCCAGGGCTGTCGCGGCTATTTCGGGATCGATGTAACGCTTGCCTGCCGCGACGTCACGGATAACGTCGGCCAGATCTTCGGCGGGGGTTGATTTCGGGACGAAGCCCGAGACCTTCGAGGCCAAGGCCCTGCGCAACACCCCGGGCCGGGCATGACGCGTGACGATGATGACGCGTGTCTTGACCGTGGACAGGATACGGGCAGCTGCTTCGACTCCGTCCATCCGGGGCATTTCCAGATCCAGGAGGCAGATATCCGGTTGTACTTCCAAGGCCAACTCTGCTGCGGTCACACCGTTGTCGGCGCTGGCAACCACCTCGATATCCGGTTCCAACCCCAGGAGCGCTTCCAAAGCGCCGCGAATGAGATGTTCATCGTCGGCAATCAGCAAACGAATGTTCTGCGGGCCGTCAGGGTTGTTCACTGTGCGTTTCCTTTGGACGGGACCGAAGCCTGAAGCTCAAAGAATCCGGCGTTAGTGGTTGTTTCGAGGCTGCCGCCCAATGCCGAGATCCGCTCACGGAGGCCGGCAAGGCCGTTGCCGGGTGTTCGGCTGCCGGTTGCCTCACTGGTAACCCCATTGTTGCTGACCGTGAGGATGCAGCCGTTTGCGGAGGCCGCCAGGGTGATGGAAGCCAAGGTTGCGTTGCTGTGCCTGAGGATGTTGGTGGTGGCCTCGCGGACCGCCATGGCCAACGCCTTGTGAGCGTCAGGATTTTCAGGCACGGGATCAATGGTGAGTTCGCATTGCGCTCCTGCGGCCGACAGTACTTCGCGGGCGTTCTCAAGCTCATTCTTGAGGACTGTGCCGCGGTATCCGGAAACCAGGGAACGCGTTTCCTCGAGTGCCTGTTTGGCGATCAGCCGCGAATCGTGGATGTGACCGCGGGCGGCCTCGGCGTCGATGGTTAGGAGACGTTCGGCAAGCTCAGATTTCAAGGCAATCACCTGAAGGTGGTGCCCCTGGATGTCGTGCAGGTCGGCGGCAAAGCGGAGCCGCTCCTGGGCAACGGCCAATTCCCCTGCCATGAGCCGGTGCCTGTCCAATTCCACCACTATGCGCCACCACCATAGGCTGCTGAGCAGGACCACGGGCATGGTTGCCGCATAGCTGATGAGCATGCGAAGACCCGGCTCTTCCGGGAAGGCATAGCTCTGGCCATGCAGGATCAGGTAGGTGATCGGATGCAGGAGAGTTAGTGCGAGGCCCGCGGCCAGGACGGCCAGCCGTTGGCGGTTGGGAAGCAAGCAAGCGATCAGGCAGGCGGCCAGCCATAACGGCAGGCTCCACATGAGGACATCGGCGTTGGTAAACAGGCCCACTATCCACACCGCAGCCGAGGGGATAACCAGTGCCAATGTCCAGGCAATGGGTGGAAGGCCTCCGCTGAGCCCTGCCCGCAGGAACCAGCAGTAGCGAATCTGGGTGGCCACCGCGCAGACCAAGCTGATGAGAAGAAGCCCCGCAACGGCGTCGAACCGGGCTTTTGCCGGTTCCAGCGCCAGGACAACCAGCATGAAGTCGAGGACCACGAGGATAAACACCATGCAACCCAAGGTGTACGTCCAAGTAGTGTGCACGCTCCGACCCGGGCGGGTAGTGGGCTGCAATACCTCGGGGGCGGTGGCTGCGGACATGACGCCCAGTGTAGGGCAATGACATTTGTCATGGTTCCGCTGGTGAATCGGCTCATGAAGCAGTGACACGAGCTCACTACACGGACCGCTTGGGTCGCTGAAGGATTGGATTGTCAACATCACCCATCCATGAAGAGAGCCCCTGATGATTGAGTCCTTGCAAGATTTCACTTCCTCCCTGCCGTCAATGCTGACGTGGCTGGGGGTGTTGCTGATCGCCGCCATCCCGTTTGTTGATTCCTACTTCGGTGCTGTGGTGGGAGTGTTGGCCGGCGTGCATCCCGCGGTGGCCATAGCTGCGGCAGTTGTGGGAAATGTCCTCTCGCTGCTCGTCTTCGTTTTTGCCGCGCACCGTGTGCGCAGCAAAGTGGCGGCTGGCAGGCCCTCCAAGGAGATCACCCCGCGCCGCGCCAAATTGCGCGCCACCTTCGATAAGTTCGGCGTGGCGGGAGTAAGCCTGATCGGTCCAACAATCCTGCCCAGCCAGATCACGTCAGTTGCCATGATCTCCTTCGGGGCCTCCAAGAACGCGGTCATTCTCTGGCAGATCATTTCAATAGTCATCTGGGGAACAGCGTTCGGGGTCCTGGCTACATTGGGTGTTTCACTTGTCCGCTAGGACTGCTGGCCCGGTGGTCGTCGGCGACCACCGGGCTTGTGCAGGATTGTTGAGCTTCGGCCAACCCCCGTCAGTAGGTGGGCGCTATCCGAACACCCGCGTGCCTTCCGGTATCGCGGGCATGGAGGTGGCTCCGCCGCTAATGTCCATGTCATTGGCGGTACTATCTGCCCCTTGGAATCGCAGTTCCTGGCGGTGATGGCCGTGAAGTTTTGCCAACCGTTCCCCCCGCAGCCCGTGAAATCAGAACCACCCAGCTTGGTACCGGCGTCATCGCAGACAACCCGCTATCAATGGCATCGGGTCAAGTTGGTCCGGAAATCACCGAGATGACTTAGGTCCGCCGTCTCAGCCTCTGACAGGGACCATTGGATCAGGGACACCTACCCCCGCAGCGCCCCGAACCCCGTGATCAGCGCCTCCAGACCCAAACTGAAGGCAACGTCGGTGGGCCGTGCATGCCGTTCCAGGGCCAAACGGTCTACGGCGGCCGTGAAGTTGGGGACCTGCTCAGCGAGGTTGCCGGCGTCGAAAATGTCCTCAGGTGCGGTGACGTCGTAAGCGGCACCGAACACGAACGCTTCCAAGGCGACGATCGCCGAGATGATTTTCTCTTCCGGGAAGCCGGCGTCGCGGAAGCCGGCGGTCACGGCCTCGTACATGGCCAGGGTCTTCGGCGCATTTGCCACTGGAAGTACTGCAATCACGGGGATCAGCGGCGTATGCTCCGAGAATACGTCCCGGTAGGACCACGCCCAGCGACGCACGGCAGCATCCCACGGCTCCACCCCGAAGGCGGAGACATCCACCATCGCCGCCAAATGGTCCTCCACCAGCAGCAACACGTCATCCTTGGAGGCCACGTGGTTGTACAGGGCAGACGGTGCGACGCCGAGGGAACGGGCCAAGGCCGCCATGGTGAGTCCGTCGTAGCCTTTGTTGCTGATCAACTCGAGGGCCGCCGTCGTGATGCCGTCCTGGTCCAGAATCGCCGCCGTCGGTCGTCCGGCACGGCGGCGCGCGGGAAGCGCGGAAGGAGCGGGCGTGGGTGCGGGCATCGGAGGCCTTTCTGCTGCCTGTGTCCCCAGCATTATTCCATCGGGCCTTCACAGCTGCGGACTACGACGCTACTATGGATATAAATGAATGGCATTCATTTATTGGTCAGCCACCACGGACGGCCACGGAGAGGACATCATGCAGAATCTTGATCGCGACGTTGTGATCGTCGGTGCCGGGCCGTCAGGGCTGACGGCGGCACGTGAGTTGAAGAAGGCCGGACTCAGCGTCGCAGTGCTCGAAGCACGCGACCGCGTGGGCGGCCGCACCTGGACCGACACCATCGACGGCGCCATGTTGGAGATCGGCGGCCAGTGGGTTTCCCCCGACCAGACGGCACTGATGGAGCTTCTGGACGAGCTCGGCCTCAAAATGTACTCGCGCTACCGCGAAGGCGAATCCGTCTACATCGGCGCAGATGGCAAGCGCACGCAGTACACCGGTGACACCTTCCCGGTGAACCAGACCACCAAGGCCGAGATGGACAAGCTCGTAGCCATCCTGGATGAGCTTGCTGCAGAGATCGGCCCCACCGAGCCCTGGGCACACCCCAAGGCACGTGAGTTGGACACCATCTCCTTCCACCACTGGCTTCGCCAGAACTCCAGCGACGAGGAAGCCTGCAACAACATCGGCCTCTTCATCGCCGGTGGCATGCTCACCAAGCCCGCCCACGCCTTCTCCGCACTGCAGGCAGTCCTCATGGCCGCCTCTGCTGGGTCCTTCAGCCACCTGACTGACGAAGACTTCATCCTGGACAAGCGCGTGATCGGCGGTATGCAGCAGGTTTCGCTGCTGCAGGCAGCTGAGCTGGGTGCCGACGTCGTCCTTAACAGCCCGGTTCGCACCATCAAGTGGGACGACAACAACGTGACCGTCGTGTCCGAGCAGGCAACCGTCAACGCCCGCTTCGTGATCATGGCCGTCCCGCCGAACCTGTACTCGCGCGTTTCGTTCGACCCGCCGCTGCCGCGCCGCCAGCACCAGATGCACCAGCACCAGTCCCTGGGCCTGGTCATCAAGGTCCATGCTGTCTACGACACGCCGTTCTGGCGCGAAGAAGGACTCTCCGGCACCGGCTTCAGCGCAGGCGCGCTGGTCCAGGAGGTCTACGACAACACCAACCACGGCGATTCCCGCGGCACCTTGGTGGGCTTCGTGTCCGACGAAAAGGCCGACGCCGTGTTCGAGCTCAGCGCCGAAGACCGCAAGAAGGCCATCCTGGAATCGATCGCCGGCTTCCTGGGAGACAAGGCCCTCACGCCCGAGGTCTACTACGAGTCCGACTGGGGCTCCGAAGAGTGGACCCGCGGCGCGTACGCTTCCAGCTACGACCTCGGTGGCCTGCACCGCTATGGCAAGGACCAGCACGCGAACGTTGGGCCGATCTACTGGTCCTCGTCCGACCTTGCAGCCGAGGGTTACCAGCACGTGGATGGCGCGGTCCGCATGGGCCAGGCAACCGCCGCCCGCATTGTCGAAGCCAACAAGCTGAGCGCGTTGCCCGTCGCCTAAGGTATTCCGCACCACACCGGCAGGCCGGGGGAGCATCATCCCCGGCCTGCCGGCTCCACTGTTTAAGCACCGAAAGGACCACCATGCGCTACGTAGTGGGCTACACCGCCAACGCCAGGGGGCACGACGCCGTTCACCTTGCCGTCGCGCTGGCCCGGAACCACGATGTCAGCCTGGACCTGGTCCTGGTGATCCCCGAAGACTCCCCGTTCAACGCCGTCTACCCACCCGAGGCCGGGTACAACGACATCCTTAACGAGCAGGCGCAGCGCTGGGTGGATGAGGGCCTGGCCCTGGTTCCGGACGACGTCACCGCCCGCGCCCACATCCGCCGCGGTGACTCCGAAGCCCAAACGTTGATCGATGCGGCCGTGGAATTCAACGCTGCGGCCTTGGTCATCGGCGCCACCAACAGCGGCCTCTTCAAGCGCTTCACCATTGGATCCGTGGCAAGTTCGCTGCTCCACTCGTCACCCGTGCCAGTCGCGTTGGCACCGCACGGGTACCACCGCACCGAGCCGATTACCCGCTTGAGCTGCGGTTTTGGGACGCGCCCGGGCGCTGACCAGCTGCTCGACGTCGCTGTGGAGTCCGCGCGCGACCGGGGCCTTCCGCTGCGGCTCGTCTCCCTATTGGCGCTCGACGGCGGTAACTCGCCTGGGTTGGCCGACGCCGCCTGGGTGCATGCCGCCGACCGGCTTGCCGCCGTCGGAGGTTCCAATGAGGGGGACCGCTCCGGTGAAGCGGGCGGTTCCGGTGAGGTGGACGGCTCCGTGCCCGAACCCGAGATCGTCGTCGCCCAGGGCCGCACCATCGAGGAAGCCGTTGACCGACTCGACTGGGAAGACGGCGAAATCCTGCTGATCGGCTCCAGTCGCCTGGCCCAGCAGCGGGCCACTTTCCTGGGCACCACCGCCAACCGGATTCTGCGTGCCCTCCCCGTTCCCATGATCGTGGTCCCCCGCGACTACACGCGACAAAGCTCCTAGCAATCGCCTGAGAGGCAAAACCCATGTCAACTGCACCAAAGACGGTCCAGTCGAAAGAGACGTCCCTGAGTGAAAAGGGACTGAAAGCCGGATCGGTGGGCCTGATCGGCGCCGTCGTGATCGGCGTTTCCTGCATCGCTCCCGCCTATACGCTGACCGCCGCCTTGGGCCCCACCGTGTCCGAAGTCGGCGTGCACCTGCCAGCCATCTTCCTGGTGGGCTTCATCCCCATGTTGCTTGTGGCACTCGGCTACCGCGAACTGAATAACGCAATGCCCGACGCCGGGACTTCCTTCACGTGGGCCACCCGCGCCTTTGGTCCGTGGATCGGGTGGATGGGTGGCTGGGGATTGATCGCGGCCACCATCATTGTGTTGTCCAACCTGGCGGCTGTGGCGGTGGACTTCTTCTACCTGATGCTCGCGCAGATTTTCAGTAACCCGGAATTGGGTGAGCTCAGCAAGATCTTGCCGTTGAACATCGCCACCACGCTGGTCTTCATAGCCCTGGCTTGTTGGATTTCCTACCGCGGAATGGAGACCACCAAGGGCGTCCAGTATGTGCTGGTGGCCTTCCAATTGCTGGTTCTCGGCTGGTTCGCAGTCTCAGCCTTTGCTCATGTAGCGAATGGAACGGCCTTCGATGCCACCACGGTTTCGCCGGACTGGTTCAACCCCTTCGCCGTGGATTCGTTCTCGTCATTCGCCGCGGGTGTATCACTCTCGATCTTCATTTACTGGGGGTGGGACGTCACCCTGACCATGAACGAGGAAACCAAGAATCCGGAGAAGACCCCGGGCCGCGCTGCGACCATCACCGTGCTGGTCATCGTGATCATCTACATGACCGTCGCGTTGGCCACCCTGTCCTTCGCTGGCGTCGGCGAGACCGGTTTGGGTGCCGGCAACCCGGAGAACCAGTCCAGCATATTTGCTGTCCTGGCCGGGCCGGTGATGGGTCCGTTTGCGATCCTCATGTCGCTGGCCATCCTGAGCAGCTCCGCCGCGTCCCTGCAGTCCACCTTCGTGTCGCCCGCACGGACCATGCTGGCCATGGGCCACTACCGGGCCATCTCGCCCAGGTTCGGCAAGATCAGCCCCACGTACAAGTCGCCCAGCTTTGCGACCATCGCCGCCGCCATCGCTGCCGCAGGCTTCTACGTGATAACCCGGACGGTGTCCGAAAATGCGCTGTGGGACACCATCACTGCGCTGGGCATGATGATCTGCTTCTACTACGGCATCACCGCGCTGGCCTGTGTCTGGTTCTTCCGGGCCGAGGCCTTCCGGGGAGCCAGGGCATTCTTCTTCAAGTTCCTGGCACCGCTCGTTGGTGGCGTGATTCTGCTGGTCATGTTCGTGAAGACCGCCATGGACTCAATGGATCCGGAGTACGGGTCCGGCTCGTCTGTTGGAGGCGTGGGCCTGGTGTTCATCCTGGGCATGGGCGTGATCCTGCTGGGTGTGGTGGTCATGCTGGTGATGTACCGGCTGCGGCCCGAGTTCTTCAAGGGCAAGGTTCTGACCCGGGCCTAGTTCCTGCGCCGAGATGCCATTTGATGACAATGTTGATCGCTGAGATTGGTATTAAATGCTATCTCGGCGCGGGTAGGGCGGCGGTTGGAACGCCTGCTGCCCGCTCGGCTGCGGCGAGGGCCTCGGCGAGGCGTTCGACGGCGGCGCGATAGTCGGTGCCGGCTGTCACCTTGCAGTATTCGGCCTCTCGCATGGCCCGGCTGAGCGCAGCAGTTTCCACAGTCCTCACATCCGTCATGGCCGGGAAGTCGATGGTCTGTGCCGGATCGAGTTCATAGCGGCGCCACTGTTCAAGGATGCTGCTGTGGCGGGCGGCATCGTCCGTAAAACCTGCACGACGCCGGGGCTCGGCTGCGTGGATCCGCTCCACCTTGCGGACGCTCGCCAAGGTCCCTGCAACGGTGGCGCCGCCGACGAAAACCATGATGAGCCCGGCCGGAGGCCAATGCACGGCGGGCACCAGGATGGCGGGAAGAATCACCACCGAGCCCCCGAAAACGTCCCAAAACAGCCCGTCCGGCTCGGGGCCACGGCCGTAGGTCAGTTTCCTGTGCAGGACAAACGTGGTTGCTGCGGTTGCGAGAACCAGAGCTACACCCCACAGGAGCATCATGGCGGGCATCGGACCACCTCCAGGCGACATCACGCTGCTTTGAATTCAGTATGCGCCAGTGCTTGCGCGGACGCGAGGGGTGGTCTGTCGCACCCTCGGCGTAGCCTAGGCAGCATGAGACTGAAAATGTGCAGCATCCACGTTAAGGACCCCGCAGCAGCTCACGCGTTCTATACGGAGACGCTGGGCTTCGAAACCCTGATGGCCATGCCGGAGTACAACCTGTTCATCATCAAGGACCCCGGGGCGGACAACAACAGCTCCCCCGGGCTGCTGCTGGAACCGAGCGACAACCCGATCGCTTCGAATTACATGAACGCCCTGCATGAGTCCGGCTTGGCAGCCATCACCTTCGGTGTTCCTGATGTTCAGGCCGAGTATGAGCGCCTGCTTGCTGCCGGCGTGAAATTCCAAGGTGAACCTTCTGAAGATCCCTCCGGCGTCAGCGCAGTCTTCGACGACGGTTGCGGCAACTTCGTCCAGCTTCACCAGGACTGACCCACTTAAACAGCTGTGGCCTTAAACAGCTATGGCCGGGACGCAAGGGTCCCGGCCACAGCTCAGTGAAAGCTACGCGTGGTCGCGCTTGGAAGTCTTGGGGGCATCGCGCTTTGCGGCTGCGTTGTCCTTCGCTTCCTTCGTTGCGGCCTTCTTGGCTGCTTCGTCCTTGACTCGCTGGGCCTCTGAACGCACAGCAGCGTGTGTAGCGCGCTCGGTGACCAACCACTGCGGCGGAGCCTGCAGCAGCTCGGTGATTTGCGCCGTCGTAAGTGCTTCCTCAACGCCGCCGCGGGCGAGGCCGCTGATGGAGACGTTCAGCTTCTGCGCGACTACCGGGCGCGGGTGCGGGCCGTTGCGACGCAGTTCGGCAAGCCACTCCGGCGGGTTGGCCTGGAGTTCGGCGAATTCGTCGCGGGAGATGGACGAATCCTGGAACTCCTGGGGTGTCGCGGGCAGGTAGATGCCGAGTTTCTTGGCAACTGTTGCCGGCTTCATGGACTGGGAGTTCGAGGACGTCATGCTTCAAGGGTATCTGGCCGGTACTGTGAGTGTGTGCCAGCCGCTGAAGAATCCACCGAAACAACCGAGCCCTTGCCCGGCCTCCGCTTCGCCTATGTGGCGGGTGTGACCCCTGGGAAATGGATCCGCCGGTGGGAAGAGCGGATGCCCGACTATCCGTTGCACGCGTTCATGTCCGACGACGGCGCGCAGCTTGCGGTGCTGCGTGACGGTTCCGCGGACCTCAGCTTTGTTCGGTTGCCCGTGGACCGTGAAGGCTTGAACGTCATTCCCCTCTACGAAGAACAGCCCGTGGTGGTTGCGCCCAAGGGCCACGAGATCTCGGTGTTCGAGGAAGTGGCCCTCGAGGATCTCTCCGAGGAGAACTTCCTGGATGTTGACGAGATGGGCGGGCCGGACATGGCCCTCCAGGTGGTGGCATCGGGCGCTGGGTTGGCAATCTTGCCTATGTCTGTTGCGCGGCACCTGAACGTCAAGGACACCGTCATGCGGCGGCTGACCGGCGCTCCCACCACCCAGATCGGTTTGGCGTGGCCCGTGGGAACGGACAGCCCGGTGATTGAGGAATTCATCGGGATTGTGCGGGGGCGCACGGCGCAAAGCTCACGCCAGCCATCCGCCCAGCAGGAGAAACCCAAGAAAGCCCCCAAACCTGACCGCCGTGGTGGCGGCCCCAAGAAGCCCGCGGTCGCACAGCGTTACGCCCCGAACCCGGACAAGGGACGCGGCAAGGGCTCGCGCAAGAAGGGCAAACGGTAGCTACGCACCGTGAATCGCGGTTTGTTGCTGTTCTGAACGGTTGAGATAGGCCAGCAACAGGTCCCCGGCGCGTTCCAATTCGCCGGCTTCCAGTGCCGAGCAGATCTGCTCGTTTTCCGTGAGCCAGTCGCTGTAGAAGTGGGCGTTCATGGTGGCCTTGTGGAAGTACAGCCGCATCTCCGCCAGGACTTGCGCCATGATCGTGTCCAGCCTGCCGCTTTCCGCCAGGGCAACGATCGCGCCGTGGAAATGCTGGTTGGCGCTGCCAAGTCCCTCATTGTCGTTGGCGGCCGCGGCGCGTTTACCCTCTTCGACGGCGGCCCTGACGGCGGCAATGCGCTCAGGTGACCCACCGGCGCGGATGGAACTGACCTCGATGGCCCGGCGCACTGTGTAGACATCATGGATGTCGCCCGCTTCCAAGGTGGCGACGTAGACGCCCCTGTTGGGTTGACGGATGAGCAGCCTCTCGCCGGCAAGTTCGGCGAACGCTTCGCGGACCGTGTTCCGGGAGACGCCCAGGTCCTCGGCAATGGTGGCCTCGGTGAGTTTGGCACCCGGGACCAGGAAGCCTTCGGCCAGTTGGTAGCGCAGTTCCTCGGCAACACGCTCAGCCACGGACGGCACCCTCAGGCGCATCCGCGCCCGTGCACCATCAAAGCCAGCGGGTTCGCTTGATTCCTGATCTGCACTGGCCATGACACCAAAAGTACACGATTGCCGAAGATCCGGATCGCTGGATTGTTGAACAATCCAGCGGATTGGTGCATGCTGGATGTAACGCACATCACGAGGCAGGGATCACATCATGGCAATCATCGATCTGAACAGCGACGTCGGAGAGTCATTCGGGCGCTGGACACTCGGCGATGACGCCGCCATGTTTGAGTCCGTCTCCAGCGCCAACGTTGCGTGTGGATTCCACGCTGGCGACCCCAGCGTCATCCGAAGCACCTGTGCGAAGGCGGTCCAGGCCGGCGTCGTGATTGGCGCCCACGTTGGCTACCGCGATCTCGCGGGATTCGGCCGCCGCTTCATGGACATCGATCCCGTGGAACTGGCCGACGACGTCGTATATCAGATCGGTGCGCTGCAAGCGCTGGCGGCCACCACGGGATCACGGGTTCAATACGTGAAGCCCCACGGCGGCCTTTACAACGCAATCGTGAAGCACACCGCCCAGGCCCGTGCCGTCGTCGACGCCGTGAAATCGGTTGACCCCAACCTTCCGATCCTCGGCCTCCCCGGCTCCGAAGTCCTGCGTCTCGCTGAGGAAGCCGGCCTTCGGGGCGTATCCGAAGCGTTCGCTGACCGCGCCTACAACCCGGACGGAACGCTCGTTTCGCGCTCCAAGCCGGGCGCTGTACTGCATGATCCCGCCGAAGTGGCCGAACACGTCCTTCGGATGGCTACCGAACAATCCGTCAGGACCATTGACGGTTCCATCCTGAAAATCCGCGCAGAAAGCATCTGCGTACATGGTGACTCACCCGGAGCCGTGGCAATGGCCACCGCGGTGAAGTCCGCTCTGGGCGACGCCGGCGTCAGCATCGGCTCGTTCCTCTAGCCCACCCGGGCTCCCCGCACCATCCCTCATCCCCCCGGAGGACATCATGACCAGCACCAACAATGCAGCCAAGGCAGTGACAAGGAAGCCACCGCCCGGCGCCATCAAGGCGTACGTCGCCAGTCTCACCGGCACGTCGCTGGAGTACTACGACTTCGCCATCTACTCGGTGGCCTCGGCCCTCGTGTTTCCCAAGATCTTCTTCCCGGGCAATGACGAGTTCGTCGCGTTGCTGCTCTCCTTCTCAGCCTTCGCGGTCGGTTACCTGGCCCGACCCATTGGTGGCGTCATCTTCGGGCGCCTCGGTGACAAGATCGGCCGCAAGTACGTACTGGTGTTCACGCTTGTTCTGATCGGCGTTGCCACGGTGCTCATCGGAGCGCTGCCCGACTACTCCGTAATAGGCGTCGCGGCACCCACAATCCTCGTGTTGCTGCGTTTGGCGCAGGGCATTGGCGTTGGCGGCGAATGGGGCGGTGCCGTATTGCTGTCCAGTGAATTCGGAGACCCCAACAAGCGCGGTTTCTGGTCTTCCGCTGCCCAGATCGGCCCGCCCGCAGGTAACCTCATGGCCAATGGCGTCCTCGCCATCCTCGCCGCTTCCCTCAGCGACGAAGCGTTCCTCTCCTGGGGCTGGCGCGTAGCGTTCCTGGCTTCGGCCCTCTTGGTGGTCTTCGGCCTGATCATCCGTCTCAAGCTCGAAGAAACCCCGGTGTTCAAGGCCATCCAGGCCCATGGCGACCGTCCCAAGGCTCCCATCAAGGAAGTCTTCACCACGCAGCCCAAGGCCTTGGTTGCCGCTGCGCTCTCCCGAGTGTGCCCCGACATCCTCTACGCGCTGTTCACGGTGTTCGTTGCCGTATACGCCACCAAGGAACTGGGCATGACCACGGGCAACGTGCTGTCCGCGATCCTTATTGGTTCAGCCTTCCAGCTCTTCCTGATCCCGCTGGCTGGTGCACTGACGGACCGCTTCAACCGGCGTTGGGTATATGGCATCGCCGCCGCCGCAACGGCTGCCTACATCCCGTTGTTCTTCCTGATGATCCAGGGCAAGTCGGTAGCCATGCTGACCATCGGAACCGTGATCGGCCTGGCGCTGCACGCCTTCATGTACGGTCCCCAGGCCGCGTTCATCACCGAGCAGTTCCCGGCCCGCCTCCGCTACGCAGGCAGTTCGCTGGCCTACACCCTGGCTGGTGTGATTGGCGGAGCTGTTGCGCCCATCATCTTTACCGCCCTCTATGGCGCGGCTGATGGCGGCTGGTACCTGATCGCCGTTTACATCCTCGTCGCGGCTGTTGTCACGATTGTGGGCATGCTCCTGGGCCGTGACCCCAAGCCGGAAGAAGACGTCCGTCTGATGCAGGGTGCGCACGCTCAGCCGGCGGCGTAGCTAACAATGGAAACCGTGATGCAAACGACCACCGCCAAAAGGGTTCGCTCCGTCAGGCCTGTCGGGACCCGCGCGGTCCTGGCAGAGCTGGACGGACTGCAGGATGTCCTCGCCCTGCAGGACATGCTCTACAAGTCTCCGCTTCCTGGCCAAGTGGACGTGCTTGCCGCAGCAGAAACCGTCATGGTGGTGGGGGAGTCCGCAGCGGCAACCCGAGCGATCGGTGCCCGGCTCATGGAGTTGGAACTGTTTGCCCCGGAGGTCACCGACTCCGGGCTGGTGGCCATCGACACCGTGTACGACGGCGACGACCTCGCCGATGTCGCGGAGCTGACCGGACTGAGCGTGGAGGGTGTGATTGCCGCGCACACCGGCCAGATCTGGACCGTTGCCTTCGCTGGCTTCGCACCCGGGTTCGGCTACATGGTGGGCGAGAATGAAGCACTCACGGTTCCTCGCCGATCTTCCCCGCGAACAGCAGTGCCCGCCGGATCCGTGGCCCTCGGTGGACAGTACTCCGCCGTCTACCCGCGTCGTTCGCCGGGTGGTTGGCAGTTGATTGGCCGGACCGGTGCGCGGATGTGGGATCTGGACCGATCACAGCCGGCCCTTGTGAGGCCCGGTGATCGTGTGCAGTACCGGGCAGTCCGGGAGGTCATCACCGCACCGGCCCATGATTCCGAAGCCGAAGCAGACCACCACACGGGCCCTGGATTGCGGATTCTCAACCCTGGCGCGCAGAGCCTTATCCAAGACCTCGGCCGGCGAGGGTTCGGCCCGCTTGGCGTCTCGGCCGCCGGGGCTTTGGACCGGGCGTCCCTCCGGCGCGCGAATCGTTTGGTCGGCAACACCCCTTCGGCCGCCGCCATTGAGTCCGTCAACGGCGGGCTGACCGTAGAGGCCGTTGGAGACCAGGTAATTGCCGTCGCCGGTGCGCCGACCACGCTGACTGTCCAGTCGCCGTCGAACGTTGAATCCGACGACGACGGGTCCCGGCCCGGTGCGCAGCGGACCGTCCCGATGGCCGCGCCTTTCGCGCTGCTCGACGGCGAAATCCTCACCTTGGGTGCGCCCGAGTCCGGGTTCAGGAACTATGTGGCGATCCGGGGCGGAGTGGATGTCCCGGAGGTGCTGGGCAGCCGCTCGGCGGACACGATGTCCGGCATCGGACCGGCTCCACTGGTCATCAGGCAGGTCCTTGCGGCGGGCGAGGCCACGGCGTCCACGGCTGTTGGCAGTCCCGAATTGCAGCCTGAGTTCCCCGGCGTGGGCGTAACGGTGCTGGACGTTGTTCCTGGACCGCGTGCCGACTGGTTCGACCAGGAGGCATTGGATTCCTTGTGTGACCAGGACTGGCTGGTCACACCGCAGTCCAACCGCGTGGGCATGCGACTGGACGGCGTTCCGCTGAAGCGAACCCGCGAAGGCGAACTCCCCAGCGAGGGCACCATGGCCGGGGCCCTCCAGATCCCGCCGGCTGGACTGCCCGTCCTCTTCCTTGCGGATCACCCCATCACCGGCGGGTATCCCGTGATCGGCGTGGTGCGCGATGAGCATTTGGACCGTGCCGCGCAGGTCCCCATCGGCGGGCGGATCAGATTCCGGTTCGTCCACGATTCTCCAGACTTCACCAAGACCCCAGAGAAGTGAGTATTTGATGCGCAAGGTCCTGATTGCGAACCGCGGCGAAATCGCCGTCCGCGTCGCCCGAGCCTGCGATGACGCCGGCATTTCGTCCGTGGCTGTTTACGCAAATATCGACGCAGACGCGATGCACGTTGGCGCCGCCGATGAAGCGTACAGCTTGGACGGAAACAGTCCCGCTGACACGTACCTGAACATCGGGAAGCTGCTGGGCGTCGCGGCACAGTCCGGCGCGGACGCCGTCCACCCCGGCTATGGCTTCCTCTCCGAGAATGCGGACTTCGCGCAGGCAGTGCTCGACGCCGGGCTTGAGTGGATTGGTCCCTCGCCGGAGTCGATCCGGCAGTTGGGCAACAAGATCACCGCCCGCGAGATCGCTGTCCGGGCGGGAGCTCCATTGGTTGCAGGCAGCGATGGGCCGGTGTCCTCCGCCGCAGAAGCACGGGCGTTTGCCGAGGAACACGGACTTCCGATGGCCATCAAAGCTGCCTTCGGCGGAGGTGGCCGCGGGCTCAAGGTTGTCCGCGAGCTTGCTGAAGTGGAGGAAGCCTTTGACTCCGCAGTCCGCGAGGCCGTGGCCGCCTTCGGACGTGGCGAGTGCTTCGTAGAGCAATACCTGGACCGGCCGCGGCACGTGGAAGCGCAGATCATCGCAGACAAGCTGGGCAACGTCATTGTGGTGGGCACCCGCGACTGTTCACTCCAGCGTCGCCACCAAAAGCTCGTGGAAGAGGCACCCGCGCCCTTCCTCAGCGATACGCAGCGGCAGAAGATCTACGACGGTTCCAAGGCAATCGTCCGTGAAGCTGGCTACTACGGAGCCGGGACGGTGGAGTTCCTGGTTTCCGCGGACGGAGCAGTGGCGTTCCTTGAGGTCAACACGCGACTTCAGGTGGAGCACCCGATCACCGAGGAGACCGCCGGGATCGACCTTGTGCAGGAGCAGTTCCGCATCGCTGCCGGGTTGCCCCTGAGCATTTCGGATGACCCGGCCCCTCGCGGACATTCCTTCGAGTTCCGCATCAACGCCGAGGACGTGGGCCGTGGCTTCCTGCCTTCCCCGGGGACGGTGGCACTCTTTGAAGCCCCCACCGGTCCCGGCATCCGCGTGGACAGCGGCGTGCGGTCGGGTTCGTTTGTGGCACCACAGTTCGATTCCTTGCTTGCCAAGCTGATCGTCACTGGGGCTGACCGGCAGCAAGCCCTACGCCGCGCGCGCAGGGCCCTTGCGGAAATCAAGATCACCGGCCTCGCCACGGTACTGCCCTTCCACCGCGCGGTTCTGGAGTCCGAGGATTTCACTTCCGTGGCCGGAATGCGCGTTCACACCCGGTGGATCGAGACCGACTTTGCGGATCAGATCCCCGTGGACCCTGAGTACAACGTGGTCGCCCCGGAAGGAGGGCGCCGCACCATCACGATCGATGTTGACGGCAAGCGGCTGGCGGTGGGACTTCCGGCTGATCTGTTGGATGGCTGGGCGCACTCCGGTCAGGGCATCCCTGCCTTTACCGCGCCGGCCGATACGCCGGGTTCTGTAAGCACTGACTCGCCCGCCGAATCCGCCCTCGTTTCCAGCATGGCCGGCACCGTGGTGAAGTGGCTCGTGGAGCCCGGGGCCAACGTGGCGGCAGGGGACCCGTTGGTGGTCCTGGAAGCCATGAAGATGGAAACCCAAGTTCCGGCACACCGCACTGGAACCCTCTCCGAAGTACTCTCGGCACCCGGCGGGGTCGTCACCGTTGGAGCAGTTCTGGCCCACATCGAGTAATGCCGCTGTTCCGTTGCCAAGCCGCTGTTCCGTGGCTGCCCGGCGACGAAATAGCGGGCCGACAACGGGCTACGACGTAACCGTCACACCCAGCACGCTGTCCAGCAAGGCGTTACGGAACTTGCCCGTGGGATCGTTGGCCTGAACCAAGGACCGGAAGTCCTCGAACCGAGGGTAGAGCGCGGCGAAGTCGTACTCGCTGGGCGTGAAGAGCTTGCCCCAGTGGGGACGTGCGCCGAAAGGCCTCAACGCTGCTTCGAGCTCGGGGAGGACCGCTTCCACCTCGGGCTGGAGCGGCTTCCACGTGAAGTGGAGCGCAACGCTCTGCTGCCGGTAGAACGGGCTGAGCCAGAACTCATCCTCGGCCACTGTGCGGACCTCGGAGATGAACAAAAGCGGTGCCAGCTTGTCGGCCAGCCCGCGAACCGCACGCAGGGCAGCGGGTGCCTGGTCCAGCGGCAGCAGGAACTCGCTCTGCAGTTCTTCTCCGTTGCTCGGCGTGAACTCATGCCGGAAGTGGGGCAGCCGGTCCAGCCACTTACCCGCAACGTCCAGCTGCTCGGTGCAGTTCTCGGCGGACATGTCAGGCAAGGGATGCAGGGCCGACGTCGCTGCGGTTGCTCCAAAGAGGTCAGGGAGCGGCGCTTCAGTATCCAGCGCTTTCAGCCAAACCTGCGGGATGGTGTCGCCGGTGTAATTGGTGAAGAAGCTGACGCTGTAGGCGCTCGACGCGATGGTCTGGAAGTTCGCCAGCGCCCCCTCCCAAGTGAGGTTGGTGAGCACGCGCTGCCGGACGTCGAAGCTCGGACGGACAGCCAGCTCCAGTCCCGTGACGATGCCAAGGGCGCCCACGCCCACCACGCTGGCGAGGAATTCGTCGTCGTCCGCTGTGAGCGTCACCAGCTCGCCGGAGGCGCGCACCAAGTCGACACCTACGACGGCGGCAGCCAGGGAGGGATTGTTGACTCCACTGCCGTGGGTGCCGGTTTGGATGGCACCCGCGACGGAGATATGGGGGAGCGAAGCGAGGTTGTGGATGGCGTATCCCTGCTCCTCCAGCGCTCGGCCGAGGGCTCCATAGCTGATGCCACCGCTGACCTTGACAGTGCTCTTTTCCTTGTTGAGGACTACTTCCTGGGGTAGCGCGTCCAGCAGGACGTGGGTACCGTCCGTGTCGGCAACCGTGTTGAAGGAGTGCCGGGAACCGAGCGCCTTGATCCGCGACACGTTGGCTACGAGTTCCTGCAGCTCCTCCACCGACGTGGGGCTGTGGACTTCCGCGGACGAGTACTCAAGGTTTCCTGCCCAGTTCTTCATCGAATGATCTTCCCACTTGGATACGTAATGGCTCCCGTAATTGTTAACGTTCACAACTAATTGCGTCAAGGGCTGTCCACGCCATAACGGCTAGAGTTCAAGAAACCCGCTGTCTATCAGGAGTCGCACGTGAGCAAGGGATCCAAGCCCACCATCCGGGACGTAGCGAAGGCCGCGGAGGTCTCCCTGACCACCGTTTCCTACGTGCTCTCCGGTCGGCACGGCGGGACCACCCGGATCAGCCAGCCGACGCAGGACAGGGTCTTGGCCGCGGTGAAGGAACTGGGCTATGTGCCCAATCAGGCCGCGCGGGGGATGCGGAGGGGCAAAACGGATGTCGTGGCGGTAGCCATCGGAAACCTTGAATGGCCCTGGGACCGCGCCCTCGCCACCGCCGCAGCAGCGATCCTCCCGCAGCATGGCTACCAACCCGTGATCCTGCTGGGCGACGACTGGCGGAAGTTCATGATGTCCGGCGGAGCGGACGGCGTGATCATCGGCTACTTCCCTGAAGCAAAGTCACAGGATGAAACTGTCACGGAGCTCGCCCGACGCGGCGTTGCCCAAGTGGTGATCTCCGGAACCATGAAGCCGGCGGGCTTCGATGTCCTTGCTCCAGAAGCTGACGCTGGGCTCGAGGAGTGCATGGACTTCCTCACCGCGTCCCACCGCAGAATCGCCTGTATCCGGAGGGCAGACCCGGCGGGACGGCCCAAGAGTCGCTTCGCCGCCTACGCAGCCGGATTGGAGAAGGCGGGCATTCCGCTCGACGAGACCTTTGTGAGGACGTCGCAGCACCGCCCGGCCATCGCCTATCAGTCCGCCCTTGAGCTGCTCCAACTGCCGGACCGGCCCACTGCCATCCTCTGCACGGACGACATGGAGGCGCTGCAGACCATCCGTGCCGCCTATCGCCTGGGCCTCCGCGTACCCGAAGATGTGCAGATTGTCGGCGTCGGGAACTCTACCGAGGGCCAGGATTACGATCCCGCCCTGACCACGGTTGGGCCCGAACCCATCTTCGAACAGGTGGTCCGTATGCTGTTGGATCGTTTGGCAGGCACCACTCCGGTGGAGGGCGTCAGGGTTGCCTCGCCGTGGAAGTTGCACCGGCGCGGCACCACTCTGAGTAACTAGTCCTTCAACGGGCGGCGAGCAAGCCAAGCCGCCACAATGGCGCCCGAGATGTTGTGCCACAGCGAGAACACTGCCGACGGCAGCGCTGCCAGCGGGCTGAAGTGCGCGGTGGCCAGTGTCGCTGCCAGGCCGGAGTTCTGCATGCCAACCTCGAAAGCGAGGGCGCGGCGAGCCTTGTCATCCAGGCGACCGAGCTTGCCGGCCAGGTAGCCGAGGCCCAGGCCGAAGCCGTTGTGGAGGACCACTGCCAGGAACACGATGCCGCCGGCGGCCACGATCTTGCTGGCGCTGCCCGCCACGACAATCGCAACAATCAGCGAAATCACGACGGCGGATGCCCACGGAAGTGCCGGGAGCACCTTCGCGACGAGCTTCGAGAGGAACAGTCGGGCCAGAAGGCCTGCGATGACCGGCAGCAGGACGGTTTTCACGATGTCCATGACCATGGCACCGGCATCGATGTGCAGGAACGAGCCGGCCAGGAAGAGCGTCAGTGCAGGAGTCACGATGGGGGCGATCAGTGTGGAAACGGAGGCAACGGCGACGGACAGGGCTACGTCGCCCTTGGCCAGGAATGCCATGACGTTGGACGCCGTACCGGAAGGAGCACAGCCCACCAGGATGAGGCCGACAGCCAGTTCGGGAGGGAGTTGGAGTAGGACGGCTATGAGCCAGCCGGCGCCGGGCATGATCACGTAATGCGCCACGATGCCCAGCGCTACGGCCCACGGTCGACGGGCCACCGAGGCAAAGTCCGGCGGAGTCAGCGTCAGGCCCATGCAGAACATGATGACGCCCAGCAGGTAAGGAACCGAGACGCCCATGGGTTTGAACAGGTCCGGTATGAGGAAGCCGAGGACGCCGGCAACCACCACAAGAAGCGGGAACACCGTGACGGCAACCCGCGCGATCTTGGCCTCAGCGGCGAGGGCGGCGTTGACGGGCGCAGCGGATTCATCGGTTTTCGGTGGGGTATTGGTTGCCTCAAGCATTCATCCATGCTCACACTTGCCCCGCAGCGGGAACGAATTCTTTACTTGCAGGGAGACGTATATGTCAGATGACCGCTGTTTGCGTCAGGAGTTGAGTTTCCCTGCCAAACGCTCGCGCATGCGGATGCTGGCTTCGTTGAGCCCGATGAACTCCACCTCGCGCCCGTGGTTACGGTACTTCTCGGTAACGGAATCCAGCACGGCCACCGTTGACGCGTCCCAAATATGCGAGCCGTGCAGGTCGATGATCACTCGATCTATGCCTTCCGAGGCATCCTTTGCGTAGTCGAACTGCGTGTACAGATCGTTGGATGACGCAAAGAAAAGTTCGCCATCCACCGTGTAGGTGGCAACCCTTTCACCGTTGAGGTCCAGTTCGGTCCGCTCAACGGTAGCGAAGTGGGCCACGCGCCGCGCGAACAGCACCATGGCGGTCACAACTCCGACGCCGACACCCACCGCCAGGTTGTGCGTGGCCACCACGGCCGCAACAGTAACCACCATGACCGCGGTCTCCGACTTGGGCAGGCGCTTGAGCGTGGAAGGCCGGATGGAGTGCCAGTCGAAGGTGATCAGTGAAACGAAGATCATCACTGCCACCAAGGCAGCCATCGGAATCATGCCCACCACATCGCCCAGGACCACAACAAGGATCAGCAGGAAGACGCCGGCCAAGAAGGTCGAGAGCCGGCTGCGGGCACCCGAACCCTTCACGTTGATCATGGTTTGGCCAATGACCGCGCAACCGCCCAAACCGCCCAGGAAACCGGTGACAATGTTGGCCGCCCCTTGACCCCAGGAGACCCGCGTCTTGTTGGAGCGCGTGTCCGTGATGTCATCCACGAGCTTGGCCGTCATCAGCGACTCCAGCAGGCCCACCAGCGCCATGGACAAGGCGAACGGCGCAATGATCTGGAAGGTCTCCAGGGTCAGCGGAACGTTGGGCAGGAAGAACCCGGGCAAGCTGTCCGGGAGTTCGCCCTTGTCGCTGACGGTGGGAACGTCCACATTGCCCAGCACGGTCACCAACGTGATGACCACGATCGCTACCAGCGGTGCAGGAATGGCAGTGGTCAGACGTGGCAGCCCAAACACGATCACCAAGCCCACCACCACAATCGGATACACCATCCACGGCACGTTGAAGAGCTCTGGCATCTGAGACATGAACACCAGGATGGCCAGCGCGTTCACGAAGCCGATCATGACGGACCGTGGGATGAACCGCATCAGCTTGGTCACGCCAAGGACCGCAAGGATGATCTGGAAGACGCCCGCCAGAATGATGGTGGCAATCAGGTAGTCGAGCCCGTGTTCCTTCATGACGGGAGCGATCACCAATGCCACCGCGCCGGTGGCCGCGGAGATCATGGCAGGACGGCCGCCCACCAGCGCGGTGACCACGCCCATGGTGAACGATGCGAACAAGCCGATGCGTGGATCCACGCCCGCAATCACGGAAAAGGCAATGGCTTCCGGGATCAGCGCCAAAGCCACCACGAGCCCTGCGAGGGACTCCGTCAGCAGACGGCGGGGCGAGCGGAACGTCGCCCGCAGTGACATGAGTTGCTCGGGAGTCATGGGTCCTTACAGGGCAGATTTCTTACAGTGCAGTCTGGCGGTAACGCTCAATCTGCTTAAGACGCCGCTGGAGGCTGTCGCGCCGCGGGTGCGGGACGACGTCGGGCGCCTCAGCGGTGAGATCAATGTGTTCGGTTCCGTACTGCCACAGCAGGAGGTCGTCCAAGAGGCGGTCGGGGCCGGGGGAGTAGCGGTGGTCCAGGGCCTTGCGGACCTCGGTGATCCGGTTGGCGCTGAGCAGCCCGGCCAGTTCCACGGTCTTGGTGAGTCCGTGGGCGGCAAGGAGTTCGGCAGCCCATCCCCAGTCGTCATCAACTTTACGGTCAACGTGGGGCAGGAGCGTACGCCAGACGTCACGGACCCGGTTGGGTGTCAGCGGCGATCCGCCCTCCCCTTCGAGGTCCCAGTAGCTTCGGACTTCCTCGTAGCGCTCGTGAAGATCGGCGAACGCGCTCTCCACGGTTTCCAGCATGGCTGCCGTGGCTGTGAATTGACGGTCGAAATGCGGCGTCCATGCACGCGGGTCCTCGGCCTTGAAACGGATGTCGTGCTCGATCTCGCTCCATGCGTGCGCAAACACAGTACGGATCTGGCATTCAAAAAAGTAGCTGCCGTTGGCGGGCATGTCCGGATTGAAGACGTGCTGGTACTCCTTGACGGCCTCATTCTGGATGGTGCGCAGGATGAGGTGCCTGCTGGAGTACCCGTACGTTCCGGACTCGATGGAACCGATGTCCTTCTCGCGGTCCCCACGGCAGTCGAAGAGCTGGCGTTGGCGCTTGATGATGTTGGCCACCGCAGCGTTTTCGGCGGGCAGCTTGGTGATCACGCGGATGCCCACCATGTCGTTCAACGTGCGGAATGGGTCCGGGAACTTGAGGACGCGCGGGCCCCCCGGCTCCAAAGGATCATCAGTGCGGGAAATTTTCTCGCGGAAGGACTCCACCGTTTTAGTCCGGCCGGTAACAAACAGTGGGGTGACCTCGGCGTCGTTCAACATGTCCCGCAGGGTGAGCAGGACGTCCCGCGTAACCCGCTTCAGGGCAGGGCGAACACGCTCGTAGAGTGCCACGTTCGCATCCACTGCATCGCGCTGATCCTGGTCCAGGCTGTCCCAATTGCTTGCCATGCCCCCAGCTTACGGGGCGGCTCCGACACTGAACCGAGCCACTCGCCGTCGGGGTGCCTCTAGCCAAACATCCGAACCGTCACGATAGGCTCAGTACAAAGGAGGGCGCAATGTTGCGGCACAAGTACAGCTACGGCGAACACCCCAGTCAGTGGGGCGAACTCTTCATACCTGAACCAAGCAACGGAAACCATCGCGGCGCATCAGCTGTGGCCGGTGGAATCGCCGTTGTGATCCATGGCGGCTACTGGCGTTCGCAGTACGGCGCGGAGCTCGGTGAGCCCCTGGCGCGCGACCTTGCCGCGCATGGCATTACCGCTTGGAACCTGGAATACCGGCGGGCCGGCAACGGCGGTGGTTGGCCCCATACCTTTGAGGACATCCTGGCCGGCATCGACCATCTGTCCGAAATCGCCGGCGAGCACGACCTCCAGCTCGGCAAGGTGGTGGCCCTCGGCCACTCCGCCGGCGGCCATTTGGCTGTCTGGGCTGCGGGCCGGCAGCGGCTCTCGGACATCGGAACGCCCGACGCCGACCGTCAACTCCAGCGCAGCCCTGAAGATAGCGCTGTGCACCTGACGGGCGTCGTCAGCCAGTCCGGCCTTCTGAACCTCGCCGCCGCGGAGAAACTGAACCTCAGCAACGGCGCAGTCTGCAATTTGATGGGCGGGGATTCCCATAGGTACCCCAAACGGCATAAATACGCCGATCCCATGAGTTTGCTGCCGCTCGACGTCCCCGTATATGCCGTGCACGCCACGGATGACGAGGACGTTCCTGCGAGCCAGTCCGAAGCGTACGTGGCGGCGGCAACGGCAGCAGGCAGCGCGGCGCAGTTGCTGCGTGTTCCGGGAGACCACTTTGACCTGATCGATCCCAAAGCTGTCGCATACAAGAAGTGCCGCGAACTGGTGCAACGCCTGCTCTCGTAATCTGTGGTCCGCCGGGACCGCCTCTGGCAGAGTGGTCCCATGCTGACAGTCATTGGTGAGGCCCTGGTCGACGTCGTTCAACGCCCCTCGGGAATTGAGGCGCACGTAGGCGGGAGCCCACTCAACGTTGCCGTGGGCCTCGCCAGGCTGGACCACCCGGTGCAGTTCATCGGGCGCTACGGCCGCGACGCCTACGGAGATTCCGTGGCCGCGCACCTGCGCTCGAGTTCGGTGATGGTGCCGCTTCCGCCGGATGAGAAGCCAACCAGCGTAGCCACTGCGCAGATTGACGACGACGGCGCCGCCACCTACGCCTTCGATCTCACCTGGGAACTCCCCGGCCTCGCCGGTAGGTTGCCGCTGATGCTGCAGGGCGCCACCTTGCTGCATACAGGTTCCATTGCCACCGCCTTGGAGCCCGGCGCCGCTGAGGTGCTCGCCGCCGTCGAGCATGCCCACCCGAGCAGCACCATCAGCTTCGATCCCAACTGCCGCCCCAGCATCATCACGGACGTTGAGTATGCGCGAACGCAGGCCGAGCGCTTTGTGGTCCTGTCTGACGTCGTGAAGGCTTCCGACGAGGACCTCGAGTGGCTGTATCCGGGCGTTGATCCGACGGAATCCGCGCGTCGGTGGCTGTCATTGGGCGGCGAGGAAGGCCCGGCCCTGGTGGTGGTGACCCGTGGTTCACGCGGTCCGTGGGGCATCACGCGGGCGGGCGAAACCCAGGTTCCGGCGCCGTCCGTGAACGTGGTGGACACCGTGGGCGCTGGTGATTCGTTCATGGCGGGGCTGCTGTCCGCGATTGTGGATCACGGGCTGGATGGTGCGCAAAACCGCGAAGCGCTGCGCGCCATGCCCCCTGAAACGCTGGCTGCGATCATGGAGCATGCCAGCCGCGCCGCAGCCGTGACCGTTTCACGCGCCGGCGCCAACCCGCCGACGCGTGCCGAGCTGAACCACGGGGCGGTGTAAGTCTTCGGGGCTCCGTAAAATTCCAGGAGCAGGGCGCTTAGGCGGCCCCGTGCCCGGCGGTCACTTCTTCGCCGGCCTTGACCGGGCCCGGGGGAGTGCCCTTCCCGAACGGGCTGCCTCCCAGCGACTCCCGACCGTGAGCCGTGAGCCATCCGGATAGCTCGGGGCCTGCCGGAACGATCTTCGTGGGATTAATGTCCTCGTGCACGATGTAGTAATGCTGTTTGATTTGCACGAAGTCGATGGTGTCCCCGAACCCCGGCGTCTGGAACAGGTCCCGTGCATAGGCCCACAACGCCGGCATTTCGCTGAGCTTGTTCCGGTTGCATTTGAAGTGTCCGTGATACACGGCGTCGAAGCGCGCCAACGTGGTGAAGAGCCGGACGTCAGCCTCGGTGATGGAGTCACCTACCAGGTATCGCTGGCCGGTGAGCCGTTCCTCCAACCAGTCCATGGCGTTCCACAACCGGGCGTAGGCGGCATCGTAGGCTTCTTGTGACCCGGCGAAGCCGCATCGGTAGACGCCGTTGTTGACCTCGGTAAAGACGCGTTTGTTGACCTGGTCGATTTCCTCACGGAGGTGCTCCGGGTACAGCTGGGGTGCGCCGGTGCGGTGGAACTCCGTCCACTCCGTGGAGAAGTCCAGCGTGATCTGCGGGTAGTTGTTGGTCACTACCTCGCCGCTGGGGATATCGACAATGGCCGGGACAGTGATTCCGCGGGGGTAATCCGGGAAACGGCGGAAGAACGCCTCCTGTAGCCGCTCGATGCCCAGCACGGGATCCTTGCCGCCGGGATCAAGGTCGAAAGTCCAAGAGCGGGCATCGTGGGTGGGGCCAGGTTGGCCAAGGCTGATGACATCCTCGAGTCCCAGAAGCCGGCGCACAATCACTGTCCGATTGGCCCACGGGCACGCCCGCGCCGCAATCAGCCGGTACCGCCCGGGCTCTACGGGCCAACCCGGCTCGCCGTTTGGTCCCGGAGTACCGTCGCGGGTGATGCGGTCCTCGATGTAGTTGGTGTCGCGGGTGAACTCACCGCCGGTGACGTACGCTCCGCGGGTGCTGTGTTCTTCGACTGCGCTGGTCTTCTCACTCATTGACCCAGCCTATGCTCCCGATTTTGGAAATGTGGAGGCTTTCCGGTGCGCAGCCGCCTGTTTCGCTCCAACGTAGACTGGCATGATGCGGCTCGTAGCAAGCGATATTGACGGCACTATCCTCGGTCACGACGGAAAAATCAGTGATCGGACCATCAAGGCATTCCAGGCATGCCGCGACGCAGGCGTGGAACTCGTCTTCGTCACCGGCCGTCCGCCACGCTGGTTGTACCCACTCCAGGAACAGCTCGGGCACAGCGGAATCGTGATCTGTTCCAACGGCGCCGTGGTGTGGGACTTGGAAACGGAGAAGGCACTTTCCTCGTGCGTCCTGGATGCGGAGTCTGTTTTTGAGGCCCGCCGTATCATCAAATCCCTCCGGCCGGATGCCCTGTTCGCCGTCGAGACGTTGACGGGCTTCCAGCTGGAACCGGGCTTCATCGAAAACGAAACCAGCGAGCTGCTCGCGGAGTTCACCCCCAAACCGCTGATCGAGACGCTCACAGCGGATGACGCCGTCGTGAAGTTCCTGGCAATTACCCGCAAAGGTACGCCGGACGAGTTCCTGGCCGAGGTACAGCCGGCTGTTGCCCACCTCGTGTCAACCACGCACTCCGCCCCGCGGACGGCGATGCTGGAGATGTCCGTTCCGGGCATCAACAAAGCCGTCACCCTCGCCAAGTACGCAGAGTCCCTGGGGATCGAAGCCGCCGATGTTGTGGCGTTCGGGGACATGCCCAATGATATTGAAATGCTCCGTTGGGCTGGCCACGGCTACGCCATGGCCAGCGGACACCCGGAGGCCATCCTCGCCGCCGGCCAGCAGGCACCGCACTTCGACGACGACGGCGTGGCCCAGATTCTCGAGGCAAAGCTGACGGAGCAGCGGGTCTAGCGTCGTCAGACGCGGGGAATCCAGCAGCGCACCGTATCGCGGTATTGCTGGAACTCGGTTCCAAACCGTTTTTCCAAGTCTGCTTCTTCCAGTGGCCGGACGGCATAATTCCACAGCAGCGAACCGATCATCGCGTACGCGACCACGAGCCATGACCCCAGGATGAGGCCCACTCCTACGCCTTGGGTGATGCCGGCGACAGCCATCGGATTGCGAACCCAGCGATACGGGCCGGCGACAACCAACCGGTTGGGCATGGCGGATGGCAGGGGCGTTCCACTGCCCCGGGACGCCATGGTCACCGCCGAAGCGACCCCAAGAACGCTGGCCAGCACCAAAAGCGTGGCGCCCGCCGTGGCAGCGAACGGCGGAACAGGCAGGGACACCAGCCATCGAATTTCCAGCCACGATATGAGCAGTGGGACAGCGACGAGGAAGAAGCCCCAGAACAGGATCATCTGCCCGATGGTCGCGCTCACGTGTGTAGTTGCCGGACGGTTCGCGGCAGCGGAGCGGAATGCGAAGGGCCCACGGATGATCCATTCCGTGGGAGCCCGACCCAGCAGGACGAAGCAGAGCGCAAGGCCTGAGCAAGCGGCGGCGGCAATCATCATCAGGACGCCCAAGCCCGCTTCGGTAGTGATCGTGGCGTAGAGGGCCAGCGCGGCGGCTACCAAGGCCGTCCATCCTGAAGCCACCACAGCAGCGGCCTTCACACCAAGGGCCGCCATGGCCGAACCCAGCACGAACAGCGGAACGTCGAGGGCGGCCACAGCGATGGGGTCGAGGCTTCCGAGGGTGGCTGTGCGGACCGCGGGCGATAAGAAGACGGCAATCCACCAAGCCAGCCCGGAGATCGCCTGTGTTGCGAAGTAGGCCCGTCCCCAACGGTGCAACTGCGTTCCCGCAGGTGGGGCCGCAGGTGTCACGGGTGCCGCACGCCCTGGCCGGACAGCAGGGCGCGATACCCCTCTTTGTAGGTGGGAAAAGTGAGTTCAAAGCCCGTCGCCCTCAAGCGGGAATTCGAGCAGCGTTTGTCACCGGGGCCAGCGTCGGACGCGCCGCCAGGTGCCGCCGTCGTGGGTTCCGGGCATCCCATCTCAGAGGCGAGGAACCGCATGACTTCGCCCATTTCGGCAGCGTGATCGTCAACGCCCACATACACCGGATCCGGGACCTGATCCATGGTGGTGAGGTGGACGATCATGGCCGCAGCATCGTCCCTGTGGACACGGTTCGTGTGCCGGGGCTGGGCCGGAATGACGGCTTGGCCCGTTCTGACTTGGTCGATCAGGCGGGTGCGTCCGGGTCCGTAGATCCCGCCGAGCCGGAGGGAGATTGGCTGCGTACCCGTCCCGCGAGTCCGGGCGAACAGCAGCTGCTCGGCCTCCACCAACACCTTGCCGCTGAACCGAGTGGGCTCCGTTGGCGTCGACTCGTCCACAACGGCCCCACCGGAGTCCTTGTACACGGCCGTGGACGAAACGAAGAGGACCCGACGCGGCTCTATGGACTGCCGCTCCAGCGCCTCCAGCACGTTCTTCACGCCGTTCAGGTACGCCGCGCGATAGGCCTCTTCAGTGGAGGCATCGGCAGCGACGGCCACCACCACAATGTCCACATCCGCGGGCAACTCCGGGAGCTCAACAGCGAGGTCCGCGTAGACGCCACGGATTTCCGGAGGCAGCTTTTCGGGGGAACGGCGCAAGCCCACAACCTGGTGGCCTGCCGCAGCGAAGCGAAGCCCGGCTTCCGTTCCAAGGTCGCCGCATCCGGCAATCAACACAGTCATGTCCCTAGTCTGGCAGTTCCAGACTGTCACCGACTTCCCAGACTCCATACAACCGGCGTTCACATTGCAACCGTAGGCTTCCAGCCAAGGGACCCGTTCGCATCGTGTCTTACAAGTCGGATTTGCAGGGGTAATCATGGCCAAGCGCAGGATCAACGATTTCAACACCGCTCCTTTGCGGCGCATCGAACCGGATCACCACTGGCGTTCGCTGCGCCAAGGCGACAGGGTCAGCGTCACGCTCACGCCGGGGTACGAATCGGCTGGCGTAGTTGACGCCGTCACCGGCGATGCCACCGCCGTTTGGGTGGAGCTCGACGGCGGTCGCGGCCGGACGCTGGTTCATGTCAGCGACGGCGTGGCGATAGTCCCGCACGAGGCCTGACGCCCTTCATTGGGGTGCTGGTCCGCTACGCTACGGGTGTGACGCTGCCCTATTTCCTCCGCAAGGACGGTTCAGTGGGTCCTTTGGCCTTCGCGCACCGTGGTTTCTCTTTGGATGGCCTGGAGAATTCCATGGGTGCCTTCAGGGCTGCGGCGGAACTCGGGACCGTGCACCTTGAAACGGACGTCCACACCACGTCGGACGGCGTGCTGCTGGTCTTCCACGACTCCTCCTTGGACCGCGTGACGGATTCTGTGGGCAAGATCGCGGAGTTGACAGCCGCCGAGGTGGCCACGGCCCGCATCGGCGGGGTGGAACCTGTTCCGACCTTCGATGAGCTGGTTTCAGCGCTGCCGGACGCCCGGCTGAACCTGGATATCAAGGACTGGAATTCGGTGGGCCCGATGGCCGAGGCCATTGAGCGGCACGGGATCCATGATCGCGTCCTGGTCACCAGCTTCTCGGACAGGCGCCGCCGGGCAGTCCTGTCCAAGCTGTCTCGTCGCGTGGCTTCCTCAGCCGGCAGTTCGCTCACTGCGTTCTTTGTTCTTCTTGGTCCCCTGCTTCCGGTTCCATGGGCGCGAAGGCTGCTTGCCGGCGTCGACGTTTTCCAAGTTCCCGTGCGCTACGGCAGGTTCCGTGTGGTGACCCCGGGATTCATCCGCCGTGCCCATCGCCTGAACAGGCAGGTGCATGTATGGACCATCAACGATCCTGCCGAAATGGAGCGTCTGCTGGATCTGGGCGTGGACGGAATCGTGTCCGACCGCCTGGACCTCCTCAAGGAGGTCCTGATCCGTCGAGGCCAGTGGGTCTAGGTAGTCCGCTGAGCTCCCGCGACATGGCATTTGATGATAGTTCCAAGCACTCACATTGGCATTAAGTGTCATCCCGGCGGAGCTGGCTGGCCCGGATCCTCTCGAGGTCGAACTTGGGGCTGCGATCGAACGTGAAGATGCCGTTCTTCTCCTGGAAGACATCCGTCAGCTGCGTGTAGCAGTACCCAAACATGTCCGGATTATCCAGCAGGACCGAGCACAGTCCTTCGAAGCGGGCATAGAACTCCTCTTCGCTGCTGACGCGCTGGCCGTATCCCCATGAACTTTCGACGTCGGTGCCTGCCGCCTCTGCTGCCTGGCGGGCTTCAGTCTCGTTCCACCAAATGCCGCCGAATTCGGAGACGAAGTACGGCTGGCCACCGTAGGGCACTGAGTACTCCTCGCCGTCGTCCTTGCGGTTGATGTACGGCTTTCCCTCGGCCAGTCCCTGCTGCTCGATGCGGAAACGCTCGGGGTCCTGCTCGTAGGAGTGGGAGTCGTAGATGTCGGTCTCACGAATCCTATGGGCATAACCGGAAGCGTCTATGACTGGCCGGGTGGGGTCAGCGAGCTTGGTGGCGAGGAACATCGCCTGGGTGACGTCGTCCAGTACGGTGATGTGGTCGTGCAGGACCTGGTGGGTTTCGTTGAGGGGACACCAGCCGATGATGGAGGGGTGGTTGACGTCGCGCTGCAGTACCTCCAACCATTGGGCCACGAAACTCGCCGTGGGTTTCTGGTTGTGGCCTATGGTGCCGCCACCGGAGACTCCCCAGTCGCCGAACTCGCCCCACACCAGGTACCCGAGCCGGTCCGCGTGATAAAGAAAGCGCTCCTCGAAGACCTTTTGGTGCAGGCGGGCGCCGTTGAACCCGGCAGCCATGGAGAGCTCAATGTCCTTGATCAACGCGGCCTCATCGGGCGAGGTCATCAAGGACTCCGGCCAGTAGCCCTGGTCCAGGACCAGCCGCTGGAACACGGCCTTGCCGTTGATGCGGACCACCTTGCCGTCCAAGGCCACTGATCGCACGGCTGCGTAACTGCTGACGCGGTCCACAACGTGGCCGGAGCCGTCACGCACAGTGACTTCGAGGTCATAGAGGAAGGGATCCTCAATGGACCAGGGGCGGAGAGTCTCGGCCGGGATGTTGAGCTGGAGTAATGGGGTGAGGTCCAGATCGGCACGCGCCGACGCTTGGATCCTCTCAGCGTCCCCGGTGAGGACCGCAGAAACCGTGTGCCCGGTCCGGTTCCGGCTGATAGGCACTTCCAGTGTGATGCTGGAGGCTGCCAGATTGGGGGTCATGCGGAGGCGCTTGATGTAGACCTCGGGTACGGCCTCCATCCACACCGTCTGCCAGATCCCAGTGGTGCGTGTGTACTGGCAATGAGTGTTGTTGTACCAGGTTGCCTGCTTGCCGCGGGCCTGCATCTCATGCCGCGAGTCCCGCGCCCGGACCACGATCACAGCGTCCGCTCCAGGTTCCACCACTCCGCCCAAATCCGCGGTAAACGGCGTGAACCCGCCTCGATGCCGCGCAACCTCAACACCGTTCACCCACACGGTGGCGTCGTGGTCCACTGCGCCGAAGTGAAGCAGCAGGTTGTGTCCGGCCCACTCCTGGGGGATGGTTACGGTCCGGCGATACCAGACGGCTTCCATGAAGTCGACGTGCTCAATCCCGGAAAGCGCCGATTCAGGCGCGAACGGGACCAGTATCTCGCTGTTGAGTTCGCGGGCGGGGAGCCCGCGCTCCCAACCGGAGTCGCCGGCGTCGATCTCAAAACCCCAGGTGCCGTTGAGGTTCATCCACTTGTCGCGGACCAGCTGAGGGCGGGGGTGCTCGGGCTTGGGCATGGTGGAGGTCACATTTTGGCTCACACTCAAAAACCTAACGTGAGATGGTGTTCAGTACCACCAGTCGCCGCGGGAGGAGATTGACGTGACCCAGTTCCGTCTAGCCATTCTTGATGATTACCAGCAGGTCGCCGGGGACTACGCCCCGTGGGATTCACTGCTCGACGACGGCGTGAAGGTCAGCGTCTTCAGCGCACCTTTCGTTTCGGAAGAGCAAGCTGTGGCGGCTTTGGCGCCGTTCGACATCATTGTGGCCATGCGCGAACGCACGCGATTCCCACAGCGTGTCCTCGATTCGCTGCCGAACCTGAAACTCCTGGTCACCACGGGCATGGCCAACGCCGCGATCGACCTCGAAGCGGCCACAGAACGCGGCATCGTGGTGTGCGGGACAGGTGGCTCGCCGGCTGCGGCACCCGAACTGACGTGGGCGCTGCTGCTTGCCTTCGCTAGGAACCTGGTGGCGGAAGAGAACTCACTGCGGGCAGGCGAGTGGCAGACCGGCGTCGGGTTCGAATTCGAAGGCAAGACGCTGGGAATCGTTGGGCTGGGCAAGATCGGCAAGCGGATTGCGGGCTACGCCAAGGCGTTCGGGATGGACGTCCTCGCGTGGAGCCAGAACCTGACTGCCGAGGATGCTGAGGCCGCTGGCGCCCGCAAGGTGAGCAAGGAGGAGTTGTTCCGTGAGTCCGATGTGGTGACGCTGCACCTGAGGTTGTCCGAACGGACGGAGGGCATTGTTGGCGCGGAGGAGCTGCGGCTCCTGGGCCCGGACGGAGTCCTGGTCAACACGGCGCGGGGGCCATTGGTGGATGAAGCGGCGTTGATCCGGGCATTGGAGGAGGGGTGGATCCGGGGTGCTGCCCTGGATGTCTTTGATGAGGAGCCCCTGCCCGCCGGGCACGCGATGCTGCATTCTCCGCGCACTGTCCTCTCGCCGCACATCGGGTACGTGACGCATGAGAGTTACCGGCAGTTCTACGGTGGGGCGTTCGAGGACGTGAAAGCGTGGCTTGAGGGCACGCCCGTGAGGGTTATCAGCGGCTAGGTTACAGCGTGGGCAAGCGCTTTCCGAGCAAAGCTGGCAAGATGGGTCCATGCGTATCCTCATCGCCCCGGACAAGTTCAAGGGATCACTGACCGCCGCCGAAGCCGCGTCAGCCATGGCCGAAGGCGCCCTCCGTGTTTACCCGGATGCCGTGACCACCCAGTTCCCCATTGCCGACGGCGGCGAAGGAACACTGGACGCTGCCGTTGCTGCTGGCTACGAAGAGCGGAACAACGCCGTTGTGGGTCCGATCCTCAAGCCTGTCGGCGCGTCCTGGGCCGTCCGTAAGGATTCTTTCGGTGGCGCGACTGCCGTGATCGAGACCGCTCAGGCATCAGGCCTGGCCCACATGGAGCCCACTCCCGAGAACTCACTTCGCGCCCACAGCTACGGCTGCGGCCAGTTGATCGCCGCCGCCCTGGATGCCGGTGCAACCGAGATTGTGCTTGGTTTGGGCGGCTCGGCCATGTCCGACGGCGGCAGCGGAGCGCTGCGTGCGTTGGGGCTCAAACCCGTTGATGCCGCCGGGAACGTGGTTCCCCTCGGCGGAGGTTCCCTGGCCGACGTCGTTGCCTTGAACGTTTCCGAGCTGGATCCGCGGCTGTCGGCCGTAAAGTTCCGCATCGCCGTCGACGTCCAAAACCCGCTGTACGGCCAGGAAGGTGCCGCCCACGTTTTCGGCCCGCAGAAGGGCGCGGATGAGGACGCCGTCGAAAAGCTCGACGCCGGTCTCCGCAACTGGGCGTCGCTCCTTCGGGAGGCCACCGGCCGCGACGTGAACCTTCCGGGAGCTGGAGCGGCGGGCGGGTTCCCGGCGTCGTTCCTGGCTTTCACTGACGCTGCGCTGGAAGGCGGCTTCGCGCTGGTGGCCGGACTCACGGGCCTCGCTTCACACTTGAGCGAGGCCGACCTGGTAATCACCGGCGAGGGCTCCATGGACGAGCAGTCGCTCACGGGCAAGGCGCCGATCGCACTCGCCGATGCCGCGAGCGTGCACGGCATTCCCGTCATCGCGGTCGCTGGCCGCATTACCGTAACGCCCGAGGACCTGGCGAAGCACGGCATTGTGGCCGCCGCCCAGCTGCTGGACGTAGCGCAGCGCAAGGACGGCGTTCCGGACGTGGCCGACGCCGTTGCCAACGCTGGCAAATACCTCGCATGGGCAACGAGCCAGGTGCTTGAAGGGGCGTAGCCCGGCTTGGCCATAGCGCGAGCTGCGGCTATTGGCTAGGCTCGAGAGCGTGTCAAAGATGAGTGGGGACTACCAAATCCGTCGGTTCGAGCCGGCCGCCAAGAATGAACCTGATTACGATGCCGCCGTAGCGTGGTCGCGTGCGGTGGCCTTCGGGTTCCACGAGGAGAGCAAGAGCGAGACAAGGATCGATCGAGGCTTGGCCATGAGCCGGGCCGACCACACTGTGTTTACCGGGGTCTATCAGACCAGCGAACCGGCGGCGTACTCCCTTGGCGCTGAGGTGCCGGTTGCTACCTTCGCGACGTGGCGCAAGACGCTCAACGTCGGTTTTGGAAAGCTCGTGGATGCTCACCTGATCTCAGCCGTGACAGTCCGCACCTCGCACCGCCGCCGAGGCCTGCTGCGGCAGATGATGAGCGAAGACCTGGCTTTGGCCAAGGACGATGGCGTCGCGATTGCAGCGCTGACGGCCTCTGAAGCGTCCATCTATGGGCGCTTCGGGTTCGGCGTCGCGACCTCCGAGCAGTCCATCACGGTGGATACGAGCGCCCGCTTCAAGCTCAACCATGCTTCGGAAGGAACCGTGGAAGTGGCCGACCCGAAGATCCTGCTGGACTTGGCGCCACAGATCTTCGAGCAGCAACACCGGCATTCGCCCGGATCAATCGACCGGCAGGAGTCTTACCGCCAATATGTCTCCGGATCTGTTGGCGGCGATGGGGCCGATGGTGACGGGGGACCGGATGCCAAGATCAAGGCGGCCCTGCATTATGCGTCCAACGGTGATGTTGACGGTTACGTGTCCTACAAATTCGGTGGGTGGGAAACGGAGCCTGCCACCATGGAGATCGTGGACTTGGTGGCAGCCAACTCCGCCGCCTACTTGGAACTGTGGCAGTACTTGGGCGCCATTGATCTTGTGGAACGCGTGAAGTGGAGCGGAGTCTCCGTGGACAACCCCCTGACCTGGGCCCTTGAGGACCCGCGTTGCGTCAAAGGGTCCGACCCGCGGGACATGCTCTGGCTGCGAATCCTGGATGTTCAGAAGGCCCTGGAAGAGCGTCAATTCCCCGCCGATGGTACTCTGGTCCTAAAGGTCCGCGATGCACTCGGACTGACGCCCGGGACGTTCTCGCTCGATGTCCGCGAGGGCCACGCAACCGTGACTGCTACCGATGCTGCCCCTGATCTGGAGTTGGACATCTCCGTGTTGTCATCCATTTACTTGGGCGCAGTCCATCCGGCATCCTTGGTGGCGGCTGGGCGGATACAAGAGAACCAGCAGGGTGCGGCGTTCCTGGCAGCGCAGATGTTCGCGGTGGAGCGGCCAGCATTTTGCCCGACGCACTTCTGATGGGAGGGCAGGCACTGCGGCGTCACTACTGCCGGTAGCCCTCCACTTCGCTGACGGGTCGCGGTTCGGCCTCGTCCGGGTTCTCGCCGGCGTCCTTCTTTGCACGGCGTTGGCGCAGCAAGTCCCAGCACTGGTCCAACTGGGCTTCGAGCTGGGCAAGGCGGGCGCGGTTGTCGTCGTCCTCGGCGCCGGCGGCGTCGCGGAGTCGGTGCTCTTCCTCGACCAGTGACTGGATTCGCTCCAAGAGATCCTGGTTGTCCATGGCTGTACTCCTCTGTGTGGTTTGCGAGGTTATCTAGAACGTAGTCCTGCCGATGGGGTGCGTCTACTGGTGGCCACCGGCATACTGGCCACATGAAATTCACAACCACCATCGTGGGCGATGGCAACAAAGCGGGCATCGAAGTTCCGGACGAGATCGTTGGCGGGCTGGGTGCCGGCAAACGGCCACCGGTCGTCGTGACCATCAACGGGCAGAGCTACCGCAGTAGCATCGCCGTGATGGGCGGAAAGTACATGGTGGGCGTCAGCTCGGCCAATCGTGAGCTCACGGGTGCTTCGGCGGGGGACACTGTTGAAGTTGGCTTGGAAGTGGACACCCAGCCCCGCGTCATCGAGGTGCCCGAGGACCTGGCCGCTGCCCTCGACGCCGAGCCCGAGGCGAAGGCCTTTTACGGAACCCTGAATTACAGCTCGCAGCGGCGTTACGTAGAGCCGATCGGGGACGCCAAGACGGAAGAGACCCGTGCACGGCGGATTGCGAAAGTGGTCTCGGACCTGAAGGCGGGAAAGAAGTAGCGCCGCACTAGTCCGGCCTATCCATCAGCAGGCTTCGGCACGCCAGCTGCAGTGCCAGCCGGGCTTCGGGCGTTAGGCTGGGGTTTTCAAACCGAGGGACTGATGGTGGTTTACGACCGGGAGCGTGAGCGTCGCGACGATGCAGTGTATGCCGAGCATAAAGCTGCCGTCGCCAGAGGTGAGGAACGCGTCCTCCGCAGGACCAGCACCGGCGAACTCCACAGTTATCCCGGAGATGAGATCGGGTTCACACCAGGCCGCGGCCAGGCGCAGGTGAGTTCCTGGTGGGGGATGGCGATTCTGTCGGCATTCGGGTGCCTTGGATTCGTTGCCTCGGTGGCGATGTTCCTTTCCCCGCTTCTTCACGGAGCAGGCCCTTCTTGGGGGGCTCTCTGGGTTGTGGGACTCGCGGGATTCATTGCTTGGTATGGGTTCAACTTGTCCAAGGACGAGTACAAAGCCATGCGGATTCGCAAGCAACGCGGTGCTCCCAAGCCTGGCAGTGGTTACGTTGATGTGGATCTGCTGGAGCTAGGCAGGCCCCGCTCCTGACCCAGCCACCCGCCGTCGTACGTTTTCGCGGGAGTCAACCATCTGCGCCCCTGTCATCACGCCCGAAAGTCCTCGCGACTTGGTGAGGGGCACCGCCACGAACGCTGCCAGGAGCAGCAGGCCGGTGAGCGCGCCGAACGCCGTGGTAGGCAGCAATGCGCCGAGGAACGACAACACCACATAGAGCCCGCCGGTGGCGCTCGCGCGGCGCAATGCCCGACGGCGGGTGGTTGGCCAGTGGGGTTGCAGCCATACGGCGCGCTGGCCGAGGGATGCACCGGAACCCACGAGCGCCGGAAGGTAGAACACCAGGAAGCCGGGCACGAGGTGCATGAGGACGAGGGAGGTGGCGTCGTCCGCATCGGGGAGGTCCGCGCCCAGCGCGAGCAGCCCAACCCGGTAGGTGACGACGAAGGCGAAGCCGAGGAACGCCAGCGCCACATAGTCGATGATCATCCCCAGCCAGCGCCGCCAAACGGTAACAGGGCGGCTCTGGTCGCGGGCTGCACGGAGCTCGCGTCGTTGGGGCATGAACCAGAGGACAAGGGGTGCGATGAGCGCGCCGACCAAGGCGCCCAAGGTGTTGGTGATGAGGTCGTCGATGTCGGCCAGGCGGTAAGCGCAGCCGTACAAGCCCCACAATCCGGTGAACTGTGTGGCTTCGATAAGCCCGGGGGCCAGGGCGCCGGTCAGCGTTGAAACCGCGATGTTCCACGAAAGGTAGCGCCGCGCGATGATGCCCCACGGAATGAACAGCACCACGTTGAACACAACCTGGAGCGTGGCGCGGCTGGTCAGCGTTCCGGTGATCCCAAGGCCCGACGTTTCACGTTGAATGTCGTCCAGGAATTGGAACGGGATGGCTTGGAACGTGCTTCCGTGTGGCCCGCATTTCAACAGATTGGGGTCCGGCAGCGGGAGCAACGTGTAAGCCACCAGGGCTACGCCGTAGACGCTCAGCCCCGCGGCGCCCAGAAATCGACGCCACGTGAATCTGCCGTACATCCTGTACTGAACGGCCACGATCGGCACCATGAACACGCCAAAGAGGACCACCCCTCCCAGCACACCCACGTAAGCCGGCCACACCCATTCCCCCATGATTCCCCTTCACTCGTTCCCTCCATGGTTTCAGGATGGGAGGTTCAATTCCTCCGTCCGCGTGGTGATGTTGCTCGCGGCTGCCTCGTGCCAAGGGTGGAGCCCCGCGTAACGAATCAGGGCTGACTCGCACATAGAACCAAGGAGAGAAACGTGGCTTAGGGGGACAGCCAATGACACAGCAGGACTGCCGGAACGATCATTGCCTGGAGGGGTGGATTTGGAAGCAAGTGGGCGAGTTCCCTGATGGGCCGTGCCCGGAATGCTCGGACGAGGAACCCCCTCCGGAACCAAGCGCGCAGCCCGCTCTTGGCCGGCGTCGGCGGGCCCTGCGTCAACCCCGTTAGGCCGGTACCGCCGTCGTCGTGGCTTTCCGCGCTATCAGCGCGACGCCCGCCGCCGAGGCAACAAAGACCGCTCCCAGGATGGCCCAACCCAGCGTGCCATGTTCGACGACGGTAGCGGTCACCACGAGCGGTGCGAGCATGGCCCCCAGGGCGGATCCCATGCCGAACATCCCTTGGTAAGCGCCGGCTTGGAGTGGGTTGGCGAGTTCGAAGCTCAGCCCCCACGCTCCCGCTTGCGAAAGGATTTCCGCCAACGAGTGCAGGAGTGCGGCGCTGCACAGGAGAATGATGGCCGCGACGGCCGGCATGCCGCCCGCCATAGCGTAGAGTGCGCAGGCGATGGCCATCAGCAGGCCACCGACCAGCACGATCTTTCCTGCACGGCGGGGCTGTTCGGTTCCGCGGGAGAGCGGCACTTGCAGCAGGACGACACACGCAGTGTTGATCACAAGGACAACGGAAATCAGAACATCCGGTGCGCCGGTGTCCTGTGATATCCACAGCGGAACGCCCATTTCGGCGAGCCCGAACTGCATGCCAAAAATACCTGAGAGCACGGTCAGCAGTATGTACCGGCGGTCCCGGAAGGGGGAGATTCCCCGCTTCGGAGCAGGGTTGGACGGATCGTGGCGCGGTGCGTCAACGCGGCCGGGCAGGCGGCGGAGGTGCAGCGCGCTGAGGACATAGACGACGCCGGCACTGATCATCATCACGCGGAACGCGTCGGCCGTCCCGGCCAGCAACGCCAATCCGGCGATCATGCCACCCGTCGCGATGCCCAGGTTTGTGATGGTGCGGAGGACAGCGCGGGCGTTGACGCGGTTGGGGCCCTCGAATGCCCGGGCGATGATCGCTGAGCGCGTGGCATTGGCGCCCCGGTCCACGCCTACAGTGATGCAGGCAATCACGACGGCGGTGCTGAAGTTCCCGGCGAACGTATAGCTTGCGATCGCGAGACCCTGGATGGCGACCATCCCCACCAGGAGCCGACGAGCGGAGAAACGGTCAGCCAGTCGACCGCCGACATACGACATCGCAACGCCGACCCCGCTGGAAACCGAGAGGATGACGGCGATCTCCATGGCGCTCAACCCGACGAAGCGGGTGAAGTACAGGACAGTAAGGGTGAGGAAGATGCCGCGCCCCACTGTAGACACGAGAATGGCGGAAGCGAGGATCTTGAGGGTGGGATCGGAGAGCGCTGCGCGGAGGGTGCGCTGCGGAGCGGGGACGGTTTCGGCGGGGGATTTAGTCACGTACACAGTTCTGCCAGTCGCTCAGGGCAAGCGGTATTGATGTAGCGTTGTGCTTCATGTTGAAGTACGTGTTGTCTGACACCGATCTGGGCGGCGTCCGCTTCGGCATCTCGCCTCTGTGCGAACTCGGGCTTTCACTGAGGGCTGTTCGCGATCCCAGCCAGTATCCGCTTCAGTTGCCTTGGCTGCGTCGGTCGGAGGGGGCCCGTTCGCGCCTGGATCTGGACGGTTTGCTGGCCTTGGTGGATGACCGGCTGTGGACGCCCGACTTCCTGAACCCCCGGCCAGCGTCCCCTCTCACCCGGATCGATGACGAATTCGCGGCACTGGAGCGAATCTCAGCCGAGCAGTTTCATGGCGACCTGATCAGGGTGCATGGTGCAGTTCCCGCGGTCTTCGCCGGACCGGCGCGACCAGCCGTTCGGCGAATGGTCCGTATCCTCCAGGAATTTTGGGACACCTGCTTCGCGCCGCATTGGCTGCGTATGCGCACCATCCTGGAGGCGGACATCGTCTACCGCGGCCGTCAGATCGCGCAGGGCGGGCTGTTCACGATGCTCAACGATTTGTCCGGTGCCGTGGAATTCGATGGCCGCATCATTTCCGTAAGGCTGAAGAATCCGGCGTCGCGGACCGAGAAGACCGACGGCTTGGGACTGACGCTTGTGCCCACCATGTTCACCCGCAGGGCCTCTGCCCCGGTGAACCATGGCGACCCGCCGATGCTGATGTACCCGGCCCGAGGGCAAGGGGCCATGTGGGAGGCCGAGCAGGTTCGGAACCCCGCCGCTGTTGTAGCGGTGCTCGGCGAGGTCCGGACCAGCTTGCTGACTGCGCTTGCTGCTCCTGCCTCCTCCACCGAGCTTGGAGTGCGCTTTGGTGTCACCACGTCCGCAGTCAATCAACACCTCAGGGTGCTCAGGGACGCTGGACTGGTGACATCCACACGCTACGGCCGCAGCGTGCTCTACTTCAGAAGCGAGTTGGGCGCGGCGTTGCTGTTGGGGTGACCGTCTTGGTGAGCCGGCGGTATGAGACGAGTCCCGCCGTCGCGGCTCTTTAGGTCGGTGACGAACTGCTCCACGTCGCCCTCGATCAGTTGCGAGTTCTCCCATTCCAAGGGCTCGGACAGAGTGCGGGATGCGACGAACTTCTCCACCGGATTGATGAAAGCCGCGAAGTCCTCGTCCCGGGAAGCGTTCGGCCAGTAGCCGGCCCACTCCTGGTAACTGACGCGACCCAGGACCACGGTGTCAACCGTGTTGATCATCTTGGTCAGTCCCTTGCCAAGCTCGTCGTCGAAGCTGTCGAACTGGAACTTGAACGGGTCCTGAACCACGCCGTCTACTGAGTGGAACAGGCCGGCGGTGACTTTGCGCAAGGGGTCCTCCTGCTAGGCGGCGCGGCTGGTTGTCTGAAGTTCGCGTGACGGCAGGGCGGTCACATTGCCGGGTGCGGCAGGAAGGCGGACGGGCAACTCGTGGAGCTCGGCGAATACTTGGAGCTGCTGCAAAGCGTCCGCATCAACCATCGCTTCCGTCAGGTCCATCTCGACGCCCAGGCCGCCGCCCAAGCTCCTGGTGCGTTGCACTACCGGGTACAGGCCCTGAAGGCTCAGGGTGGTGACGCGACCGGTCGCGGCGATCTGGATCTGTTCGCCGTCCACGTCGACACGAACAACTACGGAGAGCTTGTCGCTGGACAATGAGTTGCCTTTCATCAGGTTGCTGCCACGCTGCAGCGCCCCCCAGCGTAGACGTCGAGTGTGACGTGCGCAACATTGCGACGGTGGGAATGCTGCGAACGGCCCCAAATCCGCAATGGGCGGTGTCCCGCCAGGAGCGTCCCAGTTCCAAAGGAAGTAGAACACGCAGATCGGTGGAACATTTCAATTGGCCCATGCACTGCCCGAGCAGCCAGTGTGGTTCTCTGTGGTGATGAGAACCTTCCGAAAAGCGACAACCGCGCCTTTAATGTCGACGGAATCGGACCAACATACTTTCAGTAGGCCGAACGAGCCGAAGGTCGGCTGGATGGTGGGGGGGCCGTCGGGTTGTTATCGGTTACGCCGTACTTACGCCGGTTTTAGTCGTGCTGCTTTCCGGGGGCGGAGGCGGTCCGCTGGGGTTCCTTCTTGCTTTGGGTTTCGTCCCCGCGGTGACAATGGTGCTAACGTCCTTGGCCGGGCTGCCCTTGCGCCGCATCCCCAGGATCCGGCACTGGTGGATCCGTCATGGCGAGATCGCCGTGGTCGGTGTAGTCCTCAGCCTCGGACTGACCGCCTACGGCTATGCCACCGGGCACAATGTAACCGTTACGGATCCGGAACTTTCCGTTCCTATAACTCTGTACCAACCTGAGTGGGTTTACTCCCTGCCCGGCTGGCTCATGCTCTCATTTTTCGCAACGCACATGTGGATCCCTCCGAGGTGGAAAAAGCAAACAGTGACGCCATAATCCGCAGCTCCGCCCTCTTCTCGGGCCATCCCAGTTCAAAGGAAGTGGGACGGCTAACTTCACTGAACACTGTCAAGGGTGACACTCGTGGAAGTCGGTTCCGAGCTGCCGCCCGTAGGCTATCGTTCAGACTTTGTCGGGGGCGGAGCCTGTTTTTGTGCGGCTGGCGGCCTTGGCGGTGGATTCCCGTTGGAGCAGGACCGGGCCGGTTATGGAGTCGGGCACTTTCTCTTCGCCGGCGAGGCGCTGCTTGAGGAGGTTGAAGGCCCTGATGCCCAGATCTTTGAAGTCTGGCGCCACGGTGCTGAGGGCCGGCCAGGTGAATTCGCTGAAGGGCTGGTTGTCCCAGCCGATGATCGAGACGTCTTCAGGAACCCGTATGCCGTTTTCGTGAAGGGCTCGCAATGCAGCGACAGCGAGCCCATCATTTGAGCAAAACACGGCTGTGATTTCGGCGTTGGCGGCTATCCGGAGCCCTTGCTCATAGCCGGAACGTGCGGTGCGTGATGCTTCAAGAACGGCAGGAGGGGTGATTCCTGCGTCGGTGAGCGCGTCGTGCCAGCCTTGGTATCTTCCCGAGAATTGGGTGAGCGGGAAGAGTCCGAGGTGGTGAACGGTTTTGTGGCCGAGCTTGAGCAGGTGCTCTGTAGCTTCCCGCCCTGCCGCGTATTCATCGATGAATGCGTAGGGGTAGCCCGGTTGGCCGGTTGGGAAACCTGACGCTGCCACGGTTGGAATGCTGGCGGGAAGGTGTTTAAGTACCTCAGCTGCCGACGGATCAAAGTCCAGAACGATGATGCCGGCCAGTTGTTGCTGCAGGGCAACTTCGAGAGCGGCTTTGACGTCTGCTTCTTCCCGTGACCGCACCGCTGAGATAACTACCGTGTAGCCGGCTGCTTGGGCGACTTCTTCTATGCCTGCCAGCGTGTTCGCGTACCCGTATGCCGAGGTGCTGGCGGCAAAAATCGCGATCATGGTCCGTTCGCCACTCCGCAGGGCGCGGGCAACGGAGCTTGGACGGTAGTTCAGTTCCTTGACTGCCGCCTCAACCCGGGCGCGCAGTCCCTCACTGACGGGAATGTTTCCGGTAAGGACGCGCGAGACCGTTGGTACGGACACACCTGCCAGGCGGGCAACGTCGGCAATGACTGGTTGGCGAGTGTCTTTGGTGATTCTCATAGTCGATCCTCGAAATTTCCGTGTGCGTCTTCAGCGAGGTTATCCCGAAACACGACTTTCAGTGTTTGGTGCCTTTCGAACCATGAGCCAGGCGAGCATGGCGGGGACCAACCCGCTGCCCAAGGGGATCAACGTCGGAACGCGCAGCATCAGGAGCAGCCAGGTGGCCAAGGCAATCACGCACCCAGCGAGGGGCAGCGGCTTGGAAAGAATGATTCTGAGCGTCAAGTCGGTCAACCCCTGTCTGGTCGTCCCGTCTTCAGCCTTCATTGCCGCCACAAGCAAGGCAATATAACCTGCGGCGAGGATGCCGCAGAGCGGGATGATCACGCAGAGGGCCACGGCGCCCAAAGCACCCGGGGTTGAGAGCCAGAACAGAATGGAAAACGCCGCGGCCGCGACGACAAAGGGCGCTGGCCAGCTGATTTTTCCCACCCGGTTCCATGCCCAGGAAAACTCCCTCATGAAAGCCCGGGCAACGCCTGGCCTGTCTTCGAGCACCGTCTTCTGCAAGGCGCGCTGCAGGGCAATCGCAGCCGGAACGACCGTGATCAGGGGCAGGCTCGTGACGAGGAAAAGCAGTTGAAGGATCAGCATATCCCCCACGACATCGAGCGCTGCCAGGAGGGCGGTCCCTCGGGGCCGGCGTTTCTGCTGTTTCATGCATCCATCCGTTCATTGCAGCGACATTGCTGATTGCGGAGCCCCGCTGGTCCCTCATTCTATGGAACCGAGTCCTGTGACTTGCATCTCTGATATCGATATCATACAGTGGTTTCACACGCTATCCAATGCCGGATGGCTAAATCAGGAGGATTGATATGGCACGTCGACGTGCAGGATTTCTCGCGCTGGCAGTGGCCGGCACTCTGGCACTAGGGGCCTGCGGCTCAGGTGGTACTTCCACCGCCCCGGCATCAAACCCGGCCGAGGTCACTGGCACGTTGCGGGTCCTCGTCCCGAGCTACCCTGCCAGCAACGAAGGCAAAGCCGCACTGGAAAAGGTGGTTGCCTCCTTCAACGCCAAGTACCCGAAAGTCACGATCGAACCGGACTTCGCTACCTTCGATACGTTGAACCAGAAGATTTCGACGTCCATCGCAGGCGGCCAGGGCTATGACGTACTGGTGACCGGTATCGGCTGGGTACCGCCCTTCGCGGCGAAGAACGTCTTTGAAGATCTGTCGACCTTCGGGGCGACGGCTGATTCGCTGGGAAGTTCCTCGAACCCGGCCCTCGTCCCCGCATCTGAGTTCAAGGGCAAGGTTTACGCTGTTCCGTTGATCGCAGGCCCTAAGCCACTTGCATTGCGTAAGTCGCTTTTCGAGAAGGCTGGTCTGGATCCGTCCAAGCCGCCGACAACAATGGCTGAGATCAAGACCGCTGCCGAGAAGCTGACGGTCAAGGACGGGGCCGGGAACATCACCCAAGCCGGCTTCGACTTCTGGGCCGCTCCCGGCGGATACCGACAGGACTTCGTGGCCCTGCTGGGATCCCTTGGAAAACCGCTCTACAACGGTGATGGCGATGCGCAGTTCGCCGGCTCCGAAGGCGTCCAGACGCTTGAGTGGATGAAGAGCATGGTGAACAACGTCCAGAAGTATGGCGCCCAGAACGCGGCCAAGTCCCCGCTGGTCAACACTGGTGAGGCGGCTATGGGGTTCACCGGCGGTTACATCGACTGCTCCGACAAGGGCGTTGGCAAGGCTGTCTGTGACGATCTTGTCTACTTCAACCTCAAGGACAAAGAAGGCTCGATGTTCACCGGCGGACAGCTCGCCTCTGTCGGCAGGACCAGCAAGCTCAAGGCCGCGGCATGGGACTTCATCCAAGAGCTGAGCAAGCCGGAAGCAGAAGCCGACATCGCTGCCCTGAACTTCGCAGTCCCGGCAGCCAAGGACGCCTCGAACTCCGAGGTCGTGAAGTCGAACCCGGCCAGCACATTCGTGGCCGCCAATCTGGGTGATGCCAAGTTCGAAGGCGGAGCGGCAAACTGGCTGGAACTGCGCGGAACATTTGGCACCAGCCTCGATGACGCCCTGCTCGGAAAGAAGTCAGCACAGGACACGCTGACCGCACTGGAGCAGCAGTCCAAGTGAGCACGCTCCAAGAAAAGACGCCTCGGGTGCGCGCGGTACGTGGGGACAAAGCCCACACCGCGCGCCCCAGAGGGCGGAACGGTTCGCGCCTGACCCGTCAGCAGTCCCGGGCAGGTTGGTTGCTGCTGACGCCCGCATTGCTGCACTCTTCGTTCTTCCTCGCAGTTCCGGCACTGGCCGCCGTCTTCCTGAGCTTCACCAACTACGATTTCTCGGGTGCCTGGCAATTCATAGGTGCCGAGAACTACGTGGAGCTCTTCCAGGACGCCCGCTTCCAAGCTGCGCTGAGAAACACCATCCTTTACACGATCGTGGTCGTTCCCCTCGCCATGATCCTAGCTTTACTCATCGCCCTTGGCCTGAACCAGAAAATCCGTGGACTGGGCTTCTTCCGGACGGTCTACTACCTGCCGGTCGTTACCGCCACCGTCGCTGTCGCGTCCGTGTGGTTGTGGATCTACCACCCAGGCGCCGGCCTGGCCAACGCCGTCGGCAGTCTTTTCGGGATGGCACGATCGGAGTGGCTGAATGACCCCGGAACCGCGTTGCCGGCCCTGATGGCCGTCGGTATTTGGCAGGGCCTTGGCGCCAAGATGATTGTGTATTTGGCCGCACTGCAGGGTGTCTCCAAGGAACTGCTGGAAGCGGCAAACCTTGACGGCGCCAACCGGTGGCAGGTATTCCGCAACGTGATCTGGCCAGCTCTCGGCCCGGCCCACTACTTCGTGCTGATCACAGCGATCGTCCAGACCTTCCAGGTCTTCGATCTCGTCTTTGTCATGACCAAGGGCGGCCCCGTCAATTCCACCACGGTACTAACCTTCGATATTTACAACAACGCCTTTGAAGGTCTCCGGCTGGGCTACGCGTCCGCTGAAACCGTCATCATGCTCATACTCGTAGCGGCCTTCATCTACCTGGGCGGTCGTTCGCAAAGGAAGAACCAGGATGCGTAAGAAGAACCTCACGCCCGGCCGAGTGGTCCTGTACGCGGTGTTGCTGCTCGGCAGCGTACTGATGGTCGGCCCGTTCATCTGGATGGTCCTCACCGCGCTGAAGTCCACCGGCGAAGTCAGCACGTTCTCATGGCTCCCCACCGAGTTCCACTGGAACAACTTCATTGAAGCGATGAACGCCGCTCCCTTCCTTCGCTATTTCTGGAACAGCCTGATCCTGACCGTCGGCGAAACGGCCCTGACCCTGGTGTTCTGCACCATGGCCGGGTACGCGCTGGCGAAAGCACCGATCCGGGGCGCGAAGGGCATCATGAACTACTTCATCGCCCTGATGATGGTTCCATTCCAGATCATCCTGGTACCGCTGTTCCTTCTGGTGAAGTCCATCCCCCTGTTCGGCGGAAACGACATCTTCGGCCAGGGCGGTACCGGCTGGTTGAACACGTGGTGGGCGCTGATCATCCCGTTGGCCATCGCACCGCTGTACACGTTCTTGGCTCGCCAGTTCTACGTCACGCTTCCCTCGGAACTTGCCGACGCGGCACGGGTCGATGGGCTCGGCGAGTTCGGGATCTTCTTCCGGATCATGACCCCGCTGATCAAACCGGCGCTGGTCACCATCGGGGTGTTCCAGATCGAAGCGGCCTGGAACAGCTTCCTGTGGCCCTTGATCGTGACGAACTCGGACGAGCTCAGGCCTTTGCAGGTCGGGCTGGCCATCTTCTCCCAAGACCCGTTGAACGTCCAGTGGCCGTATCTGATGGCTGGCGCTACCCTGGCGACCCTGCCCATGATCATTCTGTTCATCTTTGCCCAGCGTCGCTTCGTTGAAGGTATGGCAAGTGCCGGCCTCAAGGGCTGAGACAGCTTCCCCCATCACACAAGGAAACACATGATCACGCCGTCGGCCTCCACCTTGGGAGCGCCCGGAACACCACTGCCCGTTGTGCTCGGCTGGTTCACAGACGTCCAATTCCCCGGTATCGAACTGAGGTTGGCTACCGGCGAACCCGCCGATCCGGAGCTGGACGTTGCGGGCCGCCGAGCACTTCGAAACACGATTGACGCTGCCGGGATGGAAGTCACCTCCATCGCAAGCTACGTCAGGGTCGCTGCAGCCGGTGACGATGAAGCCGTTATCGCCGAACTCATCCACGCAATCGACTTCGCGCGGGACCTGGGGGCAGCCATGGTGCGCGTGTTCCCCGGTGCCGAGACAATGCCTGCTTCATTCACCACCTCACCGGCGTTGTTGGACTCCGTGGTCGAGGTGGACGAACGTGCTGCCCGCCGGCTCACCGCGGTGGCCGGATACGCCGAATCGTTGGGCGTCCTTCCCGTTCTGGAAACGCACGATTCCCATCCCTCCGGCGCGGACATCGCCCGGATCCTTCAGCGCGTCGAGGGAAACGTCGGCGCCGTATGGGACCTTCTGCACCCGTGGCGGGTCGGCGAGACTCTCGCGGAGACCTGGAAGTCGCTGGGGCCGTGGCTTGCCTCGGACCAATGCACGGTGCAGGTCAAGGACGCAGCTCTTCCGGCAAGTGTGCCCGTACTTCTTGGCGAAGGAAATCTTCCCCTTGAGGATTTCGCCCACCTGCTGATCAGCCGGAAGTATCAAGGAGTCCTCACGCTCGAGTGGGAAAAGGCATGGTACCCAGAAGCCCGCCCCCTGGATATGGCATTGAAATCCACCCGTACCTGGCTGGACCGGCACTGGCGAGGAGAAGAAAAGTGAACGCAGCATTGCATAGCAGGGCCCAACCGGCCCCGGCCCTGTTTCGACCGAGAATAGGTCTGGCAATGCAGGATGCCGGCCTGAGGGACGCCCTGTTTTCCAAGCGCCTGCAGGCCCGCCTCGAATCCATCGGAGACTGCGATTTCAGCCACGTCATTCAGGACTTCTCCGACGTCCCGGACAGTGTCCTCAAAGAGATCGACGTTCTTCTCACCGGATGGTTTTCCCCTCGGATTGATGCCCCGGTTCTGGCTCGCATGCCACGCCTGCGCCTCATCACCCACGCAGGCGGAAGCATCAAGGGCCATGTGGCCCCTGAATGCTGGGAGCGTGGCATCGTCGTCACGACCGCAGCGGAAGCCAATGCCCTGCCCGTGGCCGAATTCACCTTGGGTCTGATCCTCATGGCCGGCAAGTCAACCATGGCTGCCAGCCACCTCTATACCAGCCGGCAGGCAAAAATCGACCGCGAACTGGAGTTCCCGGACACCGGAAACTACGGCAGCACGGTGGGAATCGTGGGTGCTTCCACCATCGGTCGCCTGGTCCTAGAGCGCCTCCAGCCTTTCGACTTCGATGTGCTGGTTTACGATCCAACCATTACGGCCTCCGAAGCCGAGCGCCTCGGTGCCCGCCTGGCCGGGCTCGATGAGCTGATGGCGGGCAGCGACGTCGTTTCCCTCCATGCCCCTGCCCTCCCGGAAACGGAAAAGATGATCGGCACTGTCCAGCTGACTGCCATGAAGAACGGCGCCACCCTTATCAACACTGCCCGCGGCGACCTTGTCGATCAGTCCGCGTTGGTCCGCGAGCTGGAGACCGGACGCATCAATGCGTTCCTTGATGTCACCAACCCGGAACCGCTTCCGGCCGGCCACCCCTTGTTCGAACTGCCCAATGTCCTGCTCACCCCTCACATCGCCGGGTCGATGGGCAACGAACTGCACCGGATGGCCGCCTACGCCCTGGATGAAATCGAACGTTTTGCCGCAGGCGAATCCCTGCGATTCCCAGTACAACTCAACGACCTCGCAAGGATGGCCTGACGTGGAAACCAACATGATCACGTGGTCCAACGGAACACTGCACGTAGCACTGACAGCCGGCCCCGATCAGCCCGTGGGCATCACCCACCTTCATCCGGGCGAAGCACCGGCAGAGCCTTCCTCCGCCGGTACTGCACTGGTTGAAATCCTCACCATGGAGGAAGGCCGGGCCAGAGCCAGTCAACGTTACGGCGAATCCGCGCTCGGCAAACGGCTGCGCCATACCGGCCACCGAAGCAGCGTGGACGGCGTGTGGCACACCCTCGAAGTGCAGCAGCGCGACCCGGAGACCGGTGTCGAAACCGTCACTGTTCTCCGGGCTGTGACCGGAGCCAGCGCGCTCCAAGCGAGGACCACGGTGCGAAACACCGGCCAGCATCCTCTCCACCTGCAGGCCGTCACGTCCCTGGCACTGCCGGTTCTCGCCGGCAACCGTGCCGTGATTCCGGACAACCTGCGACTTGCCTCGGGGACCTCCCAGTGGCTTGGCGAAAACCAATGGACCCTCGAGCCCGTTCCTGCCATCCTGCCGGACCTGAATCTGCGCTTCCACGACCAGGACCAGCGCGGCCACTACCTGCGTGCCTCAACCTCCTGGTCAACAGGTGGCCCCCTTCCAACCGGCGCTCTCGTAGACGAGGACGATAACTGGTGCTGGATGTGGCAGATCGAACATAACGGCGGGTGGGCCTGGGAACTTAGCGAAACCCGCCATGCTCTGAACCTGACCCTGCTCGGACCCTCCGATGACCAGCACCAATGGTTGCACCGTTTGCTGCCCCAGGAGTCCTTCACTACTGTCCCCGCCACGGTCGCCCTGAGCAGAACCGGACTCGAGGGTGCCCTGGAGGAAATGACACGTCATCGCCGGGCCCTTCGCGGGAACGCCGCGCTCTTAGGCCCGGCCGTGGTCTACAACGACTTCATGAACACCCTCATGGGAAACCCCAGCACTGAAAAGCTCCTGCCCCTGATCGAGGGCGCAGCCGCAGCCGGCGCGGACGCCTTCTGCATCGATGCCGGGTGGTTCGACGATCAGACGGACTGGTGGGATTCCGTCGGCGAATGGGAGCCTTGCGCTGATCGTTTCCCGAACGGCCTGAGCGAAGTCACTGACGCCATCCGCGCCCGGGGGATGGCCGTCGGAATGTGGCTCGAACCCGAAGTTGTCGGCGTCCGAAGCCCCATGGCCCAGAGGCTCCCGTCCGAAGCGTTCCTGCAGCGCCACGGCCAGCGTGTCGTCGAACACGGCCGATACCACCTGGACTTCCGCCACGCAGAGTCCAGGGCACACCTGGATGAGACCGTGGACCGGCTGGTCCGCGACTTCGGCGTTGAATACCTCAAGCTGGACTACAACATCACCTCAGGCCCAGGAACAGACCTCGACGCCGGCTCGGCCGGTGACGGGCTCCTGGGACACAACCGCGCCTATCTGGAATGGCTGGACGGCGTTAAAGCCCGCCACCAACTGACCATCGAAAACTGCGCGTCCGGAGCGATGCGTCAGGACTACGCCCTGCTGTCCCGCCTCGACCTGCAGTCCACCTCGGACCAGCAGGACCTGCTGCGCTACCCTCCCATCGCTGCCAACTCGTTCTTCAGCGTTCTGCCCGAACAGGCAATGCACTGGGCCTACCCGCAGCCGGAAATGACCGACGAGCAGCTCCGCTTTACGCTCGCCACCGGCATGCTCGGGCGGATGTGTCTCTCCGGTTTCGTGGACCGGGTTGACGCCAGTCAACTGGACATCATCCGCACCGCCGTGACCGCACACAAACAACTGCTTCCGGAGATCACCACCTCTGACGCTTTCTGGCCATCTGGGATTCCGGCCTGGGCAGATCAATGGTTGTCCGTCGGGCTTCAGGCAGCGGACAGGGACCTGGTCACGGTGTGGAACCGTGGCGGGCTGGCGAGCGAAGCGACCCTCCATCTTCCGCGCTGGGCCGACCAGGAGATTTCGGTTGAATGGATCGGAGCTTCCACGCCGATGGAGACCAAATGGGATGGCTCCGGATACCTTGTACTTTCAGCTCCCACCGGAACCCTGTCCGCTGGCACCTTCGCTGTGACTGGCAAGAAGGCCTAGCGGATGTACAGACTGAAAAACACCGTCCGGGACTACGCGTGGGGCTCGACGTCGCTGATGGCCGACTATCTTGGCCTCACTCCCACCGGCAGGCCGGAGGCGGAAATGTGGCTCGGAGCCCATGCTGGTTCGCCGTCGATCGCGCTGACGGGCAGCGGTGACACCAGACTCGATGAGCTGATCGCTGCCGAACCTGAGGCGACTCTCGGCGCCGCGTGCCGGAAAGCCTTCGGCGATCAGCTGCCATTTTTGATGAAGATGCTCGCCGCCGGGTCCCCGCTATCGCTCCAGGTTCACCCGACGCAGGAACAGGCTGCGGCAGGGTTCGCAGCTGAAGAAGACTCCGGCGTCCCGTTGACCGCCACGCAGCGCAACTACAAGGATCCGAACCACAAACCCGAAATGATCGTTGCCCTGACCGATTTCGAGGCACTGTGCGGCTTTCGTCCGGCAGCCCAAACGGCGGCGATCTTCGACGGGTTGGCAGCTCTCTGTACAACCTCCGCAATCCCGGTTCCGGAGGTCATCGACCAGATCCGGACAACGCTTCGCGGACACGACGAACATACAGCGATCAAATCGGCCTTCAGCCAGCTGATCCGGGGCGGTCCGTCGGTGACCGAAGCCGTCCGCGCTACAGCAGAAGTGATTGCAACAGGTGTTCCTGAGGGCCCGTTCGTATCGGCCCTCAAGACGGCGCATCAGCTCAACGACGCCTACCCTTCAGACCCCGGGGTCCTGATCTCGCTGATGCTTAACAGAGTCTCGTTGCGGCCCGGCGAATCGGTCTACCTGCCTGCAGGAAACACCCACGCTTACCTCCACGGGCTGGGCATTGAGGTGATGGCCTCCTCGGACAACGTCCTGCGCGGCGGACTGACCACCAAATACATCGACGTCGACGAACTCATGCGGACAGTGGATTTCACGCCCCTGCCCGTTCCGCGGCTCGAACCCGACAGTCCCCGGAACGGCCACCGCGTCTGGAGCCCGCCCTTTGACGAATTTCAACTGCACCGTATCGAACTGCAACCGGGAGCGGACAGCATTGATCTACCGGTCGGCACCCCGGCGGTGATCCTCGTCGTGGCCGGCACCAGCACCCTGCACACAGCACAAGCTTCGATGGTCTTGGGCGCTGGGGACAGCGCCTTCCTCACCGCAAGCGAACAGTCAGTCAGCATGACCGCTGCCAGCGACGAACCCGTCGTGGCGTTCCTGACAACCTCGGGTCCCCCATGCTCCACCGGACCTCTGGCCGCCATGTGACCGGGTTCCACACCCCCATCCAAGGACAGCCGTGATTTACACCAAAGACCAAGCCTTCCAGGCACCGATTTCCCCTACCCGCAGCAGCCTCGCCGGAACAGTGATCGGGCTCGATATCGGAGGCACCAAAACCCACGGAGTCCGCTTCCATAACGGCCAGGCGGTGCAGGAAACGATCACGGGCAGCGCCAACGTCCAGAACGTCAGCCGCGAAACCGCCCGGGCAAACCTTGGGGAACTCTTCAGGGAACTCGGACACAGCCCTGTTAACCGTGTCTGCGTCGGAGCCGGCGGGATAGACACGGCCCATGACGCCGACGAGCTGAGCGCACTGATAGCCCCCTTCGTTCCGGAAGCCCGGATAACCGTGGTCCATGACTCCCGACTGCTCCTGGCTGCGGGGCAGGTCAGCACAGGAGTGGCTGTTATCGCAGGAACGGGCTCCGCTGCCTGGGGCCGGAACCCCCGAGGAGATGAAAGCCGGGCCGGGGGCTGGGGCTATCTGCTCGGGGATGAAGGAAGCGGCTACTGGATTGGCCGCGAAGCGGTGCGCCATAGCCTGCGCCGGATGAATCAAGGCCACCAACCCGACCCGCTCACCCGGGCGCTCCTGAGCGCATCCGACCTGACGGAACCAAGCCAGCTCATTGCCTTGTTCCACTCGATCGGCACAGGCCGCCGCTTCTGGGCCCAGCAGGCCCGATTGGTCGTCGCCGCCGCTGAGGCCGGTCATGCGCCGAGCCGGCACATCCTGGAACAGGCCGGAATCGATCTGGCGCACCTGACCTCCCAGACGCTCTCACAACTCGGAATCTCCGGCCCCGTCATCCTCGGTGGCGGACTCGGCATGCACGTCCCCCGGCTGCAGTCAGCATTCCGTGACGCCTTGGCCAACAAAGGGATTACCGATGTCCGCCCCGTGACGCAGGACCCGGTGTACGGGGTAACCCACCTCCTTTCAGAGCCCGGCAGCTCGTAGCGTTTCGCATATAGGAAGAGGCTGGGTGAGACGGTTTATACCGTCTCACCCAGCCTCTTCTGTTTGGGTCTGAGCTAGCTGGTCTTCAGCAGTACCAGTGCCTGGCGGGCTGCGACGTTCGCTGTGGTTCCGTTAAGGGATCCGCTCTCGGCCGCTGTGGCGGGAGACCACTGCCCGGGAACATCCAAGGAGGTCTGGACGCTGGAGTCTCCACTGTTGAGGAACACCATGGCTCGTTCTCCGTTGGCGGCGACCAGTTCGAAGGCCTTCAAGGTAGCCGAGCCGGTCCGGTGTTCGATGGTTTCGATCGCTTTGGCGTCCGCGGCCCGGGGGTGCATCAGGACGGTGTGGTCGGTCCCTGCCGCTTGGCCCAGTTGGATCCATTGCTGGTTTTTTTGAGGCCAGTCCCCGGACACGCGTCCGGTGTCCAAGGTGACGGTGGGCTGTGCGGCACCGAGCAGGTGAACATCCAGATCCACGCCCTGGTAGCCGTGGGCCGTGAGCTTACCCGGTGCCTGGTCGACCGAGGTGGTCAGGGTGTGGAGGTTGAACCGGCTCGGGGCTGCGGACTTGATGCGGTCCCAGGCCAGGTAGGAGTTGAAGCCGCCTTTGAGCTGGATGACGTTGCGCTGGTAGTCCGTCGCGCCTGGTGTTGCCCCACCGGTCTGGATGACGTCCACTTTGTCAGAGTAGTAACGGATGGGCGTGGTGACAGTCGGGGCCGTTCCCTGCCAGGTGCCTTCGGTCTGGAACTGGACAACATTGTGCGCGGCCGCGCTGTTGAACCAGACGTTGTCACCGTTGAAGTAGCCTCCGGTGCCTGAATCCAGGGCCAGCGGGACCGACTTTCCCCAGAGCGAGAACCCGGTACGGTCATCGTGGTTATGGCCGAGCGGGCGCGGGGTGTCGGACATGATTAGGTAGTTTTCGTCAGCTGTGCCTCCCTTGTCGCGGAGAATGTCGTAACCGACGCTCTCAATAGCCGAGGATGTCAGGTTCGGGGCCTTGGCCGGCAGTCCTGGGTCGGTGTTCAGCAGCGGCGGCAGAGCCCAGGGGTTGGCTCCGGTGTCGGCTACCGGTGAGCCGGCCCGCTGCCAGGTCCATTGCATGGTGGCTGACAATTCCGGGTCCGATTCCTTGTACAGGGAGGCGTTCCAGCCGAGGATGCGGTACGGCTTCTCGTTGTAGTCCGCGTCTCCGATGGCTGGCATCAGGACGGTTCCAGGAGCTGCGGTGTTGGTCGAGTCCACCGGCGTCTGGACGTTGATCAGGAAGGAATGCATCTTTTTCAGCTTCGGATCGTTGACCATGTCGGTGCCTCCTGCCCGTTTCAGCGCCTGGACGAAGGGCACGAGCCTCACCAACGGAGCCGCGTGGTAGCGGATGGTTTCAGGGAAGGCTCCGTCGTCACCAACGACGTTATCCAGCGTCCAGCGGACTTCTCCTTGGGCGTGGCCCCGGTAAACGGAAGACGAGGTGAGGTTGGGCAGAGCCATGCTGACCATTCCGACGCCGATGGCGCGGTCAAGGTTCCAGTTGGAGATCCGTCCAGCGTCCGTGGAGCGGTCGTAGTAGGCCAGGTTCATCTGGGTGTCCTGCATCCAGCCGAGTCGGTCTGTGAGCCATGCGCGGTCAGTCTCGCTCATCGACTTGGAATTGATCACCAGATCGAGTGCTTGTGCGAAGCCTCCCATGGCGCGGCCGAAGTGGACTGCTCCGTACCCGTCTTCGCCGTTCGGTTTGCCACCTGTTGTCAGGGCGTAGGTCATGCCCCAGACGGATTCACCAACCAGGTATTTCAGGCCAAGAATCGCTTTCTTCGCCGCTTCCTCGTTGCCCGTGACGAGGAAGACGTTGGCACTTGCCTGGGTTGCTTCGAACAAGGGCGAATCCCACCGGGTGTGGGTGTCCCAGTTGTAGGCGGGTGCCTTATAGGCAGCACCTACACTCGCTCCCGCATCGTTGGTGTAGGAAACCGTCCATACCAGGCCGGTGCCTTCGATCAGTCCGCGCTGGCTGATCGTAGCGGCCAGCGAGTAGCGTCCGCCCGGCGTGGCAGGCAGTTCCTGTGTAAGGGCCACGGATGCCTTACTGGCGGCCGAAGCACCGGCGTACTGCAAGGACGCGGCATCGGCGAAAGCCCATTCGGTGGTCTTGGTCACCACTGCGTCGGTGGTTCCTGAAGTGGCCGCCCAGCCGCTTGTACCTGATCCGAAGTTTTCAAAGCTGTTGTCAGGGATGGTCAGGGGCTGGTTGTTGGCCAGGGACGTGAGGCTAACCCCGTCGACCATCATCGATCCCTTGCCAGCAAACTCCGCCGAGAGGCGCATCTTCGTGGCCCCGGCGGGGACAGTGTAGATGTTGCTTTGCGCGCGGAGGGGATTGACCAGGTATGACGGGTCGGTCAGTTGCTGCGTGGTCCATTTGTCCGACAGGGACAGTTGCCGCTGGTACTCGTCCCCCACGACTCCATTCTTCACCCGGTCCTTCAGGGCATTGACGTCTTTGGCGCCCAAGAGCAGGGAGGGGCGTGCGATATTGGGGTTTATGGCGGCATCGATTACTGTGCTCCGCATCAAGGAGATGTCATCGAACCATGCCTGCCCTTTACCGGCGAGGCGGACAAATGCTTTGGCGTCGGTAGCCGCCGCCGGCGGGAAGGCCTGTACCTTTGCGCTACCCCAGTCAGTTGTGCCTTCCACGGGGCCGGTGAGTTGTTCGCTGAGGGTCCGTCCGTTGGCGTCGAGGTATTTCAGGCCGGCAATTGCCTTGGCACCGGTCAGGGCGGTCTTCACCGCGGCCGACAGGTCATATCCTGCGAGTCGTTCGACGGGGAAGGGAGCCGATTCCAACACGGACTGGTCACCCTCGGACTGGTTGATCAGGGTCAGGGAGTTCTTTCCCGCTTTGGCCGTCCCTGAATCCGCTCCGGCGGTATTGCCCTGGGCAACCCCATCAGCGGTCACCTGCCGGGCGATCGAGACGTCGTCAAACCAGGCGGTTCCGCCGTTGTACAGGCGGTAGTCGATTCGGACTGAGACTGCACCGGTTGGAGCTGTCAGCACGGATTCGACGTAGGTCCAGTCAGAGTTGGTCACAGTGTTCTGGACAATTTTGTCCCCTCCCACTGTCTGGCCGTTTGCGTTCCGGAAAATAACGAGCGGGCGGATATCCCCCGCCGCGACGTTCTGGCCTTTGACCCAGAACCCGAACCTATACGTTCCAGGTGTGACGGGCGCATAGTTGATCTGCTGCCAGTCCCCGATACTTCCTGGTACTCCGTCGATCCGCAGGGACTTGGACCCGGTGTGCGCCACGCTGGTGTCCCACACCATGGCCGCTTTGGTAGTGGCGTAGTTGAACGTCTTCCAGTTCTCCGGCGTCGAAGCACCCGCTTCGGCCGACGGGTTAGGAACCACCAAAGGCTCCCACTGTGTCGATGCCGCTGTCCAGCCGGTCGGTGCAGCCGGCGCCGGTGCCGTCAGGGTTTCGGCGCCACCGTTCGGCACTAGCTCGCGCCTCTGGCGTACATCGGACGAGACGTCGTCAACGTCAACCGAACCGGCGCCCAGAACCTGCACAAACACCTGCACGTTCTTGGCATCCGAGGGGATGGCCGCCGTCGTGCTCAGCTCAGCCCAGGCGCCGGTCTTCAATGCCGTCGCCCTGGCTACCTGCTGGTTGATCTCCGTGCCGTTCGCCGCCGTAAACCTCACATGCAGTTCTACCCGCGGAGACCCTTCAACAGGGCGGAGCATCGCACGGAAATACACGACGTTACTGGCCTTCTTCAGCTTCACCTCGGGAGAGGACAGGATCGTGGGATCCGTGTCCGATACCGAGGCTATTCGGGCCCCGTATTGTCCCGTTCGCGCGGACGCCGAGTCAGTAAGCGCCGAGCCTGGACCACTGGCCGACCACCCACCGGACAGGGCGGGGATGGCCGCTTCCTCGAAAGAGCCTCCCGGTATCTCCAAGCCGGAGGACACATCGGTCCCCGGCGCTTGCGGCATCGCCGCCGTAGCGGCAGCTGTTCCTGGGCCGATCAATAGGCATAGTGCCAAGGCTCCGCCTAATGGGCGGCATAAGGCTGGGTATCTCAAAGGTGAACCCCTTCGTTCGTGATTCGGGACGATATTCGACGCAGGCTGGCCTAAGCGCATCCAAAACATGACTTGGATCACTGATATCGATATCACAGTAGTGTGGAGACCGCGCCTGGGCAAGGGGCAGTGAATTTAAGTCCTATTGGTTCCGGTCGACGATCTAGTCAGCCCCGTGAGACCTTACCGACTTGGAAAGGACCCCGTGGAATAAATGGAGGTCAATATTGTTCCGGAACCGGAGTCGCCTTCCGGCCCTGGGCCAGCATTTCATCCCGACGTCGCCGCAGGTGTAAGAGGCTCTCCTCCAAAGCGCTCACCTCGCCGAGCCACTGGTGCTGTTTGGCCTCCTCCATACGCTCTTCCGCGTTAGAGGTCATCGCTTCTATCCTGCCGCTTTGAGCCGGGTCGACTTGCAGGAACCGGCATTTGATACAGGCGTGTTCGTGCACACACGGTGTGGCGTACGGGCGGTGGCAGGTACCTAAAGCGACTCTTCGCAGGAGGAAATGTTGCTCGAATTCGGTCCACTCCGATTCCGTCGCCGGCCGCAGTTCATAGTCCGGGCGGGTTTGCCTGCGCCGTTCGATGAACTCATGGTGGGCTTGGATGACCTGCTCAGGAAACACTGCCGTATATCCGTGTGTGGTTTCCAGGTTCAGGTGACCAAGAAGGGTCGACACGATGTGCAGCGGCAGGCCGGATCCCACGAGTTCCGTGGCAAACAGTCGCCTGAAATCGTGGGGAGTAAAGTTCACGGCAGACCCGGCATCCTTGAGCCCTGCATGCGCTGCGACCCGGTTCAGGACAGTGCTGATGTAGCTGTGGGAGAGAACATTCTGTGTGGGTCCGACGAGCCGGGAGAACAGGTGTGGAAGTGGATCGCTGAAGGTTTTCTCATTCGGGTCGTAGCGGACAGACAGAGGTACGTTCTGGCCTGTTCCTCGGGCCCTTCGTTGGACTTCTACGAGGATTTTGACCAGTTCCGGGGACATGGGGATGAGGCGTTCCTGATCGGTCTTCGAAGGCACGACGTGCAGTAATGGGACAACGGTGTTCGTGGTCGGTGCAACGTAGTGCCGAAGGGAGAGCTGGGTCAGTTCCTGGAGTTCTTCGACCCTGAGGCCTGTCTCCTTCAGCGTTGAGACTACAGCCCATCCCCAGAAGCCATCGGCTTCCACCGAACTGATGTCTGCGCGCTTACCCACGGCCGTAGGGAGGTGTGCGCCATCTTCGGCGGCAACGATCTCAGCCCAGGCGCGGGTTCTGGTGTTGATCTTGGACCTAACAGGAGGGTCGTGACGGCGGTAGGTAACTCCGTCAACGCAGTAAACTTCATCGTGCGTGGCGGCCAACGTGGCCTGAAGCAAGCGCGCACCAGCGTCCCGCAAGGCTAGAGCGGATCTGATGAAGGCCGGCAGCAGTGGCGTCAGTGAGCGGGTGCGTTGCTGCATGCGCGCTTCGACATGCTTGCGCTGTTTTGAGACGGCCCTCGTTTCGGTACGGGCGAAGGGAATGGGCGCGACCCAGGCAGCCCACCGTTCGGGTTGCTCAAGTGCCCATTCTGAGATGTCCCGATAGAGGGCGCGGACCGCAAAGTATGTGGATGAAGTTTCCCGGCGTGGTGCCCCTGCCAGAGTTACCTGGATCCGCTGACGCCATTGCGCGGCCACGTCCGGTGCCAGCCGCAGGTCTTGTTGCTCGGGGTTGATGTCAACGACTTCGCACCAGAACAGGCGTACAAGCCGGTAGGCCATCCCTTCCAGAGACCCGTAGTCCATGTTCGGTTTCAATTCCTCCAAGTAACTAATCAGGAGGTCACGGACCCCGGAGTTCGGGACGTTGTAACGGTCCACGAGCGTCTTAACCGTGTGCCGGCGGGAGCTGACACTGGCATGCCACGCCGCCCGAAGCGTCGGTGGTTCATCCGCGAGAGGACCAAGCGCGACGAGGATCTCCCAGGCCAGGTGCTCTTTGGCGTGTCTGGTGGAGCGGGCTATATGCGAGTAGGCCAGCACGTCCTCACCGGTCAGGTTTCGCAGCCGCTTGCCGGTGCGAAGCAAGACCCCGGAAATAGCGCTTTCGGCGTTCCGGCGTACCAGTTCGTGACCGCGCTGGTACTGCGGCAAAGCCCGAAGATCAGAAACAGCTGCCGGTTCTGAAACCTCAAAAAAGGAAGGTAGATCACTGGTTTGCAGCCATCCATTCGAAGAGAACATCCACTCATAAGAAGGGCGCACCAGACGAGCGCGTACCACCGTGCTGACACCGGAACCAACAAAACCCTGACCAAATCCGAGCCGCTGGCCGAGTTGCGCGTAGCCTTCACGCGGCGCCTGATCGAGCCCTGAAGCGAGCCATCGTTCATTCATCCCAGGTACCGCCCGGGAACTGATTCAACCAGTGCAATACGCGCCCGGCAGCATTGGTCCACTTTTGGTAGGTGACCGGCTTCGGATTGTAGGAAAGCGCTAACTCGCTCGCCCAGGCCAGGGCCTCATCAAGACCCAAGTGTTGAAGGCGCGCAATTTCCGCATCCTGGCCTGCTGGAGCCGGGACCCCGCCATCGAAGGCCTGCCTGGACCATGCTCTCCGGGTGGCGGTCACCGCATTGTCGGAAGTCAGGCGGAGCTCCCTTCCCCGTTTGTACGTGGCAGCCGCAGCCACACTGGACGGCGTTCGGACATCCACTGTTCTTGCTGGTTCAGTCATTCGCCCAGCCCCAGTAGCTCCCTAACAGCTGCATGGTCGTATTCGGGTTCTATGGTCGGCGCTCGGCGGAGCTGGTCGGGAGTAGTGCTCGAGTACCTTCTGCAATATGTCGTCCATCCGAGGCTGGGTGTAGATCGTTGTGGTGGTGACATGGGCATGCCGGAGCACGGTTTGAACATCCACCAGTGTGAACGCTGGGTCTGCAATCATTCGTTCTGCCGCCGTGTGACGGAGGTCGCGCAACGTCCAGTTGGATCCCAGCGCAGCCTGCGCTCTATCGAACATTCGCCGGGCCGCGTTGTAGGTCAGTGGGCGCTGATTCTTGGGATGAAGAGTCCACCGCACGGGGTCACCCGGTGAGGTCGGCAGCCCCTGGCGCATGTAGAGCGCTAGCCAGACAAACGCATCGGCGCTGGCTGGGACTACATCGCGGTTTCGTGTGCCTTTGCTGGTCACCACGACCGTATGTTCTCCGAAATCGTAATCACCGTGGCTCAGGCCGAGCAGTTCCTCAGCCCGAACCCCGCTGCTGAGCCAGAACGAGAGTAATGCCCGGTCCCGGTGGTTGCGCAGCCCTTTGAAGATCGAGGAAATGGCCTCCTCCGGTATACCCCGCCATGCAACTTTGGGAACCCTTTGCCGATACGTCCCGCGGCGGGGTGGCCGGAACTGCCATGGGATTGTGGTGCGCATAAGCTCGTGGTCCAAAGCCGCGCTGCCGAGGAGCAGGGTTAAATAGAGGCCCCAGAATCATTTCGAGGGCGAAGTCGTAGAAGCTGGAGAGGACCGTCAGCTGGTGATTGATGGAATTGGCTGAGAATGTCGTTCCTACGCCCCGTTTTCGGGTCACGACGTTTGTGGCCGCAGCCTGATCAGTCCCCCGTCGCAGGGCATTGGCTGTCGGTGATGCCCGCATGTGCTCCACCAGAGCCCTGACATCCAACCGTTCTGCGTGTTCCCACGGGATAGAACGATCATGAAGAAACCTGAACCACCGCAGCAGATCGTAGGCGTAGCTCCGCAACGTGGCCGGCGAACAATCAGACGCTGCCAGATCACGCAGGAACGATGTGACCACTTCATGCTCTGTACCCGGAAAGATCAGGCGATACGCAGGACCATTCTCCGACCGTACAACCTTGCCCAAGCTCCCAGTCATGCCCTCCACCATTCCTGCCATTGATTGCCAACAGACCAACACAGAGTGCAGTTAACATGTCTGTGTAGCGTTTAGGGCACCCCCCGTCACCGTGCATTTCATCGTGCGGGTCTTACGTACATGGCCCAAGCCAGCAATGGTGTAAAGCATGGCGACAGGCTTTGGCAGCACGGTGATCGACCGGCTTACGGGCGCTTAGGATAGCCGGCCAGAGCGCGACCATAATATTTCGGGCGTCATGGGCTTTGTGGGAGGCTTTACGAGATCAGGCTCTCAGCATTAGCTGAATCTTGCCTGACTCTCGAGATGTTCCTGAGGAGCCGCGAATGCCGCCACGACAGAGTCCAGCCCAAAAACTTGCTGCCAAGCTGCTGCTTGGTGGGGAATGGGCGCCGGTCACCAACAAGATTGGATTCCTGCAAAGGCCTCTTGATGAGGCGACCGTTGAGTGGAGGCAATGGGCTCAAGAGAGCCACCACCAGCCATTGGCTGGTTTCGGGGTCACTGAACACCGAGGTGCTCTGAGGGAGTTACTGGGCAAATTATTACCACTGGGCTACGGTCAGCGATGGCTTCTTCTGGAGACTGCTAACCCTGAGTGGACCGCTGTCATGGAGAACACTCATGACACCGCATACTTCTGGCCGCTGCGAGACCACTTCCCGTTTTCCAGGGGTATCCCCACGGTGGAAGTGGAGGACGTACCAAAAAACATCAGACGCATGCCGGACGAGCCTGCCAGGGGACGGTGGGGCGGCAGGAACTTAATGGTCTTTGACGAGAACGAATGCCGGAGGTCTTTGAGCCTGTATGGCTCCGAGCCTTGGCAATTCAGCCACGGCGGCGAGCCCTACGACTTTGAGGACACGGAACAGTACCTACTGCCGCGGCCTTTGGACTGCTTCCCTCACGAGACGTTGGTTGATATCTGCAGGAACTTGGGCCTTGACCCCTTCTCTGAGGACTTTTACGTACCGAACGGACGGGCGTTCCTTATCGAATCGCTCCATACACCAACCGGTGATGAGCCATGGGCCAAGAGGTACACCTTGGCTGAAGCTAGAGCCGGATATGAGGACCTTGAGCACCCCAGGGTTGATGACCCTGTCCTAGGGAATGCGCTATATCCCTTGGGCGCTGCAAACCCGCACCCCGACACCGTCTACACCGCCATGGGCCATAAACCTTTCCGAAAGCCAACGCTCTGGGACGAAGCCCTGAAAGAATTCGAAAAGAGCGTTCAGCGCTACAGCAGCTACCCTGCATCGGCATCGCTAAGTGAAGGGCTGGAAGAGTATGGCATCCTCGCTTCGCCCACCTATTCCACCGGTGGGACAGGTAGCGAGAGCATCAGCGTGAGCGCCACGCCACCGCTGCTCGAGGCGCCACCGGAGATCCGGGAATACACGGCAGCGTACGCGGTCCTTCAATGGAGACAGGCCAATGGCAGATCCACCTCAGAGTTCTACCCGAACCGGAAGCAGATGGGGATCATCCGTAACCTCTACAAGGAAAATGGTCTGTATCCCTTCGATGTAACTTCGGACCAGGTCTACAGAACACTGGCCATCGACAAGATGGTCCGCGATGTCACCGACCTGCGAATCACTCAGCAACTGGTGGACTGGGAAAAACAATCAAGCGCGGGTTCCCCGAAGGAGAGAACCCACAAGTACGACCGACGGAATAACAGCTGTGCCTGGGAGATCCGCAGAACCATCCAGGATCAAGAGCACCTCATTTGGAACGTGCAAGTCGACGAACGGCAGCACTAAAGGGACATCCATTTCGCCAGAACGCGGCGCCCGGTAGAGGATCCCTTACCGGACGTCAACGCATATACCGCCGGAACTTCGGGGTCAGTTTTGAGCATGTGCGAGTCCTTCGCTCAAAGGACTCGGGACGGCTGACTGTTGTACGTGAGCGCGCCAGAGGTAGGGTGTCAGGTTCAAACCTGAGTGCGTAAACACTGCAATAGCGAAATTTGGGGGACATGTGTTCTGGATGCAAGCCGGACTCGAAAGTACCAATCCGATCATTCCGACGACTGTTGAGACCACGGTCCTCTTAGCCGGCCTCGTTCTCATCGCGCTGTTAGTCACTGCGTTGGTCAGTATCCTGCGGAGCAGGAGGCTGACCCCAGGCGGCACCGTGCTGTGGATCCTGATCGTGTTTGCCTTCCCTGCACTGGGCCCTCTTCTTTGGTTCATTGCCGGGCGCAGCGCGTCCGACACTTAAGAAGCCAGTTCCTGAGCGTGCACATTGGCCCTCTGCAGCCCGATGGGGCAGGACTCTCTCCGACCTCAACCGTCCTGTATACCGGTGGTTCAGCGCCATACGGAGCTGCCCGGTAGAGGATCCCCTTGCGGGCACCCGTGCGGCATCGAGCGACAGCAAGGAGCCCGCCACTGAGGGCGCGAACCAGGCTGACCTGCCGGCGAAACGGCAAGTGCCGCCGTCGTACTTCTTGTGAAAGTACGACGGCGGCACTCGCGTTCAGGACGCTGGTGGCCACTAAGCGGTCTGGCCGGCGTGCTGGCCTTCCGAGATCTCTTCAACAACCTTGGCGTTGAAGGCTGGGAGGTCGTCTGGGTTTCGGCTGGTGACCAAACCCTGATCGCACACCACTTCTTCGTCGGTCCAGTTGGCGCCAGCGTTCTTCAGGTCCGATTGGAGGGTGTGGTACGAGGTGACGTTGCGGCTCTTGATCACGCCGGCGTCGATGAGGATCCACGGTCCGTGGCAGATCGAAGCCACGGGCTTGTGCTGCTCGAAGAATGCGCGCGTGAAGTTCTGTGCGTCCTTGTCCACGCGGAGGTTGTCCGCGTTCACGACGCCACCCGGGAGTACCAGTGCGTCGAAGTCGGCGGCGTTAGCGTCAGCCACTGCGAGGTCGACGTCGAACGTGTCGCCCTTGTCCACGCCGTTGAATCCTTGGAGTTTTCCTTTGGAGAGGGCCACAAGGGTGGGCTCGCCGCCGGCGTCCTTGACGGCCTGCCACGGGCTGGTGAGCTCCACTTGCTCAACGCCGTCCGTCAAAAGGAATGCGACCTTCTTGCCTGCGATGTTGTGTTCTGACATTGTTCCTCCTCGTTGCGCAGCGGGGTGCTTTTTGGGCGAGGCCGCCGCTGTGAGAGTTGTTTGTCTGACCTGTTCCACCCTAGGGAACCTCGCTTTAGTAAGCAAGCTGACTAATTTCACGAGGGCACTGATGTCTTGTGTTGGAGTATCGAATATCGATAGAATCTCATTGTTGTTCGATAAAGGAGGCGTTCCATGGGAAAGCTGACGATTCTCGCGCTGAGGATTGTGATTGCGATGGTGCTGGCGGGTTCGCTGTTCGTGCAGGTATGGATGGTGCCGCTGCTCTCGGCTGACCTCGTGGAGGCGGGTGCCCCCGACGGTCCACGGATTGCCTTGCTTGCCATCGTGGTCCTGGGGATCCTGTGTGTGCAGGTGGTTGCGGTCTGCGTGTGGCGATTGCTGACGATGGTGCGCCGCGGGACGGTGTTCTCTCACGGGGCTTTCCGGTTCGTGGACCTAATCTTCGGGGCCATTTCTTTTGCCGCCCTGTTGATGTTTTCCATTGCGGTGCTGTTGGCGCCCGGGGAGACTGCGCCGGGCATTGTGATGCTGATCTGCGGGGCTGCGTTGATGATCGGGGGAGTGGCGCTGCTGGTGCTGGTATTGCGGACGCTGCTGGCCCAGGCCGTCAAGCGCGACGTCGAAGCCGCTGGCTTGCGGGCAGAGCTGGACGAGGTGATCTGATGCCGATCATCGTGGATATCGACGTCATGCTGGCCAAGCGCAAGATGGCGGTGGGCGTACTCGCGGAGCGGGTAGGAATCACGCCGGCCAACTTGGCTGTTCTCAAGAATGGGAGGGCGAAGGCTGTCCGATTCACTACTTTGGAAGCACTGTGCGAGGTGCTGGAGTGCCAGCCGGGAGACTTGCTGCGGTGGGAAGCTGAGGGGGCCGCTTCCACGGTGGAAATGGACGACGACGGCGCGCGGCCGGCTCTGCGGGGCGGTTCAGAAGCGTAGGCCGGTCCCTCGAAAACGACCAGCGGGGCTCGTTCCTCCAGGCCAAACCGAAGCGGGGCCTGAGATCGACAGCGCAGACGCTGTGGCAAACGCCGTTGCCTTGTTTGCTCGGGAGACTTTCGGCGATGAGGAGTTTGCAGTCCTCGGGAATTCCTTCGGGGGCATGATTGCCCGTCATTTGATAGGCGAATTTGGGGAGCAAGTGCTGGGGGTTGCACTCCTTTGTCCGGTGGTGGTTGCGGATCACGGCTTAAGAACGCTGCCCAACCGGACAGTCATTGAAACGGATCCAGCGCTGTTAGCGACGCTGGAACCGGCAGACGCTGCGGAGTATGAATCCATGGCTGTGGTCCAATCCCCGGAGAACTGGTTTCGTTTCCGGATGCGGTGCTCCCAGGGCTGCGGATCTTTGACCAGGCTGCGATAGAGCGAATTTCGGATAACTATGTGCTCAGTGAAGAGCCGGAGGGACGGTTCGCCACCTTTCAAGGGCCCGCTCTGATCGTGGCAGGGCGCCAGGACCACGTGGTCGGGTTCCAGGATCAGATTGCCTTGGCCAACAGTTACGCGCAGTCCACAGTTGTTGTTCTCGACCATGCTGGCCACAACGCGCACTTGGATCAGCCCTTCCTCACAGGGGCCCTCGTCAGTTGCTCTCAACTCACTCGGTCAGCGACCCAACCACAGAGAGGTAGAGCATTTCCTCCGTGTCATGCGTACCCGCGACGGCTGCCTGGTTCTCACCGATCCCTTCTATGCCGACGGCCCCAACCTGTACGCCGCTGCTGCGACCACGCCCGGCCTCGTTGCCGCCCGGATTCCGAAGGACGGAGCCAAGCCCGACGGCGGTCCTCGCCTTAGGAGAAGGTGAGGACCGCCGTCGTGGTTCAGCTATCCACGGGCGTCCCGCGTGCTGAACTTGAACCCTGCGACGGCCACGAGGCCGGCTGTCCAAGTGAAAGTGACTATCGCAGCGGTGAGGGTACCCAGGTCCGCGTCCGGGTAGGACCCCGTAACCAAGCCTGGGTCGAAGAGCAGGACCCCGGCCACGGTGGGTAGATAGGCAAAAGCCGGGGTCAGCAGGAGCAACATCAGCGACAGTTGTGAAACCACAATCAGCGCAAACAGCGGTATCAGCGTCTGCTTGAGCAAGATGCCCAGCGCGAACCCAATGAGGGCTATGGCATCCCAGAAAGCGATGGCACCAACCCAGCGGAGAATAAGGCTTGCCGGAACGGTCCCGTTCACCACGGAAAGTTCGCCGAGACCGGATTGGGACAACAGGCTCAACAGCGGGATGGTCACCAGGCCCAGCAGCGTGACGAACGCTGTCAACGCAGTGCATTTCGCCAAGTACAGGCGCTCGCGGTTCGGCGCGGCCACCAGGCTGGTCCGCAGTTGGCCCGACACGTACTCACTCGATGCGGAAATGACGCCGATAACAATGATTCCAATCAGTCCCAGCGCAACCCAGTCGAAGCCCACCGTCTCCGGACTCGCCCCTGGGGCAAGCCCGGGGTCATTGGTTCGGAGCGCATCCCCCACCGGGGCCGCCTGGGACCATCCGATGAGGACGACGATGAGCCACGTCAGGGCTGCAGTGATCCACACGGACCTTAATGTGATGAGTTTGGTGATTTCGGCGCGGAACAGACTCGGCTTTCGGGCAGTGGCCACCAGGGTACTCATGCGGCGTTTCCCTTAGCTGCGTTGCCGGTCCAGTCGAAGTAGGCGGCTTCCAGGTCATGATGACCGGCGACCAGGTCATCGACGTTTCCGGACCGAACAATGCGGCCACCGGAAATGACGACGATGTGGTCAGCGACATGCTGGACCTCATTAATGAGATGGCTGGAAATAAGGACAGTCTTGCCGTTGGCTGCAAGGGTCCTCAGGAGGCCCCGGATCCAGCGGATACCTTCGGGATCCAAGCCGTTGGTCGGCTCATCGAGAACAATAATGCGTGGATCGCCGAGAAGGGCCGCGGCGATCCCCAGCCGCTGACCCATACCGAGTGAGTAGGCTCCCACGCGCTTCCGGGCGGCGTCCGAAAGTCCGACGAGCTCCAGAACTTCACTGATCCTCGAGTGCGGAATGCCGTTGGATTGAGCCAGCCACGTGAGATGGGCCTTGGCCGTGCGGCCCTTGTGGGCTCCTGAGCCATCGAACTGAGCCCCGACGGTCCACAGAGGAGCGGTGAGGTCCCGGTATGGCTTTCCTTCGATGAGAGCGGACCCGCTGTCCGCCCGATCGAGGCCTAGAAGCAGTCGGAAAGTGGTCGACTTTCCGGCCCCGTTCGGGCCGAGAAAGGCGGTGACTTTCCCGGGCTCTGCCGTCAGTGAGACGTCGATGATTCCATCCGACTGCCCGTATTTCTTGTTCAAGTTCTTTATCTCGATCACTGTCTGATCTCCTTGGTAGTCGATGTCACTTAGCGGCGAACTGGCTGGCGGCGGAACAGCACAAGAGCAGCGACCAGCGCCGCGACCACCCACGCCGCGAGGACCAATCCACCCGTTGCAGGTCCCAAGTCGCCCGGCGCAGAAGGTGGCAGTTGGTAGAGCTGGGCTCCCGCCTGATCCGGCAGGAACTTGGCGAGGGGGGTGATGTTCACCATGTAGGTGGAGACAATGAGGGCCATCGCCAAGACCGTGCCCATGGCCGCCAATCCGCTGCGAAGGACCACTGACAAGGCGTAGGTGAACAGGGCGATGAGTATCCAGTAAAGGACCACGCCCCACAGGATTCCTGATGCCGCTTGTGGAGTTGCTGTTATCTGGCTTGTTTCGGTGGTGCAGTCGATGACCACGCAACGAATCCCTGCCGACCCGAACACGCTCAGGACAGCCGTGATGAAAACGGCAGCGACAATCACGATCGCTTTGGCCGCCAACACGGCACTGCGCTGCGGGAGGCTGATCAAGGTGCTCCGAAGAGAGCCGCTGTCCGATTCCTGGTGCATCGACCACGCCGCAAGAAGGATGACCCCTATTTGTCCATAGTGAAGGATGACCAGAAAGGCTGTGCCTCCCTCAAGGCCAGCTGCCTCCTCCGGCCTCCCTGCCTTGTGGGCAGCGTCGATCAGGTTTGTCAGTATCCAGGAAAGAAACACCGTAAGCAGCACCGTTCCTGCCATGGTGTTGAAGCAAAGACGCAGTGTCAGGAGTTTGGTGGTTTCGGCCCTGACGGCGCGGGCCATGGTTGTTCGTGGCCCCGGCTGCACGTCGAAGGTCGCTCTGGAAGATGCTGGCATTACTCAAGTCAATCCGGCCCAGCATCGCTTGTCTGTCTGCAGGTGTTGACAGTCGTGGCACGTTCTAAACGGGCGAAGGGCCCACCAGGCCGCCTTCGTAGGCGATGACAACGAGTTGGGCTCTGTCCCGTGCGTCCAGTTTCGTCAGGATTCTACTCACGTAAGTCCGCACAGTGGTTCGCGTGAGAAACAGGGCGGCTGCTATCTCGTTGTTGGAGGCACCTTGTCCGATGAGGGTCAAGGTTTCGCGTTCGCGGACTGTCAGTTCACTGAGGCGGTCGTGTGCGGCTGGGCGCAGGGTGAAGCGATCTATGAGACGGCGGGTAATCTCCGGGGCGAGGAGCGCGTTTCCCTCATGTGCTGTACGGATTGCCTTGAGGATGTCGGGCAGCGGCGCGTTCTTGAGGAGAAAGCCGGAGGCGCCCTGGCGAAGTGCTTGGTACACGTAATCGTCCATATCGAAGGTGGTCAGCATGACCAACCGGGTGCGGGACTGCCGTGAGGCCAGAATGCCAGCAGCTTCAAGGCCTGTCATCCGCGGCATTCGAACATCCATGAGCGCCACATCCGGTTGATGCTCCAGGATGGACTCCACGGCCTCCGCGCCGTCCACAGCCACGGCAGACACCGCCATGTCCGGCTCATCGTCGATCAACAGGCGCAGTGACGTCCTGATGTGAGGATCGTCGTCTGCGATGAGGACACTGATCTCATTCATCGGCTGTGCACCCTCCCTGCAGTTCCCGGCAGTGAAACCGCCACACGGTATCCATTGGCGTCCCGTCCGGCTTCAAAGGTTCCGCCCAATAACTGAGCCCGTTCACGCATTCCTGTGAGGCCGTGACCGTTCTTGGAAGCCAAAGGCGCCCCCGGACCGTCGTCGAGGACGCTGATTCTCAGGTCACCTTCCTCAGTCCTGATGGTGATCCGGCAGGTTCCTGCTCCGGAATGCCGAATCACGTTCGTCAGGGCTTCCTGAATGATTCGATACGCGGTGGTTCGCTGGATGGCAGGAAGGTCCTGGGCGCTTTCATCGGCGTCGATCACGACAGATATACCGGCCCTTATGGCCGGCTGCGACAGCTCCCGCACCAGTTCAGGAAGGCTTCCCGGCGGTGCGTCATCACCCGTTTCGCTACGTTCCTGGCGCATTAAGACCTGCAGTTGGCCCAACGCATCACGGGCATCGGACTCGATGCCCTGCAGCGCAGATCGCAGATCGTCGGTGGTGGACGACTTTACATGCGCCACGACGCCCGCCCGCACCCCAATCCCACCCAGGGTGTGGGACAGCACGTCGTGGATATCCCGGGCGAGGCGAAGCCGTTCCTGCGCCCGGGCATTGCGCTCGGTTTCATAACGCATGCGTTGGGTGCGGATTCCCAAGACCCACGCTGCCCCGATGATGACAGCGCCCAGGATGATGCCCCGGATGCGTGCTTCGGCACCCTCCGCGGAGACCAGAAGCAAGGACGTGAACAGAAGAATTTCCAGCACGATCAGCCATGCAGGAAAGAGGCGTGTCCCGAATCGTTCCGCGGCAACGTACAGGCAGAGCCCTGTTACCAGGAAAGGATCCTCTGTCATTCCCAAGCTCCAGCCAACGGCCGTCACAACACCGGTCCACGCGGCGGCAAACCAAGGAAACCTTGACCGAAGGCAGAGTCCCAGGACAACAAGGCCACCCAAAGCCAGTTGGAACAGCCTGCCGGGTGATTCCGGCGGAACCACGGTGATCCAAAGCCCTGCCACCACGATGAGGCCGACCAGAACGTTCAGTAGAACGGGAATGATCGTTTCCCGGACTACGGAGAGGCGAACGTTTTCTGGATCAGCGCTTTGCGTCGTGCTCGGGTGTCGTTGCGTCATAGGCCATCTCACTTGTCAGGAATTGGTTCTGAGCGAGTTCCCGATAAAGAGGCGACGTCTGCATCAATTCTGTGTGGGTACCGCTTGCCACGACCTTGCCTTCATCGAGCACCAGGATCAAGTCAGAGCTTTGCACGGTGGCGAGGCGGTGGGCAACGATGACCAAGGTGCAACCCGAAGTTACGTCGGCGATGAGCTCCCTCACCTTTTCCTCGCTCACCCCGTCCAGGTTGGAGGTTGATTCGTCCAGGAGAAGCATTGAAGGGTTTGCGAGCAAGGCTCGGGCCACAGCAATTCGCTGCCGTTCTCCCCCGGAGAGGAGCACGGCTCCCTCGCCGACTTCCGCGTCGAGGCCAAGTTCTGACCTCTGAAGGACAGCCGTGAGATTCAGCCGTTCCAGAATGGCCATCATGTCCTCGTCGGAGGCATCCGGATTCCCTATATTCAGGTTGTCCCGGAGGGTTCCGGCAACAGCGGGAGCGTCCTGCTCGACATAGGCGATATTGGCCCGGACCGCCGACCTTGCTACTTGGTCAACGTCGGTTCCGCCGAACAGGATTTGCCCATCGGAAGCATCGTAGAAGCGGGCTATAAGGTTCAGGATGGTGCTCTTGCCGGCCCCGGATGGGCCGACGATTGCAACCCGCTGACGGGATTCGATCTGGAATGAGACATCGCTCAACGTTGAACGCCGACTGGGCCCCTCCGTCTCCCCGGAAGGATGGTCGTACTCAAAGCTCACCCCACGGAAAACCAAGCTGGAATCCCTGATGGTGGGGACCACGTTGCCCACAACGACGGGCGCGTCCTGTTCGGTGGGGAGCTGCAGGATCTCGTTAATGCGCGCCACGCCTCCAAGCGCCTCCCCGATGGCACTCACGGTTCCGAAGAGTTGGCCGAGGGGCATGATGAGGAGGAACAGGAAGAGTATGAACGAAACGAGGTCTGCCACCGTCAGTTCGCCCGATGCCACTCTTAGCCCGCCAACTCCGATAACGGCAAGGAAGGTCACTTGCATAGCGATGGAGGAAATCGGCGATACCAAGGCTGTGGTGGCCGCAACACGCAGTCCAATGGTCCAGACGCCGTTCGCGTCTTCCTTAACGCGTTGGGATTCACGTGTACTTGCGTTGGCTGCACGCACAGTTCGTGTCGCCCGGATGGCGCGGTCCATGGAGGACGAGAGTTTCCCCAGGGCAGTTTGAACCCCGAGGCTGGCGCGTTCGATGTAGGAGGTGACCCAAACGACCGCTGCGACCGAGACCAGGGCGGCTCCAAGGGCAATGATCACCAGAACCGGATCCAGGAAGAGCATTGCCACGAGCGCGCCGATGATGGTGAAAACGCCTGCGAAGGATTCCACAAAGCCCTGGCTGAGCATGTTCCGGATGACTGTGGTGTCGGTGGTGACACGGGCGACGAGATCGCCTACTCGGCGCTGGTCCAATGTGGGCACCGGCAGGTGAAGTATGTGGTCGATGAGGTTGTGGCGCGACCTCCTAATGGCCGTCTCGGCGGTGCGCTGGATCAGGTACTGCCTGATGCCACCAAGAACTCCCCCCACCAGGATGAGCCCGCCAACAAGCCACGGCAGGACTTCCAAGGGCTTGGATGCGCTGACCCGGTCGATCACTTCACGGACCAGCAAAGGTTGCGCCAAGGAAAGCGCAGATCCTAAAAGGCTGAGAAGAACGATGAGGACAACGAGTCGGCGTTGAACGGCTACGTGGCGGAATAGTTCGGTCAGCCCGGCGCGTCGAGAGGTATTGGCTGTGGTCTTCATTTGTTACTCGCTTCTCCGGGCTGAGCCACGGTGAGGACGGGGACGTAGCTGCGGATACGATGGGGCTCGTCGATCGGCACCCCGTCCACTTCAATCCATGCATGGGCGGCGAATGGCTCAAGTTGATAGCCCGTTTTCCATCCCGGTGAGTGGCCTTCCATGCGGCACAGCATGAAGGCTGCGATCGACCGCTGCAGGCACCCCTCGCCGGCGCAGCGGGCGCTGACGGCACAGACGGCTGCCCGCATGAGGCGTGCTTGATGGGCGGTGGTGGAACGGTGCGAATGTGAAAGACCATGGAGAACTGACTGAAGAAGCGCCGGTGGCAGCAAGGTCATGACCCAAGCGACGCCGACCACCGCGTGGGTCCGCAACCGGAACAGCCCCTGTGGCATGACGGTTGGCTGTGGACTGATGGGAAGGCTCATGGGCTGACCCTCCGAATAATTCCGGAACGCTGCAGTTCATCAATCAAAGTGTGGACGTCCTGACGCACCCGGTGGTGGTCAACTCCATAGGATTCAGAGATTTTGTCGACGACGTCTCCCACCTCGAGATTTTGCTCGATTGCAGCTATGGCGTCGGCTGCTGTGGCGTTTCCACGCCAGTAAGTGCCGCCTCGGGCGTCGAACACCGTTATCCCGTCATCATCTACGTTGAAGGTAATTTTCGGTGATGGTTGGAATACGTCTCCAGCTTGGACGGTGCGGGTTGTCTTCTTCCTCATTGAATGGCCCTGACCCATCTCTCGACGCCGGCGAGTTGTTCGATTTCAAAGAGTTCGTCCGTGCTGACTACCGGCATGCTCAAGGCATCGCGTACAGCGTCAGCGTTGATATGGCCCATGTCCACCAGATAGCTTTCGTCGAAAAGGCGGGACAGATCGTGTCGGCGCTTCTTGTACTCGGTGAACAGGTCGGAGCTGTATTCACCCTTGTCTTCGCGGGTGAACAGCCAACGGGGGGCAACAGGCTCCGTCGCCCGCGCCAGGAGCGGTTTGCTATCGCGGGTTCCAACGAGGATGTCAGTAGGCAGGCTCAGAATGAGACGGACTACCGCATCGTCCAAGAAGGGCGCCTCCCAAGCGACGCCGAGGTGTTCGTAGGCATGGCCCACTTGCCGCACAACTTCGCCTTGGAACATGACTGCCTCGGTCATCTGATGCCTGAAGCGATCCTTATGGTGCGGGCGGGCTCCCTGTGTGAGCGCATCCTTCACTTTTTGTGCCACTACTTCCCGGGTTTCTGCTGTGGCGAATTTAGAAATGCCGAAGCCGGGCGCCCATGAGAAGGCCTCGGCCGGCCCCACGATGTTCCCCGCCTGGGCTTCAATACGCCGTAGCATCTCAGTTTCAAAGTTGACGTTGGACCCCACCGCTCGGGCTACTGCCAGCGTGGACCACCGCTGCATTTTGCCTAGCCGGCGAATGATCCGGAGGCCGGCCTTCCACGATGGAGTCGTGAGGAGATCCAAGGCGGTTGCGGGAAGTGGATCAAACAATTCGTCGCCACCAACTCCCGTCAGGTGAGCCTTGACGCCACGCCGGGAGGCATCTGTGAGCAAAAATCCGAGGTGCTTGGAATTCCCGGCCCATGCCAGCGGACCGTCATCGAGGCTCTGGATGTTCTGGTCGAATTCGCTGAACGCGCCTGATGTGGCGGTCAGTGACTCCAGCTCAGTGAATTGCCCGCGTAGTTCCGAAGCTGCTCGACGCGCGTACTGGCTATCCCGGTTATGGGGATCGTCCGTACCCGCATGGTAGTAAATGCTCTCTTCCTGAAGTGAATCCAGAATGTAGGCCAGGCTGGTTGAATCCATGCCGCCGGACACATCAGCGCTCAATTTCCCGTAGGACAGGATGCGGCGTTCCATGGACCGTGTCAGTTCAGCCAGCAGCAGTTCAGCCGCCTCGGATAGATCCAGGGTGGGGTGGTCCGCCGCAACTGCTTGGTCCAGTACCTTGGGACGCCCATTGTGGTAGGTGAGCGTGGAACCTGGTGCCACTGCATTGATTCCTTCCCAGAACGGAAGGTGGCGCAGGAAGCCAGGCAAATTTGTGCACAGGGCCAGACGGACCCTGCTGTCATCGAGCTTGCTGTGGGCAATTCGCCGCAGTGCTCCCTGGGACGTCGAGGCAACCGGCACTCCGCCGACGTCGGTCCAGTACAGGGCCTCTGCCGTTGAAATTGATCCGGTGGTGGCGCGTGCGTAGCCCGGGGTTGCGCCATGGTCATCACGCAAATGTTGGCGGGAGACAGCGGAATCCCTCACTTGCCGCTCACTGAGCCTGGAATCGAGGATGGTGACATCGGCGCTGGACGGCAACGCCGTTGATTCGTCGATCAATCCCGAGGCACTGCCCCTGTTGGCTAAGAAGAGTTGTGGCATTGAGTCCTGGCACCTGACGTGTGATGGAGCGAATGAAAGCCTGATGCAGAACGGGAGCCTCGTCACTATGACGAGGCTCCCGCTCGTACCTCTGTACTGCTATCAGCCGATGTCGACCTTAACGAATGCCCGACCGCCGAAGATGTCGCGCCAGCGCCCGAACCAAACACCGTTTGTCACTTCACGGAACGAACCCACCCGCGCTACACGCGGAGCAGAATAGTTGCTTTTCATCATCATCCCTCCTCCCTAGGTGATAATTACACGGCTACTTTGCCGGTTGTAACTCGAGTATCACTTCTGGTCGAGAACGTGACAAGAGCCATCAAGGGCTTTCTTAAAGTTGTTTTAGTTTCTAATTCCGTTATGTCATACTGGCGAGGCGGATGCTGTGGTCCCAGCCATGGCAGGATCGCTGTTGCGCTTCCCAGAAGTCATTATCTGGCTCCTGTGAAGGCTGTATACCCGCTGAGCCTAATTGCAGATAGTTATGCGTCAAAACTCAATACGGTATTCAAATAATTTCAACTCAAAAATGGGGGTTTTTGGGAAATTGGAAAGACTCAATATTTCTATTGGTTACGCCAGGGAAAGCACGTTTGGGCCGTCCCTTGAGGACCAGGTCCAAGTGCTCAAGGCAGCCGGAGCAGTGGATGTCTATGAGGAGCGAGCAACCGGGGCCACTGAACTCAGGGGGCAATGGGAAGCCTGCTTCGAGGCGCTCAAGCCGGGGGACTCGCTGCTCGTGAGCGACTTGACGAGGCTGGGCCGCAGTACCTCGGACTTGGTGGGCATCATTGCACTGCTGGCCGAGCGGAGCGTGAGCTTTCGGGTAGTGGCGGAACCGTGGTTGGATACCGGAGGCGAGCACGGTCGGGTGATCCTTGGGTTGTTCGAATCCATAGCGAACTACGAACGCAGCAGGTTGTCCGAGCGAACCACGGTGGGGCTCGCGGCAGCCCGGGCCCGTGGGCGCCTGGGCGGGCGGCCGCCGGCGATGACCCCGCACAAACTGGAAGCGGCGCGGAACCTCAGGAGCAAGAAGATGACTCTCAGCGAGATCGCTGACACCTTGGGAGTCAGTACGTCCACAGTCGCAAGAGCGCTGAGCGGTCCCCTCCAGGCCGCTGCGGATCGGCGGGCTTAGTACCCCAGCTGCTCGCGCAACGACGTGAGCTGGTGCGACGATTCCACCGCTTGCTCGTGGTCCACAGAGACCAGGGCCTGCACCAGGACGTCGCTAAGGACTATCGAGGGCAGCGCTTCCGTGGTCATGCCGGTCGGGGTGTGCGGGGCGAGAATGACGGTATCGGCGAGGTCGTGCAGTGCGGAATCCGGCTCATCGGTCAGGAGAACTATGGAGGCACCTACTGAGCGGGCACGCTTAAGCAGCACCTCGACGTCGACAGTTACTCGTCCCGGAGCGAAGACCACCACAACGTCCTGGCTCCCAAGCTGGAGCAAATCATCCGCGAGCCGGAAGCCGTCACTGGAGATGCACCGTGCCCGCCGGCCGATCCGATTGCAGCGCAGGGCAAGGTTGAGGGCGGCGATGCCGGATGCGCCCACGCCATAACTGACAATCGTGGAACCTCTCATGAGAAGTTCGACGGCGGGAGCGATCGCCTCCGCGGGGTCGGCGCTGGAGGCGAGTTCCAGCCGGTCCTTGGCCTCGGACCATACGTTTTGCCAGATGTCTTCGATGCTGGCACCCATATGGTCGATTCGCTGTTGCATGCGAACTTCCGGGGCCACCGTTGAGGTGAAGGGGGTTGCGATGTCCCTTTTGAGCTCTTGCAGGCCTGAATATTCCAACGACTGTACGGTGCGGACGACCGTGGCGCTGCTGGTGCCGCTCTCCGCGCCGAGTTCCTGCGCGCTCGCGTAGAGGAGCCGTTCCGGCGAGCTGTTGGTGAGGAACGTGCTCACTGTCCGCTCGGCCTTGGAGAGCCTCTCCCAGTGCTCGCGAACGCGACCGCGCAAATTAATCATGCCCCGATTTTTCGTAACGTCTGTTACAGAAGTCACATCGGATGTACTATTCATTCTAAAGAAGCCCTCACTTGTAACGGTTGTTCCAAAGATACCCCTTCCACACACGGATGACAGTGAGCCCCTACCGAATGAAAGGCCCTACGGATATGAGCAACACATCCTTGCGGATCGTGGAGATCTCCGGACCTCCGCTGGAGCGGGGGAGGCAGTACGGAAGTGCTGCCACAGACCTGATCACCAAAGCCATCGATTTTTACACCGAGGCTTTCCAGCAGCAGACAGGTTTGACCTGGGACCAGCTGCGCCACAGGGCGGAACGCTGGATGGGCCTGTGCACACAGACGGCCCCGGACCTGGTGACTGAAATGCGCGGCATTGCCGAGGGCAGCGGCCGGGACGTCCTGGACATCATGGTGCTGAACCTCAGGGGCGAGATCATCTACGATGCTGGCTTCGCCAAGGCCTCCCAGCCGGAGGAGCGCGACGATGTGGACGGATGCACCTCCTTCGTCCTGACGGATGGAGCTGCAGGCGACGGCCACATGTACGTGGGCCAGAACTGGGACTGGCGCTTCGGGGCCCAGGACACCGTGATGATCCTCCGGATCGTGCAGGACCCAAAGCCCACGTTGATCATGCAGGTTGAAGCCGGTCAGATCGGCCGCCACGGAGCCAACTCAGCAGGCATCGCCCTCAACGCGAACGGACTCGGAGGGCGGTTCACCGACGAACTCGGCATGCCGCAGACCTTCATCCGCCGCATGGTGCTGGATCAATCAGAGCTGCCGGATGCGTTGAACACGCTCTTCCGCCAGAAACCCCACATCGCCAGCAACGCCGTACTGTCCCACCGTTCCGGCTTCTCCATCGACGTGGAAACCACCCCCGGCAGCAACGGCTGGATGTACCCGGACAAGTCCGGGGTACTGGTTCACGGCAATCACTACGAGGCCTTCATGCCGGTGCAACTGGCAGCCACCTACCGTCCGGTTTCCGTGGATTCGCTCTTCCGGGTCCCGCAGGCACGGCGGGGGCTGGAGCGGGTCAGTGCAGCCACAAGCAGCACTCAGTCCCGTGAACTCATCAAAGCAGCAATGTCGGACCACCTTGGCTTTCCCGAATCCGTCTGCACCCATCCGGACGAGCGACGTCCCCACGTCCGTCAGTGGTCCACCCTGCTCTCAAGCTGCGTAGACCTCACTACAGGCGAATACCTGGTCACCAACGGAACCCCGTGCGACCACGACTACGAAGTAATCCCTTGGAACCTCTACGACGGACCCGGTTCCACCCACGACTCCTTCAACCCCACCATTGCAGAGGTATCACTGTGAAACGCAACGATAGCTTCAAGCCGTTCGCCAGAGCCGGCATCCTTGCCGGGGCCACGGCCCTCACGCTGGCGATGAGTGCCTGCGGTGCATCCAGCCCGCAGGCCCAGAGCACCCCCACGGATGTTTCCTTCGGCCCCACCACCTCTGAAGCCGCAGGCAAGATCGCTTCCTTCACGTGGATGATCACCCAGGAACCGGCCACCTTTGACCTGGACATCGACAGCGCCACGGCCGAGAACACCATCATGTCCAACGTGTGCGAACGCTTGATGCAGCTCCAGCCGGACCTGACCACCAAGCCGCACTTGGCGGAGAAAGCCGAATGGACCTCAGACACCACAGTGGTGTTCTCGCTCCGCAACGATGTCACCTTCCACGACGGCACACCCATGACAGCCGACGACGTGCTGTGGAGCATGCAGCGGCACGCGGCCAAGGGCGCTGACGAATCCGATGAATACGCCAACGTCACCGACATGGCCAAAACCGGTGACAACCAAATCACCGTCACCCTCAAACAACGCGACGCCATCTTCCTCCAAGCAATGGCCGGTAACGGCGGAATCATCCTCAACCGCAAAGTGGTGGAAGCCCAAGGCGCCAACTACGGGTCGCCGTCGGCTCCTGACGCTTGCTCAGGTCCGCTGAAGCTCGAGAAGTGGTCCGCAGGTTCCAACATCACCCTCACAAAGGCCGCTGACTACTGGGATGCTGACAAAGCTTCCCTGGCAGACAGCATCACCTTCCGCTGGGCTGACGACAACGCGATCGTCAATGCGCTCACCAGCGGTGAAGCCCAAGGCGCGTACCTGGACAGCCCCGCGACTGCCGGACCGCTGCAGAAGAGCGACAAAGTTCAGATCGCCCAAGGACCGTCCACCAACGTATGGTCGCTCATCGCCACGGAACGCGGCGCCCTCAAGGATGAACGGATCCGCCAAGCACTGTCTCTGGCGTTGAACCGGCAGGGTGTTGCCCAGGCCGCGTTCGGCGGGCTGGCCAAGCCGTGGAAGACGCCGGTAGGCCCGGGAGCGTGGGGCTACGAAGAGCCGACGTTCAACAGTGCCTACGAAGCTCTGGCAGGCGCACCGGCACAGCCGTCCAAGGACGACCTGGAGAAAGCAAAGAAGCTGGTGCAGGAAGCAGGCGTGCCGGCAGAACCGATCGTGGTGGCCAACAGCGGCGACTCCATCCGGAACGTCATCTCCAGCGCCTTGGTGGAAGCCGCGCAGAAGATCGGCCTGAAAGCCGAGATCGTCACCATCCCGCGCCAGCAGTACGGCGACTTCTACTCGGACGCATCCCTGAGGGCGCAAGCCGACCTCTTCTCCGACGAGTACTACATCTCCAAGAACGACCCCGTGGGCTTTTACAAAAACGGTGCCTCCACAGCGAAGGTCAACTTCGTGAAGTTCACCGGAGAGGGCTACGACAACAAGGTCAAGCAAGCCCAGGCCACCACCGATGATGCCGCCCGCGCCAAGCTCGCCATCGAGCTGGAGAAGCAGTGGACCGACGCCGTGGTCTGGATCCCGGTGGCTCACACGCCGGCAACCATCGCCATGGCCAAAGACATCACCGGGGCTCCGTCATCAGCGTCGTTCCTCTACTACCCGTGGGCCGCGGACGTCGGCAGCAGCAAGAAGTGACGCCATGATCCGTGCAGCAACCCGCCTGGCGGGAATGATCCTGACCTTGGTGGTGAGCTCGTTCATCATCTTCGCCGCAATGTATGCGGCGCCCGGAGACCCCGTCACGTTCCTGATCGGCAACCCGGAGAACATCACCCCCGAACGTGTGGCCGAGGTCAAGGCACAGTACAACCTGGATCAGCCGCTCCTTGTGCAGTACGGGCTGTGGGCTTCCCAGGCCTTCGTCGGAAACCTTGGCACGTCCTTCCAGTACCACCAGCCAGTGGCTGAACTGATGGCCACCCGGCTTCCCGCCACCCTCGCGCTCGTAGCCATTGCGTCGGTCCTGTTCATCGTGGCCGGTGTAGGCCTGGGCATCCTGTCCGCTCTTCGTCAAGGCAAACGCACCGACTCCACTATCACTGCGGCCACTACGCTTGCGGCGTCGGTTCCGTCGTTCGTGATCGGCCTGCTGCTGGTGTCCATCTTCTCGGTCCAACTGGGATGGTTCCCCGTCTCGGGTGCCGGCGAAGGGTTCCTGGACCGGCTGCACCACCTCGCGCTGCCCGCAGTGGCACTGGCCGTTGGCGCCGTCGCAATTGTCAGCAGGGTGACCCGGCAATCCATGGTGGAGCAACTGTCCATGGACCATGTGGAAGCGGCCCGCAGCTTCGGGCTGGCACCCGCCAAGTTGATCCGCCGGCATGTGCTGCGCAACGCGTGGGGACCCATCCTCACCATGGTGGCGCTGGTGGTGGCCAGCATGCTGGCCGGGACGGTCGTCGTCGAAAGCGTCTTTGGCATCAGCGGCGTCGGCAAGCTGCTGGTGGACGCCATCAACACCCACGACTTCCCCGTGGTGCAGGCGGTACTCCTCTACATGGTCATTACGTACATGGTGGTGACCACCCTGGTGGACCTGGTCCACCCGTTGCTTGATCCGCGCATCAAGGCAAAGGACAAGAAATCATGAGCTCCCTCTCGACGTCCACGCTGGCGTCCACCCCGGTAATCGGCAGGAAGAAGCGCGACGTTGCCTACCTTCTGAGCCTCGGATTCCTCCTCATTGTGGTGGCCGCGGCGCTGCTTGCCCCGTGGGTTGCGCCCTATGCCGCCAACGCCGTGGACTTCACCGCGATCTGGCAAGCACCGGGCGCCGGGCATCTGCTCGGTACTGACCAAGTGGGCCAGGATCTGTTCTCGCGACTCATCCACGGCGCCCGCGAATCGCTCCTCGGACCGCTGGCCCTCTTGGCGTTGGCGACGCTGTTTGGGGTGACCATCGGCACTGTTGCTGCCTGGAACGGTGGCTGGCTCGATGTCCTCCTGGCGCGCATCACCGATGTCATGTTCGCCTTCCCCGGGCTGCTGTTCGTGGTCCTGGTGATTGCCGTCTTTGGCAAAGGACCCGCGACGGCGATAGTCGCCTTGGCGCTCGCCTACGCACCCGTGATCGCGAAGTTCACACGGTCCCTTGCGCTCGCCGAAATGGCCCGGCCGTACGTGGATGCGTACCGCGTGCAAGGCGTGGGCGGATTCCTCCTCTGCGTCCGCTACATCATCCCCAACCTGACCCCGCCGCTCCTGGGCTACCTTGTGGTGCTGTTCGGCGAAGGCCTGATGAGCCTGGCGACACTCAGCTTCCTTGGGTTCGGCGCCCAACCGCCCAGCTCCGAATGGGGACTCATGGTCCAGGAAGGCCAGTCCGGCATCATCCAAGGCCACATCTGGCCGACGCTGGTTCCCGGCGCAGCCATCGCCGCCGTCGTGGTGGCCGTCAACGTGGTGGGCGTGCGGCTGTCCGACCGCCTGAACTCACGGTTTGAGAGGTAAGAAATGCTGCTCGACATAGACAATCTCAGCCTGACCATCACGGCTAACGGGCTCGTTAACCCCATCTTGGACACCGTGAGTCTCTCCGTTGACGCCGGGGAAGTGGTGGGCCTGGTGGGCGAATCCGGTTCCGGTAAGTCCACCACCGCCCGAGCCGTGCTGAGGCTGTATCCCCATACGGCCGCCGTCGAAGGTTCCATCACGGTGGGCGGGACGGAAGTCCTTTCTGCCTCCCGGGATGAGCTTCACCGCGTGCGTTCCTCCGAGGCCGCGATGATTCATCAGGACCCGCGGGCGGCGCTCAACCCGGTCCGGCGGATCGGTGACTCGCTGACCGAACGGCTGGTGCACGTGCTGGGAGTCAGCCGTTCGGACGCTGCCGCGGCCGGGCTGGAACTCCTTGCCGCCGTCGGGATCCGGCAGCCTGAAGAGCGGATGCGCCAGTACCCGCACGAGCTCTCCGGCGGCATGCTTCAGCGCGTCGTGATCGCTGCAGCGCTCACCGGACAGCCCAAACTGCTGCTGGCAGACGAGGCCACCAGTGCGCTGGACGTCACTACCCAAGCCGAAGTCCTGGCGATCCTGCGGGACCTTCAGGTGCAACGGGGGCTGGGCGTCCTGCTGATCACCCACGACCTCCACCTGGCTGCCGCCTACTGCGACCGCGTCTATGTGATGTACCGCGGGCGGATCGTGGAGGAACTGCGCGGCAACGACCTCTTTCACGGGGCGCAACACGAATACACCCGCCGGCTGTTGTCTGCCGTTCCGGCTATCGGCCATCTTCCCAACTCAGAAAGCAGGGCATCATGAGCGAGTACGTCCTGGAGGTCGACGGCCTGCAGAAGGCCTTCCGCGTGGGAGCGGGCGAGGTTGTGGCCTGCAACAACGTGAGCTTCACCATTCCGCCTGGCGGCTCCATGGGACTGGTGGGGGAGTCCGGGTCCGGCAAGAGCACCATCGCACGTATGTTGGTGGGCCTTGAAACGCCCGACGCCGGCACTATCCACGTGCGGGGACGGCAGCTTGGGCTACGGGAGCGGGGACGCGCAGCCCGCCTGCGGCGTGCCAAGGAGATCCAGATGGTGTTCCAGGATCCGTACGGCTCATTGGATCGTCGGCTGACCGTGGCGCAGTGTTTGGACCAGGCGATGCGGTTGCATGGTGTTTCTGGTTCTGCGCGTGTTGCTGCGCTGCTGGATCAAGTTGGCTTGCTGGCGAAGCATGGTGACTCCAAGCCGCACCAGCTCAGCGGCGGTCAGCGGCAACGCGTGGCCATTGCCCGATGCTTGGCGATTGAGCCGTCGGTACTGGTGCTGGACGAGGCTGTGTCCGCGCTGGATGTTTCGGTACAGGCGCAGATCCTTGCCCTGTTGAACGAGATCCGAGCCTCTTCCGGGATCGCGCTGTTGTTCGTGAGCCACGACCTTGCTGTGGTTTCCGAGGTCACCGACGATGTCCTGGTCATGTACCGGGGATCGATCCTGGAGCAGGGTCCTACGGGCCGGGTGCTGAATGCGCCGGAGCACAGTTACACGAAGCTGCTCATTTCCTCGATGCCCGGGCCGGGGTGGGATCCTGCCGATGTGCTGGAGCGGCGGGCGGCGTTCGAGGCGGAGGTGGGGGTTTGAGGTTGGTGGTTTAGGTTCGTTCCTTGAAGTACTTGAAGAGCCGGGACTCGCGGGTTAAAGCAGCGAGAAGGAGGCTACCAGTGATAGCGCCGAGAATGCCCAGCCCACCAATCACGAGCAAATGTCCATAGAGTGCGTCAGCGATCAATGGCGCGGCCAGACGTGCGCCCAAGAGCACGCCAGCTATTGCGACAAGCCCGGCGACGCCAGCCCAAATCACTGATTCAAACAAAGCGATTAAGGTGAGATCCCCACGAGCAACGCCTGCGTGAAGCGACGACGCGTATTCGAGTCGTCGGCGGGCCCCACCCAAGAGCCCGATGATCATTCCCAGTGCGGACGAAGTGGCCGGCGCAAAGCGCGTGATACGGCCTTCGTATTGGTCAGCACCCGTGAAGACAAGGCCGAGGGTAGGGTTCAATGTCGAAACAGCCGTGGACGCTTCGCCGGGACCTTCGTTTCGAGAGGTGCGAATAAGAGAGTCCATGCCCGCTGTAGAAGGCCAAACATCAGCCCAGCATTCGTCAAACATTCCGGCCCCCAAAGACGGGAACAGTACCGTATTGGCAAGTCGGCTGTCTCGACCATCATCTTCGGCATAGGGGAACACTGCTGCCACGGACATCGAGCCGCGATCGGTCTCCAAGGTGTCTCCTCTTTGAATCTTCCAGCGCTTTGCGAGCGGTTCTGGGATGAGCACTCCGGCGTTCAATGCCACTTCCAGGCCAAGGACGGCTTGAAATCCGAGCGTCGTCTCAAAGGCCGGCACTGCGACTCCGGGCAGACTGGAGATGCCAAGTGGTGGCGCGGCCTTCATGGCCCCGGCAGACTGAATGCCTCTTGTCTTCGAGAGAGCGTCACACCGTTTGGGATCAATGCCCGCCTCGGCTTTCAGCACGCGAACTGAAGCCGCGGCTGAGTGGTAGTCCCGCGCACGTTTGTCCAGAGCTGAGACAGTCCATAACTCGGCACAAGCTGTAAGCGTGATGGCGAGTAGGAGCGCGACGGACAGCCAGCCAGCCTTGGATGCGCCGCTTTGTACGTTACGCCAGGCCTCGCGGAGAACTTCAGGTAGGCGCATCACGTGATGCGGTTCCCTCTGCCAAGAAGAGAGAGGTCCAGAACGTCCGAACACGCATCCAGCGTGTCCTGGTCGTGGCTGGCCACGATGACAATTGCACCACGTTGAGCGAGTCTGCCAAGCACGCAGTTGATGGTGGCAGCTGTGGCACGATCAAGCTGTGCTGTTGGCTCATCTACCAAGATGAGGTCTGGATTCCCCGCTGCTGCACGCGCGAGCATCAGGCGCTGTGCCTCTCCGCCTGAAAGGAGAGAGAAGCGCTTGCCGGCACTTCCCTGTAACCCAAATTCCGCAAGCCGCTGAAGGGCCAGATCCTCGCTGTGAGCCCGTGAATGTCCTACAGCCAAGTATGGCAAAGTGACATGATCCAGGGCAGTCCGCTGGGGAACGCCCAGAGGATTCTGAAAAACCCAGCGAACCGTAGAAACTTTGGTCCGCTCTACATATCCTTCTTTAGGAACTTCCCAACCTGCAATGATGGACAACAGGGTCGATTTTCCCGAACCCGAGGGTCCTCGAAGGCCCCACACGGAATTGGATGTGAACTCTGCCTTCAGGTTGCGGAAAAGGAAGCGATCTTCTTCGAATCCGTGACCGACGCCGTTAAGGTTCAACCTTGCGGAGGGCGGAGCATGGCCCAACGCGCTATCTAGTGGCATTGTTTTTCTCCGATAGCCTCGCCCAGGAGGACTTCATCCGGAACTGTGCTCTGGAACATTGCGAGCACAGACCCGGCACTCGACCCCGCAATGGCGATGTGGAGAGTGGTGCCGTCTGTCGATTTGACGCAGGCAGTCTCTTGCCGGGCGCCGAACACAGCGGAGACGGGAACTCTTGCAACCATTAGAGGAGAGCTTAGAGCCGTCTTGATACTTAACGGCTTCGGCCCGCTACCCGATTGTGAAGCAGCAAACTCAGGACTCGAAGACACTTCCGCCAGCAGGGCCTTATCTGTGACCAGACCATCAACAGACACCGATGCCGAGACAGTGCTGAAGGAAGCGATCCTTGGCCCGGAGGTTGGTGGCTGGCCAGGTGGAAAGACAACACGCAGGCTGCTCACAGAACCAACGATGGTAATGAACGGGGAACCGGGAACGTATTGCGATCCGAGCAGGGCATTACAGGACTTCACTCGCACGCTCGCAGCAGGTAGCCAGAGAACTTCTTCCCTGTGCAGCATTCCATCACGATTCTTCAGGGACAGGTCGGTCTGGATCTTGAAAATAGCGTCCCTGAGGTCTTGGCCGTATGCGCCCTTCTCCTGCAGATCAAGCCCCATCTCCTTGAACTGTGCCCGGAGCGCTTCCACGTCCGATCCCGCTGTTCCCGGCCCGATGTCTCTATAGAACGGCACCGCCGAATGGAGCCCGAGAACGGGCTGACCATTCAGCGACGCCACCACGTGTCCAGATTCGATCGTGCCACCAGCCATGCAAACCGACGATGTGACGGTACCCGGGAGGGTCAGAGTGGCTTCAACGGGCTGATCTGCTTCAATTTCCGCGGCCACTGTACGCTCATCACGATATTCGGTCAGGGTGACCGCCGCAGAAGTCGCTTCGCCCGCTGGGCTGAGGGAGGCGGGCGGGGCGAGGGCGGTCGCTCCAAAGAGCACCACTCCAGCCGTAGCCGCACTTGAAATACCAACGAGCGCATAAGGCAACCATGGCTTTCTCACACCTAGGGCACCGCTTTCGCGATAGTCATGTTTGCGCCGATGAAACAAGCTTGCGCTTCATCCCCATGAGCGTCGAAGGGAAGGGAATCACCGAGAGCGCTTCCTCCTCCGTTTCTTTCCGAGCCGATGGCTTTTCTAAGATCCTCTGCTGAAAATGTCGAGTCCACCATGCCTTTGGCTTCGAGGCACTTGTGCGCGATTTCGTAGGGGTTCGCCAGCAATTCGGGATTTCCTTGCTGAATGCCGTAGAGCTCGCCGACCTCATTGGTTGTACCCTGCTGACATTTAGTCACGAGTGACATCGCGGATTCAACTGATTCCCCGTCTGATAGAGGCGTGTTCTCAATCCGGTAGAGTCCGTTGCTAAGGCGAGTCAGTGTGACAGGCTTTCCGGACGTTGCCATGCAGTGCGCGAAACGGCTATATGCCTCGTCGTAATCCGCTTGTTCTATTCGTCCTGAATTCTTAGCCCTCTCCAGGACTTCCCTGTCGAACTCTTGGAGTGTGGGGTCCTTGAGTGCGTTAACCACCAGTTCGGTGAAGTTGTTCGCAATGTGCCGCCGCTCGGAACCCCCTTGGTCGCCGCCTGAGCATGCGGCGACCAAAGGGAGGGTGCAAGCGAGGACGACTAACGAAGTGAAGGATGTGATTTTCATCGACGTCATCGAACGGAGTCCGTCGTTATGCGATGCGAATTTGGTAGGCCTCGTGGGTCCAGCTGTAGCCGCTAACGTGACCAACAGAATGAGACCATGAGGGTGCCCCGTAGTACCAAAAGTTGCCAAGGCGCGCAACAGACTGAACGCGTTGACTATTGTTGAAAACCCACACTTCGGCGTGTGCATCCCACCAATTCGACCAATTGTTGGTCATGCCATTGACTGCAGCGGATGAGGGAATTGCTGCTGAAACAGCAATTCCGCCAGCGATGGCGACAGCACTCACGCCTGAGACTAGCTTCTTCAAAATGGATAAAGTCAAAGTAGATCCCCAATGTTAGTTCCGGATCGCCGTCCGGATGGGGAATGTCTACCAATTCGAACTGGGTGACGCAAATTTGGAATGTTGGTCGGCCTTGTTAGTTGCGAGTTTTGCATCCGTAATCACGGGAATAACTTTCAGATATGTGATTTCCATCACATATCTGTTCCGTCGGCTGGTTCGGAGCGAAACGTCATTGTCGTCCGGTCATCAGGCTATGCTGCGAGGCGACTGGGGCGCACATCAAATTGTGCAGCGACGGCTGTTTCAAGCCAGCCTGATAAAGGTAGTAAGAGAACGTCAGCTTGTGGAGAAATGCCCCCGCGTGGCGATATGCGTGACATGGTGCACCTGAAGGTTCATCCCAGCAAGATCAGGATGGTGGCCGTCCCGGCTGAACGAAGTCCCGCGCGACTAATTGCCCGTTGGCGTCGTAGGTCTCAGTCCAGCCCTTATACGTCGTTCCACTAAAGCCCATCTCGCTATCGCCAAAGGAGGCCCAGGGGTCTCCTGCGTCGTGAGGTGCTACGAGAACACCACTTGGCAGCAACACTGAACTCAGGTTCCCATTCGAATCTCTGATGATGGTCGCGCAACGTTCGCTGGGCGGCCACTCCGTCACCACGTCGTCGTAGTACACGCATTCCAGATTTGCGATGTAGCCGTCGTTGTCGAGGAGACAGAGCACTGAACACCCAACACCTGAAGGCCGTCCAAGTTCAAACAGCTCAACAGGCAGGAGGCGGAGCCGAGAAGCCAACGGAGCCTGTGAGCGGTCCACGAAAAGTCTGATCGAAGGACACCCGCAAATGCAGTCCGGTTCGACTCCGCGGATGTTCATCGCCTGCCTGCGGAATTCGCTGGCACCCTCGAACTCTATGGAAAGAAGTCGGTTGAGGATCTCTTGCTCGATGCCGGTGATGGAGCGCATGCCCCAGCATCGCACGAGAATGCGACGCCCATCAGCATTCCCGAAGACTCCCCTACTTCCCCTTCTTTCCTGTCCGCTTAGCCGCAGCATTCATCGCCGACTTCACCGCAGGCGGCAGCCCCGCCGTCTCGGTCTCCGGCTCAGCGACGGTCCCGCGCCAGTGGGCCAGCCCCTTCATGCCGTGGTAGATCACCAGTGCAGCAGCGGAGCCAAGGGCAATGCCCGTGAACTTCAGCTCACCAATGGTCCAGGTGTAGTCAGCAATGCCGATAATCAGAGCCACGGCGGCCGTCGTCAGGTTGATCGGGTTGGAGAAGTTGACCTTGTTCTGTACCCAGATCTTCACACCGAGCACGCCGATCATGCCGTACAGCATGGTCGCGGCGCCGCCCAAGACACCCGGCGGGACGGTCGCGATCAGTTCGCCGAATTTCGGGGAGAAGCTCAGCAGGATGGCGAAGATACCGGCCACCCAGTAGGCCGCCGTCGAATAGACCTTTGTGGCGGCCATGACGCCGATGTTCTCCGCGTACGTCGTGGTACCGGAGCCGCCGCCGAACCCGGCAAGGACCGTCGCGGCGCCGTCGGCCATCAGCGCGCGGCCGGAGACGCCGTCGAGGTTCTGGCCGGTCATCGCGGCCACTGACTTCACGTGCCCCACGTTCTCAGCAACGAGCACCAGCACCACAGGCACGAACAGACCCACCACGCCGATGTGGAACTCAGGCGTCTGGAACAGCGGCAGGCCAACCCACGCGGCGCCGTCCATCTTTTCGTAAGAAACCTCGCCGCGCATCATCGCCACGAGATACCCCACTACAACGCCTACGAGGATGCTCAGGCGCCCAAGGATTCCGCGGAACAGAACAGATACCAGAATGATCGTCACCAGCGTGATCAGCGCGGTAACCGGCGCGAGGTCGAAGTTCGCCTTCGCGGCCGGCGCCAGGTTCAGGCCGATCAGCGCCACAATGGCGCCGGTGACGATCGGCGGCATGAGCCGGTTGATCCATTCGGCTCCGAACTTCTGGACCACCGCACCTATAAGCGCCAGTACGACGCCGGCAAGCACCACGCCGCCCAAGGCGCCACCAACGCCGTACTGCTGCTGGGACGCCATGATCGGGGCGATGAACGCGAAGCTGGACCCCAGGTAGCTGGGCACTCGGCCCTTGGTGATGACGAGGAACAACAGCGTGCCGATACCCGAGAAGAACAGCGTGGTGGCCGGTGGCATGCCCGTAATGATGGGGACCAGGAAGGTGGCGCCGAACATGGCAACCACGTGCTGCATGCCGATGCCGATGGTCAGGGGCCACGCCAGCCGCTCGTCGGGAGCCACCACGTGGCCGGGGCGGATGGACTTGCCGTTGCCGTGAAGCTTCCATTTGATGCCGAGCATGCTCATGGCGGGCCTTCCTCAGAAGAGTGTTGGGATTCGGTGCAACATTACCGCCATTGCGGGGCCCGCTCTACGCGCCTCGCGCGCTGAATAGGGCGCAAATCGGGCCCCGCAACGCAGATCCCGCAAGGGGCTATGTGCCCAACGTCACGGGCCGTCACGGGAAGAGGACAAGGGAAGTTGAAGTTGCAACCATGGAAAGCAGTAGTGCCCGGCCGGCTCAGGGCCAGGGCCCAGCGAAAGGTTTACCCATGACGATTGCACACGAAGAAGCAGTCATTGACGCCGCCGCCGTCGACGCCATCTTTGCCGAAGCCCGTACGGCCAACAGCTTCGCCGGTGAGGTCACTGAAGAGCAGGCCCGCGCCATTTACGAGCTCACCAAGTTCGGTCCCACCGCCTTCAACTCCCAGCCCCTCCGCGTGACCTACGTCCGTTCAGATGAGGCCCGCGCCAAGCTGGTAGACCACCTCTCGCGCGGCAACCAGGCCAAGACTGCTTCCGCTCCGCTGGTTGCCATCCTGTCCTACGACACCGACTGGCAAGGTCAGTGGGACAAGTTCCTGCCCGCCTATGGCGCGCCCAAGGCCATGTACGACGCCGATCCCGCCTTCGCGGCCTCCACCGGCAACAACAACGCCCACCTGCAGGCCGGCTACTTCATCCTCGCCGTGCGCTCCCTCGGTTTCGCCGCTGGCCCGATGACCGGCGCTGACTTCGCCGCCATCGACGCCGAGTTCTTCCCTGCCGGCGACCAGAAGAGCTTCCTCGTGGTCAACATCGGCCAGCCCGGCCCGGACGCCTGGGGCGAAGCCAAGCCGAAGTTCGCCTACGACGACGTTGTTCGCACCGTCTAAGACTCCACAAAAAACGCCCGCTCACACGCATGTGAGCGGGCGTTTTGCGTTGCTGGGGGTCAGGCCGCTTCGTCGAAGTCGCCAACCCCTGCGGAAACCCAGAAGCCGATGGTGAGAGAGCGTCCGGAAACCTTGGACGCTCTCTCACATCCCAGCCTCTTTTTCGGAACGCTCCATCACATCCCACATCGAAGGGCATGGCTCCAACTATTGGCGGGGTGCACCGGCCCTTGGTCGTCATCCCGTCGGGCAGCAGTTCCTATGACCGGATGGAGATTTCCGCTTGCCCCGACCGTAGGGATGTGAGTGAGGGTTGGGGGTTTGGGGGTGGGATGTGAGTGAGGGTTGGGGGGGTGGGTGGCACACTATGCCTATGCGGAACCTCATTTGGGTGTCGTTCACCGAGCCCGTGCAACCGGGGCTGGTGTTTCCGCGCAGCGACTGGCCGCTTCACATCACGCTGTTAAGGTTCGACGTCGGCGATGACGTGAGTGCCGACGTCGCCGGTGTTTTGGCGGACTTGGCCGAAGCGCCTGTCAGGGGAGCCCTGGGAACGCAGCTGACCGTAGGAGAAGAGGCGGGCTTTGGGCACTTGGGGTCCATCCCGGTGAGCCTCATCCACCACAACCCGCTGCTGCAGGGACTGCATGAAGAGATCGTGGATGCCGTGACCAGCATTGGTGGGAGGATCGCTACGCCGAACTATGTCCTGGAACGGTATCGGCCGCACATCTCGCATCACGACGGCAAGCGCCCCAAGTCCGGAGACGTCGTCGTCCTTGATCAAGTAGCGCTGGTAGACATGGCTCCACAAGGTGACCACACCATTCGGAGGATCCTCCGGCTCTGGACCCAGGACACGCACAACGCCTGACGACAAAGAAACGGGCTGATGACACCCGAATTCAAGTGTCCTCAGCCCGTTTCAGTGGCGCCAGCAAATATGCGCGTCGCCAGCGTTTCCAGCTAGGCGGAACCTAGGCAATAACCCCGTCCACCAGCGCCTTGGCTTCCTCCTGGACGAGGGCAAGGTGGTCAGCGCCCTTGAAGGACTCGGCATAGATCTTGTAGACATCCTCGGTGCCGGAAGGGCGGGCCGCGAACCAGGCGTTCTCAGTGACAACCTTCAAGCCGCCAATGGAAGCGCCGTTGCCCGGGGCCTCAGTGAGCTTGGCAGTAATCTCTTCGCCGGCAAGGGAAGTGGCGGTGACGTCGGCTGCGGAGAGCTTGCCCAGCTTGGACTTCTGCTCACGAGTCGCGGCAGCGTCGATGCGGGCGTAAACGGGTGCGCCGAACTGGTCGGTGAGCCCCTTGTACAGCTGCGACGGGGACTTGCCAGTGACAGCCGTGATTTCCGAAGCCAGCAGGGCCAGCAGGATGCCGTCCTTGTCCGTGGTCCACACGCTGCCATCAAGCTTGTTGAAGGAAGCGCCTGCCGATTCCTCGCCACCGAAAGCGCCTTCGCCGGAGAGCAGGCCGGGCACGAACCACTTGAAGCCAACGGGCACCTCCACCAGCTTGCGGCCGAGTCCGCCAGCCACGCGGTCGATGATGGAGGACGAAACCAGCGTCTTGCCCACCACTGATTCCGGGTTCCAGCCGCTGCGGTTCCGGTACAGGTAGTCGATGGCGACGGCGAGGTAGTGGTTGGGGTTCATCAGCCCGCCATCAGGTGTGACGATGCCGTGGCGGTCGGCGTCGGCGTCGTTACCGGTGGCGATGTCATAGGCGGCAGTGCCATCGGCACCGGCGGCCATCCGCTTGATCAGCGACGCCATGGCCGACGGCGACGAGCAGTCCATGCGGATCTTCTCGTCCCAGTCGAGGGTCATGAAGGCCCACTGCGGATCAACTGTGGGGTTCACTACCGTCAGGTTGAGCTGGTGGCGCTCGCCGATCTCGCCCCAGTAGTCCACGGAAGCTCCGCCCATGGGGTCGGCGCCGATGCGGACGCCGGCCTCGCGGATGGCGTCGAGGTTAAGCACGGACGGGAGGTCGTCCACGTAGCTGCTGAGGAAATCGAACTTGCCGGTTGTGTCGGCGGCCAGGGCATCGTTCAGCGGCATCCGCTTGACGCCGCGGAGCCCGTTCTCCAGAAGTTGGTTGGCGCGGTCGGCAATCCAGCCAGTGGCGTCAGTGTCTGCGGGGCCGCCATGCGGAGGGTTGTACTTGAAGCCACCGTCGCCGGGCGGGTTGTGGCTGGGAGTGACCACGATGCCGTCGGCCTGGGGAGTGCCCGGCCCGGCTTCGCGGTTGTACTTGAGGATGGCGTGGCTCAGGGCCGGTGTCGGTGTGTAAGCGTGGCGGGCATCCACCAAAACGGTCACGCCGTTGGCGGCCAGCACCTCCAACGCAGAGTTCTGCGCCGGCTCACTCAAAGCGTGGGTGTCACGTCCAATGAACAGCGGGCCGGTGATGCCCTGGCGTCCGCGGTATTCAACGATTGCTTGTGTGATCGCAAGGATATGCGGCTCGTTGAACGACGCTTTCAAGCTGGATCCACGGTGTCCCGACGTTCCAAACGCCACACGCTGCGCGGGATCGCCCAAGTCCGGAGCTACGTCGAAATACGCGTCCAGCAGTGCTGTGATGTCAACAAGGTCCTGGGGAAGGGCAACTGTGCCCGCTCGGCTAGCCATGGGGTCCAGCATGCCAGACCGCACGGCTTGCTGACAGGAAATGTCCGGGATCTGGCCCCTGTGACGCTGAATGGCGGAGAACCGGCCCAAAAGGCAGCAAGGTTTACCCCGCGTTCAGGCAACGTTGCTAGCCACAAGGAAAAGCTCCCTCCCGGTCCGAAAACCGGGACGGAGCGAACTCATTCCGAAAGATCCCGAGCGTTAGACGGCGGTGTAGCCACCATCAACCAGTACGTACGAACCCGTCATGAAGCTGGCCTTGTCCGAGAGGAGGAACGTGGTGACGTTCGCGATCTCCTCGGCCTGTCCCAAACGGCCCAGGGGGTGCTTGGCTTCGAGTCCGTTGATGACTTCCTTCGGAGCAGCGGCCAGCAAAGGTGTATCGATGTAGCCGGGGCCGATTGCGTTGACACGCAGGCCTTGGGCCCCATATTCGGCCGCAGCGTTCTTGGTCATGCCCACCACGCCGTGCTTGGCTGCCGTATACGCGGCATTGCCGGGAGCTGCGACGGCACCATGAATCGACGCCATGTTCACGATGGCACCTTCGGACGCGCCAGCGGCAAGGATGGCCGGTACCTGATAGCGCATTCCGTAGAGGACTCCGCTCAAGTTGATGGCGATGACCCGATCCCAGTCTTCGATGTCGATTTCTCCAACAGGAGCGCTGGCCCCGCCGATACCGGCGTTGTTGACGGCGTAGTTGAGGGCGCCATAGGTCTCCACGGCGAAGTCGACGGCCTTCTTGCTGTCCTCGGCCACCGCAGTGTTGCCTTGGAACGGAACTGCCGTGCCGCCGTCGGCCGTGATCTGGTCCGCGACGCGTGTGGCGGCGTCGAGGTTCACGTCTACCACCACAACGTTGACGCCGTTCTTTGCGAGGTCCTTGCTGATCGCTTCCCCGAGCCCTGAACCGCCGCCAGTGATGAGCGCGGTCTTGCCTTCGAAGTTACCCATGATTCCTCCTTCGCGGGACGGATCCCGCAAATTTCCTTGGTGAGCGCTGCTTAAGTCGCTACTGGTACAAACCAAGTGGGACTCGGAAAAATTCCATGCGTATGCATGAATATGACCTACATCGCATTTACTGCCCTGCTCATGGGCCAGCCGCTACCTTCTGCGGCACCCCGGACGGCGGTAGTGTTGGGATCAAAGACCAAGATGCAGGGGGATTCCTATGTCAGATCAGCCATCCAAGGGCAACGAAGACAAGCCGGCCGGTTACGAGCCGCCGCAGTACGTTCCGCCCGCACAGTTCAGTGCCCCGGAGAGCGCTCCCGGGGAGAACGTTCCCGGCCAGGGCGTGCCCGAGCAAGGCGCCAACCCCACTCAGCCGCTCCTGCCATACGAGCAGAACGCCTACACGCAGAACGCCCAGGGCCAAAACGACTTCTACACGCAGCCGCAGCCGCCCACCAGCCAGGGTGCGTACACGCCGGGCGACTACAGCCAGCAGCCTCCGTCGCCCTACGGCCAGCCGCCCAGCCCATACCAGCAGCAGGCATTCGGCCAGCAGCCGTACGGCCAGCCCCAGTCGCCCTACGGCCAGCCGGCCTACTATGCCATGCCCACGCAACCCAAGGGCCTGAGCATTGCCAGCATGTGCTGTGGCATCGCTGTCTATGTGGGCTTCGGCTTCTTCATCCTTCCGCAGATCGCGGCCGTGATCCTGGGCCACCTCGCCCTGAAGCGCGAGCCCGCGGGCAAGGGCATGGCGATTGCCGGCTTGGTGATGGGATATCTCGGTGTGGCGCTGACCATCATCTTTGGCATCATCTTCTTCGCTGCCATCGGCGCCTCAAGCAGCAGGTACAACTACTAAATCCGTAGCAGACAAAGAAACGGACCAGCGACACCCGGATGTGGGCGTCGCTGGTCCGTTTGTGTGTCGTCAGCCGGGAGCGCTAGCTGTACTAACCCGGTAGGTTGTTGACGCGGTTGGCTGGGGAGGCGCCTTTGAGTGCGGTGTGTGGCCTGCTGCGATTGTAGTGCTCGATGAAGTCCTGGTAGCAGGCTTGGCGTTCGGTTTCTGATGTGTAGTGCCGGGCGTAGGCCCATTCCTCCAGGAGGATGCGGTTGAAGCGTTCGACTTTGCCGTTGGTCTGGGGTCGGTAGGGTCTGGTGCGTTTGTGTCGGATGCCGGCTTCCGTCAGGGTTTGGGCAAAGAGGCGGGACCGGTAGCAGGAGCCGTTATCGGTGAGGACCCTTTGGATCTTCACGCCGTGGGCGGCGAACGCTGCAATCGCGTTGCGCATGAAGGCCGCGGCCGTTTCCTTGGTCTCATCCGGGCAGATTTCGGAGTAGACGTAGCGGGAGTGGTCATCGACGGCGTGGTGGATGAACGTGAAGCCGCGGAGCAGGCCCCTGTTCTTCCGGGCGCCTTCGGACAGGTTCCGGGCACGGGCGTTGGCTTCCCCTGCTACCCGGCCCAGGCTTCGGTGGCCTCCGCCGTCGGGGATCCTGCCGAGTTTCTTCACATCAACGTGGATCATCTCGCCCGGCTGCGTGTACTCATAGCGGTGGGCGTGTTCCCGGCGGATCCTGATCCCGGTGGAACGGTCCGTGAAGCGCAGCGGCGGGCAGTGGTAGCGGCGCAGGATCCGGTGGACCGTGGAGATGTTCAAGTGCAGGTGGTAGGCGATCCTGGCCGGTCCCCAGCGCTTGGAGGTTCTCAGGCCCACCACCCGGCGTTCTGTTCGCATTGCACTGCGGTGCGGACAGCTCAACGGTCGACAGGGCCGGTCCTGCATCCCGGCTTCGCCGAACTCGACGTAACGCTTCGCCCAGCGGGCCGCGGTCGGGACAGAGACGTTGAACCGCTCAGCCGCGCGGCGCAACGGCCAATGATCGTTCACCACGCACCGGGCGAGCTTCAACCGGCCGGCAGGGGCAAGGATCGCGTTAGAGTGGGACACGAGGACCTCCTGGACATTGTGTTTGCTCTCGACAAGCTCCACACAACACCCGGAGGTCCTCTTTATCGCGTTACTCCCAGCCCCGTGTCATCAACCTGCCGGGACAATACAGCTAGCGGACGCCGCCCATGAGCTTCTTGATCGCCGGCGAAGCCGCAGCCAGGCCAAGGGCGAGGACCATTGCCACACCGCCGATGCCCAGGAAGTACGGGAGCTCGTCCTCGGGGTTGTACAGGCCGGCAAGGATGCCCGCCAGCGTGGTACCGAGGGAGACCGACAGGAAGAACAGTGCCACCATCTGCGTGTGGAAGGCCTGCGGGGCAAGCTTGGTGCTCACGGACAAGCCGATGGGGGACAGGAACAGCTCCGCCAACGTGAACATGAACAGGATGCCGACCAGTGCCAACAGCGGCGTCTTGCCGTCGCCGGCCAGCGGGATGAACGCAAGGAAGGCCAGGCCCATGATGAACAGGCCTGCGGAGAACTTCAGCGGTGAGCTCGGCTGCTTGGAGCCCAGCTTGGTCCAGAGGGCTGCCATGACGCCGGCGAAGATGATGATGAACACCGGGTTGATGGACTGGACCCACGCGGCCGGCATTTCCCAGCCGAAGAGGTTGCGGTCCAGCTTCTCCTGCGAGTAGACGGCAATAAACGTGAACTGCTGCTGGAACAGCGCCCAGAACGCAGCGGAGGCGATGTACAGCGGAATGAAGGCGACAACGCGCTTTCGCTCCACCCCCGTGACCAAGGGGCTGCGGAAGATCAGGAACAGGTAGATCACCGAGGCTGCAATGGCTGCGTACGCCATGCTGCGGGCCAGGTTGTTGGCATTGACGAAGCCCGTGCCGAGCAGAACGCCGATGACAATCAGGATGCCCAGGAAAATCAGTCCGTAGCGGGTACGGTCCTTGGCAGGCAGCGGGTTGGGAACGCGGTGCGCCTCTTCGGGAAGGCGCTTCCGGCCCAGCGAGTAGATGACCAGGCCGATCGCCATACCTACGGCAGCGGCGCCAAAGCCGATGTGGAAGCCGTAGCTGGTCTGCAGGAAGCCGGTGACCAGCGGGCCGATGAGGCCACCGATGTTGATGCCCATGTAGAAAATGGAGAAGCCGGCGTCGCGACGCTCGTCCTTCTCGCTGTACAGGGTGCCCACCAAGGCGGTGGCGTTGGCTTTCAGGCCACCGGAGCCGATGCCAACCAGCACCAAACCGGCGATCAGGCCCGGAATGCCCGGGATGAGGGCCAGTGCGATGTGGCCGGCCATGATCATGATGGCCGAGCCGAACAGGACCTTTTCGGAGCCGAAGAGACGGTCGGCGAGCCAGGCGCCGAGGATCGTCGACAGGTAAACGCCACCACCGTATGCACCCACCAAACCAGCGGCGAGGCCCTGGTCAATGGAGAGACCGCCCTGCTCGGCGGTGAAGTACATGTAGTAGAGCAGGATTCCCTGCATGCCGTAGAAGGAGAATCGCTCCCACATTTCCACGGAGAAGAGGCTGGCCAACATCTTTGGGTGGCCGAAGAATGACGTATCGCCCGCTGGCTTGGCGGACTCAGCCGTGGTTTGAGGTGTGCTCATTTTCTCAATGCTGGCACTGACTGCGGGCATTGTCACATCGATATATGCCCGGGGCAACCACTTTCCATATGTTAGACGCTCTTCTTACCGGGCCTCGAGGGCGGCCGCGATCTGGAGAAGCAGCAGTTCAGATCCCATGCGGCCAATGATCTGAATCCCCATGGGCAACCCGGTGGCAGTGGTGTGCACCGGGATGCTGATCGCAGGCAGCCCGCATACGTTCACCATGGAGGACCACGGCGCGTACTCGCACTGCCGTTTGTAGTCCTCATCTGCGTCGCCGGCCCACTCGCTCGGCCACGGTTCGCCGCTGTGCCCGCCACCGGTGAACCAACCAATGGGACGCGGCGTCTGCGCCAACGTCGGCATGAGCATGAGGTCCCACTCCGAGTACTGCGCGATGGTGTCGTGTTGGAACTGCCGGAGGAAACCCAGGGCTTCGTTGACCTTCAATGCGCTCCGCTGTTGCGCCCGACGCCGGAACGTCCGGGTCAGCGGGGTCAGCAGCGCCTCCCGCTGGGGTGCTATTCGGGCACTCCCGACGCCGGCAGTCCAGGCAGCGGTGAACGCCTCGGGATAGCGGTTGTCATAGCGGATCTCCGCCTCGGCGATGCTGTGGCCGGCCTCTTCAAGCAGCTTGGTGCCGTGCGCCAGGGCATCCAGCGCCTCCTGCTCGATTCCGAACGGAAATGTGCCCGCCCACGGACTGTCCAGGCTCAAGCCGATCTTCAACGGTTCCGGCGCCCGTCCAACATTGGCGAGGTAGCCGCCGTCGGGCGCTTGCTCCAGGGGAACCAGCGCGTCCATGAGCAGGGCTGCGTCAGCAGCCGTCCGCGCGAGTGGTCCGGCAACCACCAGCTTGGCGGAGTCACCCGCGCTCGCGCCGGACGGCACCACACCCCGGCCCGGCTTCAACCCGACCAGACCGCAGGCGCCGGCCGGAATGCGTATGGACCCGCCGCCGTCGGTTCCTGGCGCGAACGGAACCAGCCCCGCGGCCACCGCGGCAGCGCTGCCGCCCGACGACCCGCCCGAGCTTCGTCCCAAGGCGTGAGGATTGCGCGACGGCGGTGCGACGCGGTTCTCGCTGTAAGCCGTCAGACCAAACTCCGGAACCTGGGTCTTACCAAGCGAGATGACGCCTTGGCCCTTCAATGCTGCCGCCAGGGCACCGTCTTCCGGCGCGGCCTTGTGCTCCAAGGCTGCGCTGCCGTGCGTCGTGGGAACGCCGGCCACGTCGGTGAGGTCCTTGAACGCCGTGGGTATGCCATGAAGCAGGGGCAGCTGTTCCAGGCGGCCTTCCCGGGCGAGACTGGCGTGCAGGTTATCCGCGGCCTTGGCATCCATGAGGGCTTGTTCGGCAGTCACAGTGACGAAGGCACCCAGCTGCTTATTGTGGGCCTCAATGACCGAGAGGAAGTGCGCCGTGGCCTCACGTGCCGACAGCTCGCCGGACCGGAGGGCATCGCGGAGTTCAACAGCGGTCAGACGCGAAAGGTCCTGCAGGGAAAGATCAACCAAGGAAACGCGACTCCAACCGTTCCTCCACAGCAACAGCGTCCACGCTCTCGCCAGCGCCGGCGGTGACCCGGAAAGCGGCCTTGTTCTTCACTTCGGACACCACCTCCACTAGCTCGGTTCCCCGGTAAACCAGTCCAACGCCGTCGTCCGTGCAGTGCGTTTCGCCCAGCGTTCCGCTGGCCACCAGCTTATGGATGGCCGGCGCGCGGCGCGGTTCCGAGTCGTAGTGGACGCCGTTGCCGTAGGGAAGGAAGCCCAAGGCGTTGGTGACAGGGCGCAGTTCAGGTCCGAACGAATCCGTCACCCCGCCCTGGAACCAGCAGATGGAACCTGCGGAGACTCCGGCCAGCACTGCGCCGCCCTCCCATGCCTTTCGGAGGATCCGGTCCAGTCCGTGCGCACGCCAAACGGCAAGCAGGTTCACTACGGAGCCGCCATTCACCCAGACAACGTCCTGTTCAAGAAGGTGCGCCTCTGGGTCCTCGATATTGGGCATGGTGAAGAGGTTGAGGTGGCTGAAGTCGAATCCCGCAATGCGTGCAGCCTGATCCATTTCCGCGGCCCACCATCGCTGATCGCCGGATGCCGTCCCGAGGTGCGTAACCCGGGGCGCGCGGCCGGAGACCCCGGACAGTTCCACGGCGTAGTGCATCAAGTGGTTGAACTCGATCCTGGTACGGTCGCCCGGTTTGTATCCGCCGGATGTCGCCAGAATGGTGGGTTGCCCAGCAGCCATGGGTTACTCCTTAAAGCTGATCGCGGGGGAGTGCTTGGGTCCCAGTCTTAACGTCCGGGCAACCGTTCGCAAGCGCAGGCACAGTGTCCCGCTTGGGGACTAGGCTGGATGCTGACCTTAATCGATGGGAAGGACCCGCCATGAGCGACTTCGAAACCGTGCCTGTGGGCGACATTCCGGCCGACGCCAGCATCCTGGACGTCCGCGAAGACTACGAATGGGTGGCTGGCCACGTGGAAGGCGCGCGCCACATCCCCATGGACCAGCTGCCGGCACGCCTGGACGAACTTGATCCGGACGACGACCTCTTCATTATCTGCCGCACCGGTGGCCGGTCCTTCCGGGCCGTGCAGTGGCTGGTGGGGCAGGGCTACTCCGCGGTGAACGTGGCCGGCGGCATGGATATGTGGTTCGAAGCAGGCAAGCCTATGGTGTCCGACAATGGCCTCAAGCCGGTAGTTTTGTAGCCCACGTATATAACCAGCAAGGAATATTGGATGTCAGCTACGTATACCTTCCTCGGCCCCGAGGGGACCTTCACCGAGGCTGCCCTCATGCAGGTTCCGGGTGCTGCCGACGCCACCCGGATTCCTTGCACCAACGTGAACACGGCACTGGAACGGGTTAGGGTCGGCGAAGCTGACGCAGCAATGGTTCCCATCGAAAACTCGGTGGAAGGCGGGGTGACCGCCACACTGGACGCGATTGCCACGGGCCAGGAGCTTCGGATCATCCGAGAGGCCCTTGTTCCCATTACCTTCGTGCTCGTGGCGAGGCCCGGCGTCGAACTTTCCGACATCAAGCGGATCTCGACGCACGGCCACGCGTGGGCGCAGTGCCGCCTGTGGGTGGATGAGCACCTGCCCAACGCCGACTATGTTCCCGGGTCGTCCACGGCAGCATCTGCCATGGGCCTGCTGGACGAAAATGCACACTATGAGGCCGCCATTTGCGCTCCGTTGATCGCCGCCGAACAGCCCGGCCTCAACATCCTGGCCGAGAACATTGGTGACAATCCTGATGCAGTCACCCGGTTCATCCTGGTGAGTCGGCCGGGACTGCTGCCGGAACGCACCGGCGCGGACAAGACCACGGTTGTAGTGCCGCTGCCCGAGGACCATCCCGGTGCGCTCATGGAAATCCTGGACCAGTTCGCCTCCCGCGGAGTGAACCTGAGCCGCATCGAATCGCGCCCTACCGGACAGTACCTGGGCCACTATTTCTTCAGCATCGACGCCGACGGTCACGCCTCGGACTCACGCGTGGCTGACGCCCTGGCCGGCCTGCACAGGATCAGCCCGGCAACGCGGTTCCTGGGCTCCTACGCCCGCGCGGACAGGCAGGCGGCCGTCGTTGCTCCGCATACTTCGGACGCTGCCTTCGCCTCGGCCCATGCGTGGGTTGATTCGATTCTCAAGGGCCAATAGCGACGCCGCGGGGCGGCAAATCATTGACGCTTCAACCCCTTTCGCAGCCATGCAAGTGTGCGTATGCTTGCCTGATCCATAAACGATGGATGAATACCAAACGAAGGGAGCGGTCATGACTGTCCACAGCGATGACAAAGACGGCCAGGGCATGATCGTCAATCCCAAGCCCTCAAGTGAAAACAACGATGACTGGGACGGCGACGAAGCTGATCGTGCGGATCGCCTGCGCTTTGAAGAAGAACAAGCCATGATCAAGGAGCAGTCCGAGGCCCGCGCGGCGGCCAAGGCGGCGGCTGAAGAAGCCGAGAAGACCGCAGCGCAGCCTGACAAAGGCGCTGTCTAAACGATTTTGGCCTTTGGCACCCGGACCAGCAGGGAGCCTGGTTGCACGCGTACGGTGACCTCTGTCGCTTCACCGGAGGGGTCGCCGTCGAGCTGTGTAGCCATGGGTTCCTGGCTGCTGATGGTGACTTTCCCTGAGCGGTAGAAGCTCATCATGGGCAGGTTGCGGTTGTGCTTGAACAGGACCTTTGTGTACATCAAAAGCCAGCCGAACGCACTGCGCGGGCTCATGACCACGATGTCCAGCATGCCGTCGTCCACCATGGCTTGGGGAATGAAGTCGATACCCCCGGGAATCAAGCCGCAGTTGGCAAAGAGCACGCTGCGGATCTTCCGGGCCTGCTCCGGTTGATCATCCATGGTGATGGTGACCCGTTTGCGGCGGCCGGGCAGGTGACGGACACCGGCCTCCGTGTAAGCCAGCCAGCCAACTGTCTTCTTGAGGTCTTCCTTGGTGTCCCCAACAACCTCGGCATCCAGGCCCATCCCGGCGATGACCAGGAAGGTGTGGGCAGATGCTTCACCGGTGATGCTGTTGGCGATGTTCATGGTGGCGGTGTCAATGAACCGCTGATGCCCAAACAAGGCAGTCTGGATGCAGTCCTCCATGTTGGTCACGTCCAGGTCGACGTTGCGTGCCAGCAGGTTTCCCGTGCCCAGTGGGATGAGGCCCATCGCAACGTTCTTGTGCGCCAGGCACTCAGCCACTACGCGGACTGTGCCGTCGCCCCCGCACGCCAAAACGACGTCGGCGCCGTGCGCCAAAGCCTGCCGGGACTGGCCGTAACCCGGGTCATCCACGGTGGTTTCAAAAAAGGTGGGGGCATCCCAACCGGCGAGTTCGCAGGCGTCGATGATCGCTTGCCGAGCTTCCGCCGCGTTGTTCTTCACGGGGTTCAGGATCACGGCAACTTTCTGGTCCCCTGCGCCTGGCTTGTGGGCGTCCTCCCGCACCGCGCTCCTGATGTGCCGGGCTTTCAATCGGCGCACACCCCACCAACTGGAGACGGCAAACGCCACGCCCCCAGCGAGAATCACGTACAGGATCCAGTCGCTCATGGTACTCCAACACTATCCTCCTGGGCAGTGCTGCCTTTGCCTCCCACTTGGAGCGGCCCGCCTTTACCCGTCCCGGGCCGGAAATCCGCGGCTGATTCGATACTCTTGTGTGGTGATCGACGTAAAAGACCTCAGCGAAAATCCGGACAAGTTCCGTGCCAGCCAGCGCGCCCGTGGCGCCGACGAGTCCGTTGTGGACGCGATCATCTCCGCTGACTCTTCCCGCCGCGCTGCTCTGATCCGCCACGAAACCCTCCGCGCGGAGCAGAACGCGTTCGGCAAGAAGGTGGCGCAAGCCAAGGGCGAGGAAAAGCAGGCGCTGCTGGCAGAGGTCAAGGAACTGGCCAACTCGGTCAAGGCCGCTTCCGCCGAGGCCGAAGCCGCGCAGGCCAAGCGGGATGAACTCCTGCGCGTCATCCCCAACCTGGTGGTGGACGGCGTGCCCGAGGGCGGCGAGGACGACTACGTGGTGGTCAAGACGGTGGGCACCCCGCGTGAATTCACCGACTTCGAGCCGAAGGACCACCTGGAAATCGGCGAACTGATCGGCGCGATCGACATGGAGCGTGGCGCCAAGGTTTCCGGCTCGCGCTTCTACTTCCTCCGTGGCGTTGGCGCCCGGCTGGAAATGGCGCTGCTGCAGATGGCCATGGAACAGGCCATCGACGCCGGATTCGTCCCCATGATCACCCCCACTTTGGTGCGCCCCGAGACCATGCAGGGTACCGGTTTTGATGTAAAGCACGACGCCGAGATCTACCGTCTGGCTGAAGACGACCTTTACCTTGTGGGAACCTCGGAAGTGGCCCTGGCCGGCTACCACGCCGACGAAATCCTGGACCTCTCCGCTGGCCCCATCCGCTACGCCGGCCAGAGCTCCTGCTACCGCCGCGAGGCCGGTTCGCACGGCAAGGACACCCGCGGCATCATCCGTGTGCACCAGTTCAACAAGGTGGAGATGTTCATCTACACCACGGTTGAAGAAGCAGCAGCCGAGCACGAGCGCCTGCTGGCCTGGGAAGAGGAAATGCTGGCCAAGTGCGAGCTTCCCTACCGCGTGATCGACACCGCCGCCGGTGACCTGGGCATGTCCGCAGCCCGCAAGTTCGACTGCGAAGCCTGGGTGCCCACGCAGAACGCCTACCGCGAGCTCACCTCGACCTCCAACTGCACCACGTTCCAGGCTCGCCGCCTCAACATCCGCGAACGCGTGGTCAACGACGAAGGCGTAGCCAAGGGAACCCGTGCCGTTGCAACGTTGAACGGCACGCTGGCCACCACGCGCTGGATCGTGGCCATCCTTGAGCACCACCAGAACCCGGATGGCTCCGTCAACGTTCCCAAGGCGCTGCAGAAGTACCTCGGCGGGCTTGAGGTTTTGCCGGTTCTCTAGTGGTGTTTGCGGGCAACAACGATCAGCTCGCCGTGCCCGCTGCCGACTTCCTCCCCGGCCCATCCACCCAGGATCCGCTCAACCGTGAAGCCGGCCGTGCAGAGATCGTGCCGCAGCTGTTCCTCTGTGCGGAACTTCAGGACTGAGGTTTCGGCGTCCTCGGGATGACCGGCGCTGACGCGGTGCTCTGTGAAGGTGACCAACCCCGACTCCTCCACGGTTTCGCCAATCCAGGTTTCCACGGCTGACCCATCGGGGAGGGTCCGGGTGGCTCGTGTATCGGCTGGTGTCCAACGCTCCCACGCTCGAGCAGCAGGATCACGGGAATCGAAGGCCAATCGTCCGCCGGGTACCAGTGCCCGGTGTACGTCGGCAAGTGTGCGGGACCAATCGGCGTCGTTAGTAATCGCCTGGGCGACGTGCGCCGTCATGATCGCGACGTCGAAGACTTCATCTTCGGGGATCTGAGCCGACGTGCCGTCGATCCACGTCACGTCCTCAGCGCCGCGTTTCCCGCGAGCTGCCGCAAGGGAGTTGATGTTGGGGTCGATGCCGACAACGCGATGGCCTGCGGCCGCAACGGCGAGGCTGACCCGGCCCGTGCCGCAACCCAGATCCAGCACCCGGCTGTGGGGCCGCTCATTCACGAAACCCAGGAAGAAGTCGTCATCCGCCGCCCATTGGTTCTCGGCATCATAGAGGTCTGAGAGCTGGGCTCCGGTCATTTGTGGAAGCATCCGCCTACCCTACAGTTCCGGGCTGCATTCATCGGGCGAATGGGCACAAAAAAGGAAGGGAACTATCCCTTCCATATTCAATTTATAACGCACAGGGGGGCTTGCGGCAAGGGCCCCCTGGTGCCGAACAATTGATCCACGAACCCCATCACCCACGGAAAAGGGAGTCGTGCCATGCCCGAAACCAGCCCACTGAAAACCAGCGCTTTCGCCCTTCCGGAACACCTCGCACGCAAGGCGGATCCTGAGTTGATCAGCCGTGATGAACAGCAATTCGAGGCAATTGCCGCGAGCCTCTCCGAATCCATTGCCGAGATATCCAGCCGACTGGATATCACTCGTAAGCTGCCTGGTGGCCGAGGCCAAGCGGCGTTGGACCGGGATCAGGAGATCCACCGGCTCACTGCGCGGCTCCGTGCGCTCCGCCGCTTTGGATTGGATCTTTGCCTGGGTCGTATGGTCAGCGCCGACAACCCCGAGCCGGTGTACGTCGGGAGGTTGGGCCTCACCGACAACGAGGGGCGCCGGCTCCTGATCGACTGGCGGTCCCCAGCGGCCGAACCGTTCTTCGGGGCAACCCACGCCAACCCCATGGGTTTGGTGAGTCGCCGACGTTACCGCTGGACACGCGGCCGGATCAGTGACTACTGGGACGAAGTCTTCACCGCTGACGGACTGGAAGCCAACGCAGCCCTGGATGACCAGTCCGCGTTTATCGCCAGTCTGGGCAGCAGCCGCTCACCGCGGATGCGGGACGTGTTGGGCACCATTCAAGCCGACCAGGACCAGATCATTCGCGCGGGCTCGCGTGGGGCGTTGGTGGTGGACGGCGGTCCGGGTACCGGTAAGACCGTGGTCGCCTTACACCGGACGGCTTATATGCTCTACTCGGATCCCCGGCTGAGCCATCGCAGCAATCCCCGACGGAGCGACGTCCTGTTCGTGGGTCCGCACCAGCACTACCTCACCTACGTGGCCGACGTCCTTCCAAGCCTGGGGGAGGAAGGAGTTCAGACCTGCACGCTGAAGGACCTGGTCCCGGAAGGTGCCGTGGCCGCCGTCGACAGCGATCCGGAGGTGGCCCGGCTCAAGTCGTCCGTTGAGATGGTGAAGGCGATTGAGTCCGCCGTGAGGTTCTACGAGAAGCCGCCATCCGAGGAAACGGAAGTCGAAACGCCCTACGCCGACGTCCGGCTCAGCAGCGAAGACTGGGCCGAGGCGTTTGACGCAGCAGAGCCGGGAACACCGCATAACGAGGCACGTGACGACGTCTGGGAGGCCCTGCTGGCCATCCTTGCCGACAAGCTGGACGAGCACGACCTCCCCGGGAATGTGCTCCGGAGGTCGTTGTCCCACAACGCCGGGCTGCAGGAGGCATTCAACAGGGCGTGGCCGATCCTCGATTACGCCCTGTTGGTGGCTGACCTGTGGCGGGTGCCCGCCTATCTACGCCTGTGTGCGCCATGGCTGCAGCCGGAAGACATTGCCAAGCTGCAACGCCAGGACCCCGCCGTCTGGACCACCGCAGACTTGCCGCTCTTGGACGCGGCCCGTCAACGGCTGGGCGATCCCCAGGCCTCCCAGCGACGGAGAAAGCAGGAGGCCTTGCAAGCAACCGAACGCGAACTCATGGACCGCGTGGTGGATGACCTGATAGCAGCTGACGACTCCGAAAACATGGAGATGTACATGCTGCGCGGCGATGACATGCGGGACAAGCTCGTGGATGACGAGGCCTTGGAACCAGTCGATCCGGATGTTCTCGCCGGGCCGTTCGCGCACATTGTGGTGGACGAGGCCCAAGAGCTGACGGATGCGGAGTGGCGGATGCTGCTGCTTCGCTGTCCTTCCAGGAGTTTCACCGTGGTGGGGGACCGCGCCCAAGCCCGGCACGGGTTCACGGAGTCCTGGGACCAGCGTCTCAAGAGGGTAGGCATGGGCAACGTGACGCTGGCGGGGCTCAGCATCAACTACCGCACGCCGGAAGAGGTCATGGCGGAAGCGGAGCCCGTGATTCGGGCCGCCCTCCCGGATGCCAATGTGCCCACATCAGTCCGCAGCAGCGGCATCCCCGTAGGTCACGGAGCAACCCACCACCTGGACGCGATCCTGGACACCTGGCTTGCCGGGAACAGTGAAGGGACCGCATGCGTCATCAAGAAGCCCGGGGGAAGGCCCGCGAATCCGGATCGTGACCGCGTCAGGTGGCTCACCCCGGAGCTGTCCAAGGGGCTGGAGTTCGACCTCGTGATCCTCATCGACCCGGAGGGATTCGGAGTGGGCATCGAAGGTGCCGTGGACCGGTACGTGGCAATGACTCGCGCAACCCAGCAACTCGTCGTCCTCCGGAGTGCGGAGCAACCATCAAATGCCGACTGTTCACGGTCCGTTAATCCCCCGCTGTGGCGCCGGTCCTAGTTGAGTGTCGGAGGAGTCTGCTCTACTGGAACCATGACTATTTTGACTGACACTCCAGTTGCTGGCATCGATGACCAGCCAAATAACACCAACAAGCTCATGGTTGCCTTGGACGTTGACGGCACGCTGGTCGATCACGACGGCCACATGTCTCCGGGGGTCCGCTCCGCTGCCCAAGCAGTAGTGGCCAGCGGCCACGACGTCATGATCGCCACCGGCCGCTCACTCAACGCGACGCTTCCGATCATCCAGCAGATCGGTCTGGAACGCGGCTATGCAGTGTGCTGCAACGGCGGCGTGACACTCCGACTGGATCCCACCTTGGAGACCGGTTACGAGATCATCCATAAGGCAACCTTCGATCCTGCTCCGGCACTCAAGGCCCTGCGGGAACGGCTGCCCAATGCCAAGTACGCGCTGGAGGACGAGGATGGAAACTTCCTCTCCACCGAGCGCTTCCAGGACGCCAGCTTCGGCGTGGAGTCCATCGGCGTGGATTTCCAGACCATGCTGGACGCCACGGCGGTCCGCGTTGTGGTGTTCAGCAGCGACAACACCTCGGACGAGTTCAACGAAGCTATCCGACACATCGGCTTGTCCGGCGTGACCTACTCGGTGGGGTGGACGGCGTGGTTGGACATCGCGGCCGAAGGCGTCACCAAGGCCAGTGCCCTGGAAACACTGCGCAAGAAGCTCGGTACGGACCAAGCCAACACGATTGCCGTGGGCGATGGCCGGAACGACATCGAAATGCTCACGTGGGCTGGCCGCGGCATTGCCATGGGCCAGGCTCCCGACGAGGTGCTCGCCGTCGCGGATGAGGTCACCGCGTCAGTGCTCGACGACGGCGCCGCCCTGGTTTTGCGCGGCCTGCTGTAACAGCCACTCGCCGCAGCCGGGGACGGGTTCCGTGGGCGTGCTGCCTAGACTGGGGCTGTGTTCTACGAAGAGTGCCCCGCTCCGCCGAACCTGCAGCCGTTCGTTACCCGGCTGTGGTTCGTTCGCGCCAAGCCCCAGGCCCGGTACGAGAAGATTCTCCCCGGGCCTGAGGCGCACCTGATCCTGAACCTTTCGGACCCCTACCGGCTCATCAGCCCGGACGGGAACGGCGGGGAAACGGGAGCGACGGAAGTTTCCGCAGGCTTCTACGCGGGGCTGCAGCGCAGCTACCTGATCAGCGAGAACCCGGACCGGCTCTTCAACGTCGGCGCCCGCCTGACTCCCTATGGCCTTGCAGCGTTCACCAACCAGCCGCCGTCGAAATTCCAGAACCGGGTGGTGGACGCGGAAAGCGTCTTTCCGGGCTTCACCGAACTGCGCTCGCAGCTAGGGGACGCTGAACCGGGCCAGGCATTCGAAGCCCTGGCAACATTCCTGCAGCACCAGATCAGGCCCGGTTACAGCGCAGACCCCAGGGCCGTCACAGCAGTGGAAACACTAGCCCGGGAAGACCTCGAAATCAGCGTGCTGGCCGCGGAATTGGGAATCAGTACCTCTACGCTTGAACGCATCATGATGCGGGAATGCGGCACTACTGCCAAGGCCTACTCGGATGTGTGCCGCTTCAACAGGATCGTCACCCATGCAGCAGCACTGCCCAAAGGGTCAGTTCCCGGCCGGGAACTCCTGCACTTGGCCGACTACTACGACCAACCCCATCTGATCCGGGCCTTCAGGCGTTTCAGCGGGTTCACGCCTACGCAGTACCTCCAGGTGGTTCAGAGCTACGGCGCCGAATATGCCACGTTCGTTCCGTTGGAAGAAGTAACCCGGTAACTTGCGGGTTTTATACAAGACCGGCTGCTCCGCCCGGGCGTACCGTCCTTTCAGGTACTTTTGAAAGGACACCCATGGACATTCAGATCAATTGGCTCGCCGTGCTGTTGGCTGCCCTGGCAACGTTCGTCGTGGGTGGGCTCTGGTACTCACTGCTTTTCGCGAAGCCCTGGCAGAAAGCCGCGGGCGTCAGCGATGAGCAGCTGAAGTCCGGGACGGCGCGGGTGTTTGTGGGATCGTTCATCCTTGCCGTGGTGATGGCTGTCTTCCTGGCGGCGTTCATTGGCGGGGGCGGCTTCGCGTTCGGCACTTTCGCGGGCCTTGCTGCGGGCTTGGGGTGGGTGGCCACGGCGCTGGGCGTGAACTACCTGTTCGAACGCCGAAGCCTGACGCTGTTCGCGATCAACGCCAGCTACAACGTGGTCACCTTCACGGCCATGGGCGCCATCATTGGCGTGATGCAGGGCTAAGGCCTACTTGAACACGGTCTGAATGGGGCCGCCGCCAGCCGATTCGACGATGGCCTGGGCAACCACGCGCAGTTTGACGTTCCGGTTGCTGGAGGCCTTTTTGATGAGTTCCATTGCCTCCTCCTGGGTACACCGGTTCTGGGCGATGATGATGCCCGTGGCTACGTCGATCACCGTCCGGGACTCCATCGCCGCGCGCAGATTCGCGGCTGTCTGGCTGTGCTGCGCGATCAGCACGGCCAGCTGAAGGCCCTTGGACGCCTGCTCCACGTAGTCGTTGGCGCGCTGCACGGCTGCTGGGCCAAAAGCGTTGGGCCGATCTGAATACAGATTGAGCCCCGCCATGGAAGTGTCGTCCGGCAGGGGGAAGGGAACCGCCAACACGGAGCGGAGCCCATGGCCAGTGATGGCCTCGTTGTACTCGGGCCAGGTGTTGTCCTTCTCAAAGTCGGGAATAAGGACCTGTGTACCTTCGCGGCAGGCGTGGAGGCAGGGCCCGTCGGCAAACGCGTATTGGACCTCATCCAACAGCCGCGCCCGTTCACTGCTGCTGGCCACAGTGCCGGCTGTGCGCTGACGCATCAGCGTAATTCCGCAATAGACCTCCGCCCCATCGCTGCTGAACATGCTGGCCGAGTGCTGGGCCAACTCCTCGAGGAAAGCCTCGACGTCAGGCGTATTGAGCAGCAGGTCCTGAATGTCGGACAGGACCGTACTCGGCTCTGCGAGCTGTGGTTCTTCCATGTACATCTCCGATTCGGTGGACGCGGCCTACCTTTTGAGCCTAACCCCGTTGAAAGCTAATAGTAAGTGTGCTTCTCTTTTTAAGGAGTCTTGCCGTGGGCTCACCTAACCAGCAGGTTTGAGGATTGAAGCCCCATGCGACAAATCCCGCCCTTTGACGTCCCCCCACGTCCCCCCGCCGACGCACCCGAAGGGAGCATCCGGCAGAGCTTCCAGGACAGCCTGATCCTGGACCACCTGAATCTGGCCAAGTCCATCGCCTCCAGGTACTCGGCGCACACCCACGACCTCGACGACGTCAGGCAGGTGGCCTACATGGGTCTCATCAAGGCATCACGAGGCTATGACGAAGCCAAAGGGGTCAGCTTTCCCGCCTACGCCGCCCCCACCATTGCCGGGGAGGTCAAACGGTATCTCCGCGACCACTGCTGGGTTGTCCGCCCGCCGCGAACCATCCAGGACGTACGCCGCCAAGTGCTGGCACGGACGGAAGAGCTGACCCAGGCACTCCAACGGACTCCGTCCCCGGAAGAAGTCGCCGAGGACCTCCAGCTTGAGCCCTGCCAAGTCCGCGAGGCACTGATGGCTGGCACCAGTAAGCGCCCGGATTCCCTGGACGCTCCGGCATCCGAGGGGCGTGAAGGGCTTCAAGGCTCCCTGTCCGCCTTCGGGTGCCCTACCGACCGGCTCGAGGACGTGTTGGCGTTGCGCAACGCCATCCGCGGGTTGAGTGTGGAGGACCGCCACCTGCTCTACCGGCGCTACTACCGCGAAGAGACACAGTCCACCATCGCCGAAGCCCTCGGGATGTCACAGATGCAGGTCTCCCGGAAGCTGTCCAAGATCCTCGTCTCACTCCAGACGCAATTGTTGGACGAAGAAGCCCAACTGCAGGACGGAACAGCCCCGTAACGGTCAACCGCCCAGCCGCTCCACCGCATCCAGAACATCGCGGACGCTGACCGCCAGCAGTGCGGGGTCGGGATCGGTTGAGAACACGTCACCTCTGCGGAGCTCGACGGCGGTCAGCACCACGTGCGGTCCCGGCGGCGGGCCCCACTCTTCAGCGGGCGCAGGTCCGAACAGCACCACCGAGGGACGTACGTAGGCGGATGCCAGGTGTGCCGCCCCAGTGTCCGCGGACACCACCAACCGGGCCTCGGCTATGGTGGCCGCAAATTCAGCGAGCCCTTGCCGTCCGGCCAGCAACCCGTCGTCGAGGTTTGCTCCTTTGAGCCTGGCCAGCGCGGCAGTCTCCTCGGCGCGCCCGCGCTCCGAAGCGCCTCCTGTGAGGACCACCTCGTGCCCAGCAGCCGCGAGTTCAACAGCTACATCAGCGAACCGCTCCACGGGCCAGAGCCTGCTGCCGTATGCGGCGCCCACATGGATCACCGTGGCACCGGGACGTGGAGAAGGAACGGCAGGTCGGTTCAAGAGGTAGTCCAGCGGATCGGCGTCGATGCCGTGCCAGCTGAGCAGGCGGGTCCAGCGCTCGCGCTCGGGGAATCCGGTGGCCCATGGTGGCCCATCGACGCCCGGAGCTTCATGAGCAAGCACCCGCCTGGCCTGCAGTTCATTGATCCGCAAGCGACTTTCAGGGCCGTTTCCATGCAGGTTCACGGCAACGTCCACGGCTCCGCGGGGAACGGTCAGGGGCTCGTCAAGTCCCGGCGTCGGAAGGTGGTGGAGACCGCCCACCAGTTCCAAAGCCTCAGCAATCCAGGCCGGTGCGGCGTACAGAATCCGATGCTCGGGAAAAGCCCGGCGCAGTCCGCGGAGCGCCGGAACGGCAACCAGCAGGTCGCCGAGCTTCAGCGCCCGCAGCGCAAGCAGCAGGGGTTGATCATTGCTGTCCGCAGTACCCAAGGCAGTGTCCATGGTGGCCTCCCGCTAGGAGTCTAGCGGTAGGAAACTTCTCAAGGCCGCACTGTTTAGCCCCCGGAGAACCGGGGAACGTTGCGGGTATGGGAGCAACCGGAACGTTGAAGGCGGTCCTGTTTGACCGCGACGGAACGCTGGTGGTTGACGTGCCCTACAACGGCGAGCCGCAGCTGGTACAACCCATGGAGGGGGCCCTTGAAGCGTTGCAGAAAGTTCGCCGGGCAGGCCTGGCCACGGGAGTCGTCAGCAACCAGTCCGGCATAGCGCGCGGCCTGCTGTCTTTGGACCAGGTGATGGCGGTCAACCACCGCGTGGAGCAGCTGCTGGGAATGTTCGAGGTGTGGAAAATCTGCCCGCATGGACCGGAAGACGGCTGCGACTGCCGCAAGCCCGCCCCCGGGATGATTCTTGACGCCTGCAGCGCCTTGGGCATCGAACCGAGCGAGGCAGCCTACATTGGCGACATCGGCTCTGACATGGAAGCGGCTGGGGCTGCTGGCGCGCTGGCGGTGCTGGTGCCAACGCATGTGACCCGGCCCGAAGAGATCGAAGCTGCCGGGATCGTGGCTGACGATCTCGGCCACGCGGTGGACATTCTTCTCTCCATGGCCTCGGAGACGCGCGCAACAGAGGACGCCCCCGTATGAGCCGCGTCCTGGTGGCCCGCCTGGACAGCATGGGCGATGTCCTCCTGTCAGGACCAGCCTTGCGAGCCGTGGCCAACGGAAGCCGGACCGATGGCAGCCGTCCCAACGATGTTGTGCTGCTCTGCGGTCCCGAAGGCGCAAGCGCCGCCGAGATGCTCCCCGGGGTTACCCAAGTGCACACGTGGGCCTGCCCGTGGATTATGAACCCGGCACCCGCCGCCACGCACGAGATCACCAACGGCCTGATCGAGTTCGTCCGCAATTCCCGCATCGAAGAAGCCGTGATCCTCACGTCCTTCCACCAGTCCCCGCTTCCGCTCGCGCTGCTCCTCCGCCTGGCCGGCGTCAGGAAAATCACGGGCGCGTCCACGGACTACGCCGGCTCGCTCCTGGATGTCCGGCTCAGGCCAGGTGAAGACTTCCAGGAGGACCAGCCGGAGGTAGTGCGTGCCCTCGCCATCGCGGACGCAGCCGGCTTTGTCCTGCCCAACGGCGACGATGGAAAGCTGCGCATCACGCCCGCACAGGATCCGGAAGGCGTGGCGGAGGAGCTGGCCGAGGACGGCCCCTACATCGTGGTGCACCCGGGCTCGGCGGCACCAGCCCGGGCCTGGCCCGCACTGCACAACGCGGCCACGGTGGAACTGCTCGAAGCGTACGGGCACCGCGTGGTGGTGACAGGCGGGCCCGGGGAAACCTCGCTCACGGCAACGGTGGCCGGCCCGTCGGCAAGGAACCTCGGCGGCGGAACCAACCTCAGGACGCTCGCAGCCGTACTCGCCGGCGCCGCCGTCGTGGTGACAGGCAATACCGGACCCGCCCACTTGGCCGCCGCGGTGGGCACGCCGGTGGTGTGCCTGTTCGCGCCCGTGGTTCCGGCCATTCGCTGGGCACCGTATGGCGTCCCCCTGGAGCTGCTGGGGGACCAGGAAGCGGCCTGCAAGAACTCCCGCGCCCGCATCTGCCCTGTTCCCGGGCATCCGTGTTTGAGTTCGGTCACCCCGGAGCAGGTCCTGGAAGCGGTCGAAAGGCTGCTGGGAGGCGTGTCTTCCCTGTCCACGCGGCGAAAGGTGTGGAAACCATGAGGCTCCTGGTGTGGCACGTCCACGGCGGCTGGATGGAGGCCTTCGTCCGGGGCAGGCATCAATACCTCCTTCCAAAACTGCCCGACGGCGGCCCGTGGGGTTTGGGGCGAGGCGGCCGCGAGTGGCCGGTCGCCGCGCAGGAAGTGGACCTGTCCACCCTCGACCCCGACAGCGTGGACGCGGTGATCCTGCAGCGACCCGAGGAAATCGCCGCCGTGACCCAAACACTCGGACGGCGTCCCGGGGTGGACATGCCCGCCGTCTACCTCGAACACAACACTCCCAAGGGCGACGTCCCGTTTACGCTCCACCCGCTGGCGGACCAGAACACCATCCCCGTAGTGCACGTGACGCACTTCAACCAGCTGTTCTGGGACACGGGCACGGCCTCCACCGTGGTGGTGGAGCATGGAATCCCCGACCCCGGACACCTGTACACGGGGGCTCGCGAGGAGATGGGGGTGGTGGTCAACGAGCCCGTCCGGCGCGGACGGGTCACCGGTACGGACTTGCTCCCCGGCTTCGCCCGGGTAGGACCTTTGCGGGTGTTCGGCATGGGGACCGAGGAACTGCCCGCGGCCCTGAACCTGCAATCCCACGGCCTAAACGAGGACAGGCTCCGCATCGCCGGTGACATGCCTGCGGCGAAACTCCACCAAGAGCTGGCCAGCTGCCGGCTCTACCTGCATCCGCTCCGCTGGACATCGCTCGGCCTTGCCCTGCTGGAAGCCATGCACCTCGGTATGCCCGTTCTTGCCCTCGCCACCACAGAGGCGAGCCGCGCCATACCGCACGGTGCCGGCTTGGTCTCCAACGACGTCGACGACCTCCACAGGTTCGCCCGGCGGCTCCTGGACGATCCCGACGACGCCTACGCGATCGGCATGGTGGCCCGCCAAGCCGCCCTGCAGCGGTACGGGCTGGGCACCTTCCACCGCGCCTGGGATGAGCTCCTGGCCGAGCTGCCCACCGCTGCCAAGTGCACCACAGCCATGACACAGAACAGCCATGACACAGAACAGCCATGACACAGAGAGGACGCACCCATGAAAATCTCCATGGTCTCTGAACACGCCAGTCCGCTGGCCGCCTTGGGAGGCGTCGATGCCGGAGGGCAGAACGTCCACGTGGCGGCCCTGTCCTCAAGCCTGGCCGAGCGCGGCCACCAGGTCACCGTGTACACACGCCGCGACGACCCCCAACTCCCTGCAAAGGTGCAGGTCAGGCCGGGGCTCACCGTGGTTCATGTTGACGCCGGACCCGCCCAACATATCCCCAAAGACGGGCTGCTGCCGTTCATGGGCGAACTGGCGGACGGGATCTGCGCGGACTGGGGCGATCAGCTTCCCGACGTGGTGCACGCACATTTCTGGATGTCCGGACTTGCCGCAATCCAAGCGTCCAGGCGCGCGGGAGCCGACGATCCCGTGCCCGTTGTCCAGACCTTCCATGCCTTGGGTTCCGTGAAACGCCGCCACCAAGGCGCTGCTGACACCAGCCCACCGGCCCGTGCGTGGCTGGAACCGTGGGTGGGCCGGACGGCGGACTGGGTCATCGCCACCTGCCCGGACGAAGTCTTCGAGCTCAAGGCACTGGGCATCAGCCGGTCCAAGATTTCCATCGCCCCCTGCGGTGTGGACCTCACGCTCTTCCCGGGAACGTCCGACGCCGAACCCAAGTCCCGCACGCACCGCCTCCTGAGCGTGGGTCGCCTCGTACAACGGAAAGGCGTTGACCTCATCATCCGGGCCCTGCCGCTCCTCGCGGAGGCTGGCTTCAACGACGTCGAACTGCTGATTGTCGGTGGCTCCGGCGATGCCCTGACCCTCGAGGAAGACCCGGAGGCCCAGCGGCTCCACGCTTTGGCCAAAGAACTAGGGGTGGCGGACAAGGTGACATTGCGGGGGCAGGTCCCACGAGACGCCATGCCGGGTATCTTCCGCAGCGCCGATGCCGTGGTCTGCGCGCCGTGGTACGAGCCGTTCGGCATCGTGCCCCTGGAAGCCATGGCGTGCGGCGTGCCCGTGGTGGCAGCCGCAGTGGGCGGACTCCGCGAGACGGTGGTGGACCAGAAGACCGGGTTGCAGGTCCCGCCCCGCAACCCGGAAGCCCTCGCGGACGCTGTGGGCAGGCTCCTTGCCGATCCCGAGCTCCGGGCGGAGATGGGCCGCGCCGGCGCACGCCGTGCACGCTCGCGCTACACCTGGGACCGGATCGCCGCAGACACGGAGAAGGCCTACCGTTCTGTCCTTGCCGCCGGGCTGTCCCGGCAGGCCGACGAGGGCCTGGAACCATTGGAAGGAACAGCGCTGTGATCATCAAAGGTCCTGTGACTACTGAATCCACTGTCCCGGATACCCTGCCGCCCCGGTGGGCTCCCGACGTCGGCAGTCCCAACCACCACACCGCTGTCACCACCCATCTGGACAACGTCATGCCCGCTCTGGAGTCACTTCGCTCGCAGTCCGGACGGCTTTCCGAATGGGGAACCGAACTTGCCCAACGCCTTCTGGCCGGGCAGAGACTACTGGCAGCAGGCAACGGCGGATCCGCGGCGGAGGCACAACACCTCACAGCCGAACTCGTGGGCCGGTTCGACGACGAACGGGCACCCTTTTCCGCGATCTCCCTCCACGCCGAGTCGTCTGCCGTGACAGCTCTCTCCAACGATTACGGCTACGAAGAAGTGTTCGCCCGCCAAGTCCGGGCCCACGGCCGTGCCGGCGATGTCCTCATCCTCCTCTCCACCAGTGGACGCAGTCCAAACCTGCTCAAGGCCGTCCGCGCCGCCCGCGAACGAGGCATCACCACGTGGGCCCTCACCGGTCCCGGCCCCAACCCACTCGCGGATGCCGCACATGAAGCCATCACCGTGGATGCCATCGCAGCCAACGCTCAGGAAGGCCACCTCATCGCCGTCCACGCCGTGTGCCGGGCCTTCGACGCGGAGATCGTACGACGCTCCGGCGTGCAGCTGGGCGGTCAACCATGAGGATCACAGTGGTGGGGGATCTCCTCCTGGACGTCGACATCAACGGTGCCGCCACCCGGCTCAGCCCCGACGCGCCGGTGCCGGTAGTGGACGTCGCGGACATCCGGCGTCGAGCAGGCGGCGCAGGCCTGGTGGCCACCGTCCTGGCACGGGACGGCCACAGCGTTTCGCTGGTCACCGCGGTATCGGACGACGACGGCGCCAGCCACCTCAGGCGTGCTCTTGCCGGTGTGGAGGTGCTCGCCGGAGCCCCGCTCGCCCCGACGCCCACCAAGACGCGGGTCCGGATCGGGACGCATCCCGTGGTCCGCTTCGACCAGGGGTGTGCGCCGGCCCCAGTCCCGACCATCACCGGGAAGATGCTGGCAGCGATCGCTTCGGCGGAGGTGATCGTGGTGGCCGACTATGGCCGCGGCATCACGGCGAACCAAGCCATCCGCTCTGCGCTCGCTGACGCAGCTTTCCGCGTGCCGGTGGTGTGGGATCCGCATCCTGCCGGGTCGAAACCCGTGCCGGGAGTCGCCGCAGTGACGCCGAACCTCTCCGAAGCGCTGGCGGCCGCGAATGCCGGTGGACTGGAGCTGGCCCGCGCGGAGGCGGAACAAGCCGGCCGGCACTTGATGGGTACCTGGCAGTGCAACGCCGTCCTGGTCACCAAAGGCGAGGACGGAGCGGTGCTGCTGGAAGAGTCCGCGGTGACGAGCATCCCCGCCCCGCCCACCACCGTGGTGGATCCGTGCGGAGCGGGAGACCGGTTGGCAGGGAGCTTGGCCGTGTACTTGGGCCTTGGTCTGGAACTCCCTCAAGCCGCAGCGAGGGCGGTGGAGGACGCGTCCGGGTTCCTCGCCCGGGGAGGGGCGGCAGCCTTGGCGGAGGCACCCGAACAGAGTCCCGCCGTCGAACGTGACGAACTGCCACATGCCCACGCCGGCCACCACCATCCCGACGGCCCCCAGCTCGCCAAGGCCATCCGTGGCTCGGGCGGGACCGTGGTGGCAACCGGAGGCTGTTTCGACCTCCTCCACGCTGGCCACGCCCGGACCCTTGCCGCAGCCCGCAGCATGGGGGACTGCCTCATTGTTTGCCTGAACTCCGATGAGTCAGTGAGTCGCCTGAAGGGCAAGCATCGGCCCATCGTCAGCGTGGAAGACAGGGCTGAGTTGCTTCTGGGGCTCGAATGCGTCGACGCCGTGGTGATCTTCGGCGAAGACACCCCGGCAGCCTGCCTCCAGGACATCCGGCCCGATATCTGGGTCAAGGGCGGCGACTACGTCCCCGACGAACTACCGGAAGCCCAAGTCATGGCCGCGTGGGGAGGGCGTTGCGTCACCGTGCCCTTCCAACCGGCCCGATCCACCAGCGGCCTGGCTGCAGCACTGGCCAAGGTCGGCTGACTCACTGGAAATCAACCGAAAGGAACCGCATGAACACGCAAACACCCGGCCGCGTCATCGTCACTGGAGGCGGCTCCGGCCTCGGAGCAGCCATAGTGGAGGCCATCCGCGACGCCGGCGGCACGCCGTTCGTCTTCGACCGCGACATCAGCAATGTCTCCGGAGCCAAGGCCCTGGAACTGGATGTCTCCAACCGTGAAGCCGTGGAAGCTGCGGTGAAGGAGGCAGCCGAGGGCATGGGAGGCCTGGACGGAGTGGTGACTGCCGCCGGCATAGATCGATGCGGCAAGCTGGGCGACGTTCCGGCTGATGAGTGGGAAAAGGTGATCGGCGTGAACCTCCTCGGCACGGTCTCCGTGATCCGGGCGGCCTTGCCGTACCTCAAGGGATCCCGAGGGCGTGCCGTCACCATCGCCTCCACACTGGGCTTGCGGGCACTGCCGGACGCCACCGCATACTGTGCGTCAAAGTTCGGCGTGATCGGCTTCAGCCGCGCGCTCGCAGCCGAAACCGGGGGAGTCATCGGCGTCACCACCATCATCCCGGGTGGCATGAAAACCCACTTCTTCGATGACCGCGACGAACAGTACAAGCCGCAGGACGATTCCAAGCTCAACGATCCCGCCAATGTGGCTCAGGCCGTGGTGTTTGCACTCTCGCAGCCGTTCGGCAGCGAGGTCCGCGAACTCCTTATTTGCCCCGCAGAAGAAGGCTCGTGGCCGTAAGGTCCAGCACGTCCTGAACAACGTCGGCCACGGCGATGCCCCTGATGAGGGTGTCGTCGTGGCCGCAGTGCGGAGCTGTCCAGCCCACCTGGGTGACGTCCGATCCGCAGCGTGGGCATCGTGTCACCCAGGACATGTGGACGCGGTGCAAGGCACGCCCGCGTGGGCCGGCGCTAATGGCGTTGCCTATCCAGAAGACGCCGACGGTGGGAGTGCCGAGTGCTTGGGCCAGATGCCGCGGGCCGCTGTCGCTGGCCAGCAGCACTGTGGCTGCGTCCAACAGCGCCGCCAAATCGCCCAGATCCAGTTCGCCCGCGACGGAGCGCACTGACTGCCTGTCCGCTTGCGGCAGCCTGCGGACCGCCAGTTCCGCCACTTCCCGGGCCAAGGCTTTCTCGGAATGGTCGCCCACGATCAGCACCTGCGCCCCTTTGCGCGCGACGCCCGCCGCAGCGTCAGCAAAGTTCGACGCCGGCCACCGCCTCCGCGGATCGGTGGCCCCCGGGTGGACCACCACCAACGAGGCTCTCCGCACGTCCCGCAGTCCGGCTACGTTCTGCTGGTGCCCAGGTTTTGGGCGAAGGGGAGGAGCGGTGATGCTGGGTGCACCGGCCAAGCCCGCGAGTTCCAGCCACCTGTCCGGTTCTTGCTGGTAGTAGACGTAGTCCAGGTTCCGCTCCAGGGGTTCTGCATCCCTGGTGCGGGTCCCTGCGGTGTGCCGTGCGCCGAGTTTCAGCAGGAAGGGGTTGGAGTAGCGCCCGCCGCCGTGCATCTGCAACGCAAGGTCGAACTTCCGTGCGCGCATCTCCTGGAAGAAGGCCTCCTGTGCTGCCGTGTCCTCCGCTCCGGCCTCAAAGCGCTGGCCGTTGCGGGGACCGTCATGAACGCCGCGGGCTGCAGGCAGCAGTTCGACGTCGTCAACGGGCCCGCCCGCCGCAGCCACCACAGCCGCATGGATCGGCGTACCCAGGAGGGTGATGGTGGCCTCTGGGTAGGCCAGCTTCAGCGCGTTGAGGGCCGGGTACGTGTAGATCAGGTCGCCCAATCCGCCTCCCCTGAGCACCGCGATCCTGTTGACGTGGCTGAATTTTTTCAGAAGGGGCCCGATGCCGGGATTCCCAGGAACATCCATGAGCGATTTCCTTCTTCAGGGTGGCGAAACTCGCGGGTCCGGCGTGTGAAGCGCGTGCCGCGGGGTACCTGTCGGGAACAGGAACATGCCGTTCTACCGGAAGGTACCCCGTGGCACGCCTATCCAATCAAGAAGGTTTGGCTGACTGGTTGCCAAGTCGCTTGGCCGAAGAACGCCCTGTTGTGACGGTCATCGGCGATTCCATCCTGGACGGCTGGTGGGAGGGGACCATTGAGCGGTTTTGCCGCGAAGCGCCGGCCCCCGTGGTCCAAGTCCAACGCCGGGACTTCGCTCCGGGCGGGGCCGCCAATACGGCCATGAATCTTGCGGCCATGGGAGCGCAGGTCCGCTTCGTTTCCCTCGTTGGTGAAGATTCCGGCGGGCAGGAGCTTCTTGGAAGGCTCCGATCCGCAGGGGTGGACGTCCAGTACGTGGTGTCCCATCCGGGGATGACCACCACCACCAAATTCCGTGTGAGCAGCGGCGGGCAGGTGATGCTCCGCCTTGATGATGCAGCCACTGAACTTCCCGCCCATGGACTTGAAGGGGTGGCCGCCGCCATTCCGCACGCCATCGCCGACGCCTCTGCCGTGGTGCTCTGCGACTACGGGGCCGGTGCATTGGGCGGGCCTGTTCGGTCCGCTCTCCTGGGACTCTTGGCTCCGTCGAACGATGACGGTCCGGCCTCGCTGCGCCGGGACGCCTTGGTGGTGGTGGATGCGCACCATCCTGGCAGTTGGGCTGAACTCAAACCCGACCTCACCACGCCCAACGCCCAGGAAGCATCCCGGCTGCTGGGCGTCGAACTTCCGGGCGGTGCGGCCCGGTGCCCCTTTGTGGAAGCCCACGCAGAGCAGCTCCTTCGCGCCTCAGGGGCGGCTGCCGTCGTCGTGACCCTGGACCGGGAGGGAACGCTGACGGTCCGCTCGAACGGCGCCAACCGGCGGCTTTCCACGCACCGCACCTGGGCACGGCCGCAGGCTGAAAAGCAGGCTTCGGGTGCCGGCGACACGTTCGTGGCCGCCCTGACCCTGGCCCGGGCTGCCGGCCTTCCGCTGACCACCAGCGTGGACCTCGGGCAGGCGGCCGCCGATGTCGTCGTGCACAGGCCGGGTACTTCGGTGTGCACCACTGATGAGCTGACCCGGCACCTTAGCGGGTTCGCGGATACGGCACTGACGGCCACGGAACTGGCCCAACAGGTGGAGGTGCATCGCCGTGATGGAAAGCGGATTGTGCTGACCAACGGCTGCTTCGACGTCCTGCACCGCGGCCATACCCGCTATCTCAACCAAGCCAAGCAGCTGGGCGACGTCCTGGTGGTCGCCTTGAACAGCGACTCTTCGGTGAAGCAGCTCAAGGGTCCGGATCGGCCGGTCAACCACGAGGCCGACCGTGCCGCCGTGATTGCCGCCCTTAGCTGCGTGGACCATGTGACGGTTTTCGATACTCCTACGCCTATTCCTCTGATCGAGCTGCTGAAGCCCGATGTCTACGCAAAGGGTGGGGACTACACACCCGAAATGCTGGCGGAAACGGTGGCCGTGGAACGCTGGGGCGGTACGGTGGCCATCCTGGACTACGTGCCGGAACACTCCACCACCGCGGTGCTGGAACGCATCCGCGCCACGGGCGACACCCCGGAATCCTAAGGAAGAATGCCATGCGAATTGTGATCACGGGAGCCACCGGGCACGTCGGCACCGAAGTCCTGAAGCGGCTCCAATCGGCCCGCTCCGAGGAGGGTGCCGATCTTGAACTGGTGGGGATTGCGCGCCGCGCACCTGACCAGGACTCAGCCCCCTACCAAGGCGTTGAGTGGCACACCCTGGATATTGGCTCCAGCGAGGACCAAGTGGATGTGGAGGTCGCCATGGCCGGAGCCGACGCCGTAGTGCACCTGGCCTGGCTCATCCAGCCCAACCACAACCGTCAGCTGCTACGGCAAACCAACGTGGCCGGAACAGCCCACGTCTTGGCCGCAGCCAAGAAGGCAGGGGTAGGGCACATCGTTTGCGCGTCCTCGGTGGGGGCCTATTCGCCGGCGCCCAAGGACCAGCGCACCAAGGAGGGCTGGCCCGCAGCTGGAATTCCCAAGTCCCACTACAGTGTGGACAAAGCTGCGCAGGAGAGGCTTTTGGATGGCTTCGCCAAAGACAATCCGGACATTGTGGTGGCCCGGCTTCGTCCCGCGCTGACGTTCAGTGCCGGGGCGGGGAGTGAGGTGGGCCGGTACTTCCTGGGCCGGATTTTGCCGCGGCTCGTCCCACGCAAGCCGTGGTTGCCACTGCTCGCCGTCCCCCGGGAGCTGGTCTTCCAGGCGGTGCATGCAGCGGATGTCGCCGACGCCTACTGGCGCGTGCTGGAGCGCAAGGCGGAGGGCGCGTTCAACATTGCAGCCGAACCGGTGATCGACCCCAACGCCTTGGCGTGGATCTTCAGCGCCCGGCGGGTGCTGCCGTTCCCGCTGCCGCTGCTGCGCGCCGTCGTCGAGGTCAGTTGGCACCTCCGGCTCCAGGTGACCGACGGCGGCTGGGTGGATATGGCTGCCAACGCACCCATCATGGACACCGCCCGGGCGCACAGCCTCCTGGGGTGGTCGCCGAAGCACTCGTCTTTGGAGTCGCTGGCCGAGATGCTGGACGGACTTGGCGCGGGCAAGGGCTGGAAGGCTTCGCCCCCGCTCGAGCCGCGCTGAGTCACTCCGAGGACAGCACCACCGTGAGGATGCGGCGCAGGCTCATGGCCACCGACGCCGGAGCGTTCACCGGAGACTGCCCCGCAGCGGCCTCGGCCACGGCATCGCTGAGGGCCGCTATGGCATCCTTGGCTTCCGCCAAGCGGCTGGCGAGCTCACTGGATTCCGCGTCCCGCCAGTGATCGATCACAGCTGCCACGGACTCCAGCGACTCGGACAGATTGCCCACCACGGCGTCCGGGATGACTGTCCCGGCATCCTTTTCCCAGATGGCACTTGCCAGGACGTCGGTGATGTCCTGGACGTGGAAAGTCAGCCGCTCAAGGGTCCGTAGACCGGCCAGGTCGTTGGGCAGGCGGGTAGCCCGACGGCGGGACCTGGGGTTCGCTTTGGCGCTCAGTTCAGCCTGATGAACCGCGGTCCGCACGGCTGCCGCGGTGAGCGAGAGTTCGTCGCTGCGGCTGGCCCAGGCCTCGTGATTGGGTGGCCAGGACTCCTGCATTGCCTTGGCCATGTCCTTGAGCTGCCGGGACAACGCGCTTTGGTGGCCGGCGATGGCGGGGTCGATGTCGTCCAGGTGCAGGGGCGGGAAGATCAACCAGTTCACTGCGAAGCCCACGGCCACGCCCAGTGCCATCTGGAGCACGTAGGCAAAGGAGAAGCCTTCCGCGTTCGAGTCGCCCAACACCAACACGAACAGCGCTGCCATGGGAATCCACTCCGAGGCAGTTCCCAACCTGGGTAGGCCGCCAATGAGCACGCCGAGGCCCACCACCAGGGCTACAGCCAAGGCGGTCGGGGCGGCCACAGTAGTGATGGCGAAGGCCATGCCGATGCCCAGGACCAGTCCAGCCAGGCTCTGCAGCCCGTGCTTGGCGGAATCCGCCACGGTGGGGTGCATGCTGACCAAGGCACCGAGGGGAGCGTAGTAGGGATAGGCGGCAGCGGACCCGGGCATGAAGGGTGCCAGATACCAGGCCAGTCCGGCCGCGACCGCAGTCTTGGCGGCGAAGAGGAGTCGGTGGCGTGTAACGGTCTTGCGAAGCGCGGGGATCAGCCGTCGCCTTGAGGGCAGTTGGCTCATCAAGCCAACGTTGGCAGGTAAGTTGCCGCCTGTCGAGTGGAGAGCCCTGTATGTGGGCCATGCCATCTTTTTGGATTGGCTGGCGATTAGAACCCCCGCATCCGGGTACACACCCATTGATAGTAACGATACTTACTATCCCGGCTGCTGTCCGCAGCCTGCCAACTGTGGAAAGAGAGCGACAATGACTGAGAGCCAATCGCCGCAGGACGGAAGCTTCACGACACCAAGGGGCGGTGCCCACGCAGGGACCGAACCCTTTACCGGAAGCTACCTGGACTCGCCGGACGTTGAAACTGAAACTGTCGGAACCACCACTACCGGTTCAACCACCGGTTCTGCAGGTTCCGGAACTGTCGAGACCGCCAAGCAAGAAGCCGCAGGAGTGGCCGGTGCCGTAGGTGACGCCGCTGGCGGAGTCGTAGATACCGCCAAGACCGAGGCCGGGCATGTAGCCCACGAGGTCAAGGTGAATGCCCGCCAGCTCCTCACCCAGACCAAGGGGGAGCTGTCCGATCAGGCCCAAGCCCAGCAGCAGCGTGTTGCTGAAGGGTTGCGTTCCATCTCCGACGAGCTGTCCACCATGGCAAATTCGACTGAAAACGGTGGCGTGGCCACGGATCTGGTCCAGCAGGCGGCCCAGCGTTCCTCGTCCGTCGCCCAGTGGTTGGAGGGCCGGGATCCCGGCTCGCTCCTGGATGAAGTCAAGGGCTTCGCACGCCGTAAGCCGGGAACATTCCTGCTGCTGGCTGCCGGTGCCGGTGTTCTCGCCGGCCGTCTTGGCAGGGGCATGGCCGGCAACGCCTCCGACGCTGCATCCGCAAGCAGCACTTCCGATGCCACATCGCAGACGCCCCGTGCTGTCTACTACCCCACCCAAGGCCAGGGTGGCGCCGTCACCCCTCCGGCCGTGGACCTCCCCGGACCCACCGCGACCACCGCCGGATACGGTGCAGCTACCACCACCGGTTATGACGCAGGCACCACCGGCGGCTACGACGGATCCACGCTCCCTTACCCGGAAACCGAGGCCGGTGGCGTCAAAGCCCAAGGTGACCCCCTTGCAGGACCGCTTGATCCCGACGACCCCCAGTACGGAGGTCACCGATGAGCAGTCCTACCGAGTTGCCTCCCACGGAAGCCCATGTGAAGGCAGAGACCCTTCCCCTTGGTGAGCTCCTGAGCGACCTCACGCGCGACGTTTCCACGTTGATGCGCCAGGAAGTGGAGCTGGCCAAGGCGGAGCTCAAGGAGTCCGCCACCAAGGCCGGCAAGGGCGCTGGAATGCTGGGCGGGGCTGCCTACGCCGGCCACATCACCGTGCTGTTCCTGTCCATAGCCCTCTGGTGGGCCTTGGGTCAGCTCGTAGGCCTGGGATGGTCCGCGGTTATTGTCGCGGTCATCTGGGGCATCGTGGCTGCAGTCCTGGCAGCAAAGGGCCGCAAGGAATTGAACACCATCAAGGGCATGCCGCAGACCGCTGAGACGGTCAAGGAAATACCTCCCGCTTTGAAACCGAACACTGAGGAGACACGATGACGCAGAACCCCGACGCCCTGCGCGCCGATATCGAAGAAACTCGCCGGCGGCTCAGCACCAACGTTGATGCCGTGGCTGACAAGGTCACCCCGTCACACATCGTCAACCGCCGGGTAGACAAGATCAAGACCGCCGTGTTCGGCGCCCGCGATGATGTCAGCGATGCCGCAGGCAACGTTGCACACCGGGCCGGAGACGCTGTCTCTGATGTCGCCGGCAGTGTTTCCGGTGCTGTCTCGGATCTTGGCGATACTCCGCAGGTCATCACCCGTAAGACGCAGGGCAGCCCGATCGCAGCTGGCCTCATCGCTTTCGGCGCAGGCTTGTTGGTGTCCTCCCTGTTCCCCGCTTCGGACAAAGAACGCGAGGCTGCCCAGGCGGTCAAGGAAGCAGCCCAGCCGCTTACCGACGAACTGAGCCACGCTGCGCAGGAAGTCGCCGAGCACATGAAGGAGCCTGCACAGGATGCCATGCAGAATGTGAAGGACAGCGCCACCGAGGCAGCGGCCAACGTGAAGGACGAGGGCCAGGCAGCAGCCGCCGACGTCCAGCAACGTGCCGAGACGGCCAAGGACAACGTCAGCAACCAGTAAGCTGGCCCGCCCACCCAAGCAGGGGGCAGCACATGTCGCATTGAACCCTCATTGCGACGGGTGCTGTCCCCTGTTTGGGTTTGTCAGCGCACTTCGAGGATCAGCTGCAGCAGGCGGGCCGCGGCGGGCCGTGCCGCGTGCTCCTCGGCCCACTGAGCGCGTGCCAACGCCTTGCTGACCGCTTGGGTGGTGATGCCCAGCTCCTGCGCCACGGTTTTCTGCTGGCCGCGAACCCCGGGGGTCAACAGATCCAGGACCCTCCACTCCGCCGCGCTGCGGTGCTGCACAATGTGTCCCAGCAGCCGGAGTACAGCTTCGGCTTCCGAAGCGAGGGCGGCCAAGGGGCCATCCACGGCAACGGGGATCCGCTCTTTGCCGTTGCGCAGCCGGTCCACGGCCCTGCGGGCGTAGACGAGCCCATGCCCCGATGCGTCCTTGACCAGGTTGGGGAGCGGCTCGTTGATGGGTCCCACGCCGATTCCCACGTACCACTGGCTGGACCTGAGGGCGATCAGCGCCGTCTCTACGGCCTGATGGCTGGATTCGACGATTCCCTGCACTTCATCTTCAACCGACCGGTCAAAATCGAGCCGCGCAGGAATGTGCCGCAGGTCCTTGAGCAGCTGCGGCACAAGGTCGCCGTCGCGGCGGCTGTCGCGTTGGTTGATGGTGAGAGTGAACATAGTGGATCACATGCTACCGGCTGGTAGTCGGTCTGCAAGGGCATAATTTGCCTGCTGTTCAGTCAAGAGCCACTTGCCCGGTCAGTACGACGGCGGGCAAGGCACCCGCTGCTGCCCGCGCCGCGTCAGGTATCCCGGCGTCGCGCATTGCCCCTTGGATGGCGGTGACCAAGGGAGCTGGATCTTCGTTGGAGGCAAAGACCCAGAAGGTGTCGCGTGCCTGGAATACCACGGCATTCCGGCCGCCGGCACCCAACGAAACCTTCCGGCGGGCCACCAGGCGGCGGTCCGGGTCGGTACCGTCGGCCGTCGTGACGGCCTTGATGGTTCCGGGAACGATGTCGTTCCAAGGAAACACCAACTGCGTACTTGCCTGTGAGTACTTGGCAACGATTCCGCGGTCGAAGACCAGCAGTTTCCGGAAGCTGCCCAGAAACGTCATGGACCACAACACCAGTCCGGTGAGGATGCTGGCCGTGGCGAACAACGCGGGATCGTTGAAATGTCCGGGCTGGCGCGTTGAGCGGATAGGGCTGACGAACTCCGCGATGGTCCCAAAGACGAAACCCACTATCAGGCAGGCGACCAGGGCCTTCCAGAAGATGCGCCGCGAAGAAGCGACATAACGGAGTTGCCCCAGCTCGGTTCCGAGCCGGCGCTCAACGCGTCGAACCAGCCAGTTACGGCCGTGCATCCGGGCGCTGGCCGTAAAGGTTGGGGAGGTTCTGCTGCTCGGCGTCGGCGGCCTGCTGCGAGGCAACGATCTTGGGATCGGGAACCGGCGGCTGGCCTTGAGCCAGGCCGGACCGGCGATCGACGGCGGCGAATTTCGGGTCCCACGTGTCGCCGCTTCCACCACTCAAGGCTGAAGCAATGACCATCACCACGAAGAACGGGAAGAAGGACCAGCAAATGGCGCGCCAACCGCCCAGCCACGCACCCGCCGTCGTGCCGTCCTTAATCCGGACGGAGCGCATACCCGCAGCGGCGTCACCCACGCTGCCGGCAGTGCCCCAGATCATGCCATAGACGAACAGGCCGACGAACCACAGGACAACGTAGAGGGTCAGCCAGAAGCCGTCGTTGAATCCCAGCATCGAGCCACTGTTCATCATGGACTCGCGGACCATCACCGCGATCACGGCCAGGACCACGTAGCCCACCAGGAAGACGAGCGCGTCCAGGGCCCGGCCCCAGAAGTGCGAGCTTCCCGACGCCTTGACGAAGTATGCGCCGGTATCGGGGTGGCGGCGTATGGGACGGCCAGTGGCGGCATCAACCAGACCGGTGGCGGTGGTGGACTTCGAAGTGCTCATGAGGGGCTTTCAGCTCGACGGCGGTGGGCGGCGTGGGTGCGGGATGTCAGGCCAGGCCGGCGAGTCCGCCGAGGACGCCGGCCAAGGACGCTGCCGAGGTTTCTTTCAGTTCAAGCTTGACGGACTCGCCAGTTACCTGGGGGGTCAGCACATGCACGCTGGACGGGCCAGTGTAGACAGTGACGGTGGGGAAGTCGTTGGTGTCGGAGTTGAACGCCACCACGTTGCTCGCGGCCTGGGTGTCGGCCAAGACTGTTGCGGCGTGGTCCTCGAACTGGGCTTCTGTGTACACGGTGGGATCGGTGTCCTTGGCCGCGGCCTTCTCAGGGTCCACGAAGTCCGCCAGGCGCGGGACCAACTGCTCGCGGGTGACAACGGTGAAGCCGTGCAGGCCGCTTTCGTCCACTTCCTCCAGCAGCACGCCGTCGTCGTGGACGTAGCCGTAGAGCCACCGCTTACCCGTGGACACGGTGCGCTCCACGGAAACAACGCTGCTGCCGCTACGGCGCAAGGTCAGTGCACCGGTGATGTCCTCGGTGGCGTGGAGGCGGGAAGGCTCGGTCTCGCCCTCGAACACCACCGGGTACACAAGCTCCTTGGCCAGCAGGCCGCGCAAGGCGATGGCGCACATCAATTCCTTGCTGGCATCCTGGGCCGAAAGCCAAGGCAGGGCCACCAGTTGCTCGTGTTGGACACCATCAAGGGCCACCACTTCTTCGTCGGTCAAGGTGGGCAAGGGCGCTCCCACGGCGCTGGCCGATGCCAGGACCTTGGCAGCTGCCTCAATGTCCCGCTGGGTCCATTTCATGGTGCTGGTGGTCATCCGAATATCCCTCCGACAAAGTTTCCGACTGACTTGGCGGCGTCACTGACCCCGTCTGCCACCTTACTGCCTACATCCTTGGCGAAGCCCGCCACTTCCTTGGCGCCGTCGGCTATGTAGCTGCCGGGGTTCCTCGCGAAGTTGCTGATGGAATCCCAGTTGTCGGCCACGAGGTTGCCCAGGGCCCAGGCTCCGGCCACAATGCCCGCGCCAATAACGATCGGCGCTCCAATGGGTCCCAGGAGTGCCGCGCCACCGGCTGTCATGAGCATGATGCTGCCCACTCCACCCACCACGGACAGCCCGCCTGCAACCCGGTCACCGGTGCCGCGCCAGCCGTCGTGCTCAGGGCTGATCATGTCGCTGATGCCACCCACGATGTTCAGTGGTGCCGCCACGGCTCCGGCGATCCGCAGTCCCTTGGAGAACTTGCTGGCATCCTGGAACGCCTGGCTGTAAGGGATGTTGGCCTTGAGGTCGGTGATGACATCTGTGACCTTCTCGCCGTTGCGCAGGGCGGTCAATGCGTCACGAACAACCGTTCCGCCGGCACGCCAATTGGTGAGCACTTCACGGGTTTTGACCCATTCCGCGTGGCCCAACTTGCCGTACTTGTAGGCGGTCCACAGCTGCGCGCCGAGTTCCTTGACGCCCATTCCGGTGTCGTAGACATCCTTGAGCACACCCACGGACGTGCCCGAACCGTCATTGTGGCTGGCGAACTCCTGCTGGTTGGCGTGCTTCTTCAGCTGGCTCGCATTTTCGCGAAGCATGTTGGCGGCCTTCACCAGGCTCTGCCGGTGCTGGCTGTTCCAGTCGCCCTTGAACACTGTGGCGTCCCTGCCCTGCCACGCCGTTGTGGAATTGATGGCGTTGGACAGCTGCGCGCTTTCCAAGTTGATGGCGTCTGCAGCCTTGCCCATCACGCCAGCCAGACTGCGAAGCTGCGCGATATCCGCGCCGTAGAACCCAGCCATATGGAACCCCCTGTGTGCAAGCATCGAAAAGTCTCGTCCCAGCCTAGGCGGACCTGCAAGCCGCCGCGATGGGGAGACATGCCCATGTGCACAAACAGCTGTTAAAGAACGACGGCGGCCGGTGGGGTTCGCAGGGAACCGCACCGACCGCCGTCGAGACCCAACCGGGTAACTGCGACTCGGTTGGGTGAGAACTAGTGTGCTGCCGGAACGTAGCGCTTGATGGAGGCTTCCAGCTCAGCTTCGGCAGCGGCGCGGTCGCCCCAGCCTTCGGCCTTGACCCACTTGCCGGGCTCCAAGTCCTTGTAGCGCGTGAAGAAGTGCTCGATTTCCTTGATCAGGAACTCGCTCACATCGCTGACTTCCTGGATGTGGTCGAAGCGTGCATCAACCGGGACGCAGAGGACCTTGGCATCTCCGCCGCCGTCGTCCGTCATGTTGAAGACGCCGATGGGGCGGGATTCAACGATGACGCCCGGGTGCAGATCGAAGTCCTGCAGGAGCACCAGTGCGTCCAGCGGGTCGCCGTCTTCGCCCAGGGTGTTCTCGAAGAAGCCGTAGTGCGTGGGGTACTGCATGGAGGTGAACAGGACGCGGTCCAGGCGGACACGGCCGGTTTCGTGGTCAACTTCGTACTTGACGCGCGATCCCTTGGGGATCTCGATGGTCACGTCGTGCTTCATGGAATGCTCCTTGACGGGTGTGGGTGGGGCGTCGCTCCGCCGAAGCGGCCGTCACGGGTGACGGTGCCTCAGGCAGGCTGCTTAGCCCGGGGCTGGCGGCAGGCAAAAGTACAGCCGGTGCCGCCGACTACTATTGAGGATATAGCGAGAGGCCCGGGTTTCTTGAACCGGCGGGGACATTTCAGGACTGACAGGACCAAGCGGCTGCATGAAGGGCGTTAAGAACGGGGGTGCCCGGAAGCGGGTATCCGCGGCGTGGGGGCGCTTGAAGTGGCCAGGGCTTTTGGCGGTTGTCCTGCTGTGCCTCGGTGCAGTGGTGGTAGTCGGAATGGTGCCGGGGCTGCTAAGTATTCCCAAGCCTTCGCCAACCATTCCCGCTTGGCAACAAGAGCCTGGGCACCTCACCGACGCCAATGGCGTGCTCCCCTTGGACGCGGATGCTCCAATCCCCCTGCCAGCAGAAGTCACGAAGCTCCTGGATGCCACCCTGAAACCCGACGGCGCGGGCACCATCAGCGGCGTCGTCATGGACGCCTCCACCGGCCAGGTCCTCTTTGACCGCAACGCCAACGACAACCGCATCCCGGCCTCGAACATGAAGCTGCTGACCGCCGTCGCCGCCTTGAAGGCGCTGGGCCCCGAGTCGCGTTTCACCACCAGGGTCCTCGCGTCCGACGACCCCTCCACAGTGGTCCTGACCGGGGGAGGGGACGTCCTGCTGGGGTCTTCCGCGTCTGATCCTTCAGCCCTCCTGGGGCGGGCCGGGTTGGCTTCCTTGGCTAAGGACACCGCTGAGGCTTTGGCTGATGCCGGGGTGAAGGGGCCCGTTACCGTCCAGGTGGACGACTCCCTGTTCGCCGGAGCGCCCCTCAACCCGGCGTGGAGCCTGGATGACGTCGCAGCAGGCGAGACCGCGCCCTTGTTCTCCCTCGCTCTGAACTCCGGACGCTTTTCGCCGGGCGTCGTGACCGGTCCGCGGCCACAGGATTCGGCCGTCACCACCGCCCAGGCCTTCGCCGAGCAGTTGGCCGCCGCCGGCGTTTCGGTGACGCCCGGCGTCGAACGCGGCAAAGGCCTCCCCGCCAAAGTGCTGGCCACAGCAGAGTCAGCCACAGTCAGCGAACAAGTGGACTTGATGCTGGAGACCTCGGACAACTTCCTCGCCGAGGCACTCGGGCGGATGACCGCAGGCGCTTCCGGCCAGAAGGCGACGTACGACGGCGCCACTGCGGCCGTGCGGCAAAGGCTGGGGGAGTTGGGAATCGCCACGGATTCGATGCAACTGGCCGACGTTTCCGGCCTGGCGCTGGAGAACCAGGTCAGCGCCCGACAGTTTGCCGACGTTGTCCGTGCCATCACCAGCGGACCGGATCTTGCCTTGCGGACAGCGCTGGACGGCTTCCCAGTGGCCGGCCTGACCGGCACGTTGGATGACAGGTATGTGGACGCCAGCACCGCCGAGGGTGCCGGGTTGGTTCGCGCCAAGACAGGGACGCTCAACACGGTGATCGCGCTGAGTGGTTACGTGGTGGATGCGGATGGCAGGTTGCTGGTGTTCTCGTTCATCGGCAACGGCCTGGACCCGGGGGCCGCCGGGAACAAGGTGGCGATGGACCGCTCGGCCTCGGTGCTGGCCTCATGTGGTTGCCGGGGTTAATGCTCAGCGTGGAGCGAACTTAAGGGTTCACTGTCGGTTACGTGTGGTGTGATGGACCGTATGGTGTCATCTGCCCGAGATTCGTCAGCAGGGGCCCCGTCCCTGATCAACTGGGACCTGGCCGCCTCTACGGCTGCCCGGCTTGCCCCTCCCGGCCCTGAGCTCAGCGCCGGAGAGATTGGCAAGGCGGTGGAGAACCTGCGCTTCAACGCGGATATCTCCGTCCCACACGTGCACGACATCACGGGGCTGGATGCCGCGCGGGACCTGCGTGATTCGCACGTCCTGGTGGTGGACCGCGCCTCGTGGTCGAAGGCCAACACGCAGAGTTTCTCGGTGATGCTGCAGCCGGCGCTGAAGAAGATGCTGGAGAGCCGCAGCGGTGTGGGCATGACCCCGGCCGCCGCTGCTGCCAGCGGCGCCATCACCGGTACGCAGCTGGGCGCTGTGCTCGCTTTCCTCTCCAGCAAGGTCCTCGGCCAGTACGATCCTTTTGCTGCCTTGGCCCCTGACGCCAACGTTCCGCCCGGCGGTCGCCTCCTGCTCGTGGCGCCGAACATCATCTCCGTGGAACGTGAACTCAACGTCCACCCGGACGACTTCCGGCTTTGGGTCTGCCTGCATGAGCAAACGCACCGCGTGCAGTTCGCCGCCGCGCCGTGGCTCCGGCACCACATGCTGGACGAAATCGAGAAGCTCAGCGGGAACCTCCTGGGCAACATGGATTCTTTGATGGAACGGGCTAGCGCCGCCGCCAAGTCCCTGCGCGACCGCACTCCCTCGGACAAAACGCCAGGCCGTGGCGCCATTCTTGACCTTCTGCAGAACCCCGAGGAAAAGGCGTCCCTGTCCCACATCACCGCAGTCATGAGCCTCCTCGAGGGGCATGCCAATGTGGTGATGGATGCCGTGGATTCCAGCATCGTCCCCTCCGTGAAGACCATCCGCCAGCGCTTCAACGAGCGTGGCAAGGACCGTGGCGTGGTGGAGAAGTTCATCCGCAACCTCCTGGGCCTGGATGCCAAAATGCGCCAGTACACGGACGGCGCCAAGTTTGTCCGCGAGGTGGTGGCCGTCGCCGGTATGGAAGGCTTCAACCGGGTCTGGGAGTCCGCCGACTACCTTCCCACCGAGGAAGAGATCCACAACTCCAAGCTTTGGCTTGAGCGGATGGGGCTTTGAGCGTTCCTGTCAGTCACGGCGGTACGTCAGCAGCTAAGGGTCGACGCCGGCCGGGTCGTTTGGCGCCGGTCGTCGGCAAAGCGCGTAAGCAGTTGCAGAACGCCCTGGCCGCTGCCGGCTATCCATCACGTGTGCTCGTGGCGTGCAGCGGAGGCCCGGATTCTCTGGCGCTCGCAGCAGTTGCCGCCTACTTTGCCCGGCGCGGGCACGTGGACGGGCATCCGGTGACAGTGGCCGCCGTGGTGGTTGACCATCAGCTGCAGGTCGGGTCGGCGGACGTCGCTTCGCATACTGCGTCTGTGCTGCGCCAGCTGGGGATCGATCCCGTGGAAGTGCGCACCGTGGACGTTGCTTCCACAGGATTTGGGCCTGAAGCTGCTGCCCGGGACGCCCGTCACGCCGCATTGGAGTCTGCCGCTGACGACCTCGCATGTGAGACGATCCTGCTGGGCCACACCCTGGATGACCAGGCGGAGCAAGTGCTCTTGGGGCTGGCCCGCGGTTCCGGAACGCGCTCGCTGGCCGGTATGAGGCCAGCCCGCGGACGCCTGCTCCGCCCCTTCCTGGGCCTTCGACGCGAGGAGACCCTGGAAATCTGCGAGGTTGAGGAACTGGACCCCTGGCACGATCCGAGCAATGCCGATCCTGCGTTCGCCCGCTCCAGGACCCGCGTGGAAGTCATGCCGGTTCTGGAGGAAAAGCTCGGGCCGGGCGTCGCTGAGTCGCTGGCACGGACCGCCGCGATCCTCCAGCAGGATGCAGATTTCCTTGAGGATTTGGCCAACGAGACCTATCTCTCACTTGTGCAGAGGGAAGCCGGTGGCGCCTGGTTGCCGGAGGACGCCGTCCGGGAGCTGCCCGCAGCACTGAGGTTCCGTGTGATCGCCAAGGCGGCCGCCGACGTCGGGGGTCAACAGCCCGGTTACGGGCGCCTCCAAGCTGCGGAAGCGCTGCTTCGACGCCAAGGGTCGGCCGGACCCGTGGAGCTACCCGGCCACGTCAGCGTGTACCGCCTATCCCTCAGCGATTTGGAGCAGCAGCGGACCGTTTCCACAGGTGCTCCGGAGGCCGATGCGACCGGTGAATCAACGGAGGCCGGTCCCCGTGAAGCCGCGCGCTGTGGGAAGCTAGTATTCCGGCATCAGAAACCGTCCCAACAGTAGCCGCACCCGAGCATCAAAACAGGAGCCATTGGTGGATTCAAACGACGTCCAGGCAGATCTCAAGCACGTTCTTTACACCAAAGAGCAGATCCAGACGCGCATCGCGGAACTCGCGGCGCAGATCGACAAGGACTACGAAGGCCGCGACATCCTTATTGTCGGTGTGCTCAAGGGTGCCGTTATGGTCATGGCTGACCTCGCGCGTGCGCTGCACAGCCACGTCAGCATGGACTGGATGGCTGTCTCGTCCTACGGCTCCGGCACCCAGTCTTCCGGCGTGGTCCGGATCCTCAAGGACCTCGATACCGACCTCATGGGCAAAGACGTGCTCATCGTGGAGGACATCATCGACTCCGGCCTGACCCTGTCCTGGCTCAAGTCCAACCTTGAGTCCCGAGGCACTGCCAGCGTCGAAATCTGCACGGCTTTCCGCAAGCCGACCGCCGCCAAGGTGGAAATCGACGTCAAGTACGTCGGCTATGACATCCCCAACGAATTCGTGGTGGGTTACGGCCTGGACTACGCCGAGAAGTACCGCAACCTGGACTTCGTGGGCACCCTGGCTCCGCACGTTTACGAGTAAACTTCCTGCGCTATTCGCCGCACCGCTTTCCGCCGTTCGCCCCAGTAACCACTGGTGGGCGTGGCGGGAGTCGGTGCGGCATTCGCGTTTAAGGGGTGCCCTGCCTGAGGGCCCGGAGCTAGACTGAACCATGACCGGTGCCCCTGCCCGTCTCCTGGCGTGGCTCGCCGTCCTTGCCACCCTCCTCACGGCCTGCACTCCCGCGGTCGATCTTGACGAGGCCGCCGGCCAGCCGACCACTACCTCCTCGGCGATGCCAAGCGCACCCTCCGCTGGCACATCACAGGCCCCGAGCCAGGCACCCGTCGCCGCACCTCCGCCCGCCCAGGCTCCGCAGCCTGCCCCGCCGCCCGCCCTGCCCCTTGTGCCGGAGGCGTTCGCCCTCAACCTCTACCAAGAGGGGGACTTCGTTCCGCAGTACACCTTCGATTGGTGTGTGGCCGCGAGCATCCAGATGGCGCACAACCTCATTGACGACACCGGTGGCGGTTCCTGGGCTGCTCCTGCGCAACAGAGTGAGTTGTGGGAGATGGCGCGGGCGCGGTCGTCCAATTCGTTCAACGGTGCCAACCCACGCGGCTGGGCGCAGGTGTTGACCGAGGTGGGTATGGGCCCGTATTCCGTGGTCAGCATCGCCAACTACGAGGACACGCTTCAGGCGGCTGCGCGTGCCATCGCGCAGACAGGCCGGCCTGTTGGCCTGGTCATGTGGAGCGGCCGTCACGCTTGGGTGATGAGTGGCTTCGAGTCGATCGGTGATCCTGCCCTTTTTCCGGAGTTCCAGGTCACCGGCATCCGCGTCCTTGACCCGCTGTACCCGCACGGAAGCGGGCAGTGGGGGCCCTCACCTGAACCCAACAGCTTGCTGACCCCGGAACAGTTGGCCCAGCAATTCGTAGTCCGCGAGCCTCGACGCTGGAGCACGGACCTGCCTACCGGCTACCTGCTGGTGCTCCCTGTTGCCGCGGCCTGACGAGTTACCTCCCACGAAAAGGGACCGCCGCTGGCCATTGGAGCAACAAACCCTGTCCTGATGCGCCTGACGCGAGTATCCTGTGTACGCCCAGAGGGAACTTTTGGACTTTCCAGTGCGTGAATTACTGGGAACGGTGTATAGCTTGAAACTGAAGCAGCACCACTCGCGCGCAGAAGTTGCGCCTTGCAGCACTACCAGGAGGGACGGGGCAAAACCCCGATCAGATGAAAGCTAAGAGTTTCTTCAAGGGCCCGGGCATCTGGATTGTTGTCGTCGTTGGCTTGCTCCTGGTGGCATTCGCAACACTGGCTCCGGGCGGTTCCACGCGCATTGACACCAAGGATGGCCTCGATCTCCTTTCCCAGAGCGGGAAGGTTGAGCAGGCCAAGATTTTCGACGCCGAGAATCGCGTCGACCTGGTGCTCAAGGACAACCTGAATTTGGACGGCCAGGACAAGGGCAAGAACGTTCAGTTCTTCTATGTCACGGATCGCGGCCCGGATGTGGTGAAGGCTGTTACCAGTGCCAACCCTGACAAGGGCTTCACCGACCAACCGATCGAGAACAACTGGTTCTCCGGCCTGTTCTCTCTGCTCATCCCCGTGCTGCTGCTTGGTGTCCTGTTCTGGTTCCTGCTTTCCCGCATGCAGGGTGGCGGCTCCAAGGTGATGCAGTTCGGCAAGTCCAAGGCCAAGCTGGTCAACAAGGACATGCCGCAGGTGACCTTCTCCGACGTCGCCGGTGCCGACGAAGCCGTGGAAGAGCTCCAGGAAATCAAGGAGTTCCTCCAGGAACCGGCCAAGTTCCAGGCCGTCGGTGCCAAGATTCCCAAGGGCGTGCTGCTCTACGGCCCTCCAGGTACCGGTAAGACGCTGCTTGCCCGTGCTGTTGCGGGCGAAGCCGGCGTTCCCTTCTTCTCCATCTCCGGCTCGGACTTCGTTGAAATGTTCGTCGGTGTTGGTGCTTCCCGCGTCCGCGACCTCTTTGAGCAGGCCAAGGCGAGCTCACCGGCCATCATCTTCGTTGATGAAATCGATGCCGTGGGCCGTCATCGTGGCGCCGGTATCGGCGGCGGTAACGACGAGCGCGAACAGACCCTGAACCAGCTCCTCGTGGAGATGGACGGCTTCGACGTCAAGACCAACGTCATCCTCATCGCGGCCACCAACCGCCCGGACGTCCTGGACCCCGCTCTGCTGCGCCCGGGCCGTTTCGACCGCCAGATCACCGTGGAAGCCCCGGACATGATCGGCCGCGAACAGATCCTCAACGTTCACGCCAAGGGCAAGCCCATGGCCCCCGGCATCGACCTCAGGGGTGTGGCCAAGAAGACCCCCGGTTACACTGGCGCTGACCTGGCCAACGTCCTGAATGAGGCCGCGCTGCTGACCGCGCGGTCCAACGCCAACCTTATTGACGACCGGGCGCTGGACGAGGCAATCGACCGTGTCATGGCCGGCCCGCAGAAGCGCAGCCGCGTCATGAAGGAACTCGAGCGCAAGATCACCGCGTACCACGAAGGTGGCCACGCACTGGTTGCCGCTGCCCTGCGTAACTCCGCACCGGTCACCAAGATCACCATCCTTCCCCGTGGCCGTGCGCTGGGCTACACCATGGTGATTCCCGAGGACGACAAGTACTCGGTGACCCGTAACGAGCTGTTGGATCAGATGGCCTACGCCATGGGTGGTCGCGTCGCAGAGGAGATCGTGTTCCACGATCCCTCCACCGGTGCCTCCAACGATATCGAGAAGGCCACCTCCACGGCCCGGAAGATGGTCACCCAGTACGGTATGAGCGAACGCGTCGGTGCGGTGAAGTTGGGCCAGGGCGGCGGCGAGCCGTTCCTCGGCCGCGACGCCGCGCAGGAGCGCAACTTCTCGGACCAGATCGCCTACGTCGTGGACGAGGAAGTTCGTCGCCTGATCGACCAGGCGCACGACGAGGCCTACGCCATCCTCACGGAAAACCGCGACGTCCTGGACCGTCTGGCACTGGAATTGCTGGAACGCGAAACCTTGAACCAGGCCGAGATCGCCGAGATCTTCCACGACATCCGGAAGCGCGACTTCCGCGAGATCTGGCTGTCCAAGGAATCCCGTCCCGTGCAGTCGATTCCACCTGTGGAGAGCCGCGCCGAGAAGGCTGAGCGCGAAGCCCAGGAGGAAGCCAAGAAGGCCCGCTTGGACGAGCCCTTGGACGTGGTGGCTCCGCATGCACAGGGGGTCAGCAGCCAGGATTCCTTCCAGGCCCCGCATCCCGACGGCGGCAACGACCACCCGCATCACGGCTAAGCTTTCTGCTGTGACTCATTTCGACGACGACGACGACCTCGCCGCCGCCCACGGCTCCGCCGCGGGCTCCAAGCACGGCCACAAAGTGGATCGACCACGCATTGAAGCGGCTGTCCGCGAGATCCTCCTGGCAATAGGCGAAGATCCTGACCGTGGAGGCCTCCAGGACACGCCCAAGCGCGTGGCCAAGGCCTACGCAGAGGTCTTCGCGGGGCTGCACCAGCACCCTGCGGATGTCCTCTCCACCACGTTCGACCTCGACCACGAAGAGCTTGTCCTGGTGAAGGACATTCCCTTCTACTCGACGTGCGAGCACCACCTGGTGCCGTTCCACGGAGTCGCGCATGTCGGTTACATTCCGTCACATGACGGAAAGGTGACCGGCCTCAGCAAGCTGGCGCGACTGGTCGATATCTATGCCCGCCGACCCCAGGTGCAGGAGCGCCTCACCACGCAGATCGTGGAGGCGCTCGTGAAGCACCTCAACCCGCGCGGGGCGATTGTCGTCGTCGAATGTGAACACATGTGTATGTCCATGCGCGGCATCCGCAAGCCCGGCGCGAAGACCGTCACCAGCGCGGTGCGCGGTCAACTCCATGACCCGGCCACCCGCGCCGAGGCCATGAGCCTCATACTCGGAAGGTAAGCATTATGGACTCCCTCGCTGCAGCACCCGGAACCGGCCCGGCCACAAGCCCGCTGCCGGTTCTCCGCAAGCCGCGGCCCGCGGCAAGGTTCGAGGACCTGCCCACGGACCGCACGCTCGTCATGGGAATCCTCAACGTCACCCCGGATTCCTTCAGCGACGGCGGCACCCACCGCACCCCGGACACCGCTATCGCGCTGGGCCTGCGGATGTTCTACGCCGGCGCTGACATCATCGACGTCGGAGGCGAATCCACCCGCTCCGGCGCCGAGCCCGTTTCGCCGGAAGAAGAACAGCGCCGCGTCCTTCCGGTCATCCAGGCACTGGTCAAGGCCGGCGCGCTGGTCAGCATCGACACCATGCATACGTCCACTGCTGCTGCCGCTGTGGAGGCCGGTGCTGCCATCATCAACGATGTTTCCGGCCTCACGATTGAACCGGACATGCCTGAGCTCGTGGCGCGCACCAAGGTTCCGTACATCCTTACGCACCGCCGTGGCGACGCCCTGACCATGGATAGCCTCACGGATTACGAGAACGTCACCGAGGACGTCGTCGCAGAGCTCAGCGGCGTCCGTGACAAGCTGTACGCAGCGGGCGTTGCGCCGGAGCAGATCATCGTCGATCCCGGCGTCGGCTTCTCCAAGAACGAGGACCAGAACTGGGAAATCCTGAAGAACCTGGACCACCTCTTTGGCCTCGGCCACAAAGTGATGGTGGCTGCTTCCCGTAAGCGCTTCCTTGGTTCGCTCCTCACCGTGGCCGGTAAGTCGGCCGCGCCTTTGGAACGCGACGCCGCCACTGCCGCCATTACCGCTTTGAGCGCCGCCAAGGGTGCTTGGGCTGTTCGCGTTCACGACGTCGGTCCCAGCCTTGACGCCGTCAAGGTCGCCGCCCGTATCGCCCGCTGATAGGAAAACGCTGTGGACAGGATCACGCTGACCGGCGTCACCGCCGTCGGTTATCACGGAGTGTTCGATTTCGAACGCCGTGACGGCCAACCATTCGTGGTGGACGCAGTGCTGTACACGGATTTCACCAGGGCTGCCGAGACTGACGACCTCCAGTACACGGCGCACTATGGCGAGGTGGCTGAACTGATCACCAAACACATCGAGGGTGAGCCCCTGAACCTCATCGAGGCCTTGGCCGTCAGGATCGCCGAGGGCATCCTCGAGAACTACAGTGTTGCCGCCGTCGATGTCACCGTCCACAAGCCCAAGGCCCCCATCGAGGTGCCGTTTGGCGACGTCACTGTCAGCGTTTACAGGGAGCGGTCATGACGTCCGGCTACACCAAGGCCATCCTGGCGCTTGGCAGCAACCTGGGGGAGCGGAATGACACGCTGTCCACGGCTGTGGCCGACCTCGTCGACCCGCCGGAGGTACGTCTCCTGGGCGTCTCGCCGGTGGTGCAAACCAAGGCTGTCGGCGGGCCGGAAGGCCAGCCCGATTTCCTGAACATGGTCATGGCTGTCGAGACCACACTTACTCCGTTGGAACTCCTGAAGCACTGCAACGACGTCGAAGCGAAGCACCACCGCACGCGGGAAGTCCGGTGGGGTCCCCGGACGCTTGATGTGGACATCGTGGTCTTCGGAGATGTCGTCAGCGACGATCCCATCCTCACCCTCCCGCACCCCAGGGCGGCAGAGCGTGCTTTCGTGCTGTACCCGTGGTCCCTGCTGGAGCCTCACGCGCACTTGAACGGCCAGAGCGTTACCGAACTGGCCGCCGTCGCCGCTGACATGCCGGACATTCGCCGTTTCGACGGCTACGGTGACGTCGCCGGTGTACCGGCGACGGGAGCAGTGGAGTAGCCATGAAAGCAATGCGCCCCGTGGTTCTGGTGCTCATCGCCGTCATCGCTGCCGTGATCGGCTGGTTGGCCACGGCCACCACAAACCGCTTCAGCATGCCCACACCGGTCCTGCCGGTCTCCGCGCTGATCACCATGGGCGTCATCGTCGGGCTCACACTGGTCATGGGCATCCGTGTCCTTCGCTGGCGGAACGGCAAGAAGAAGAACATGCTGAACCCGATCCTGGCTGCACGGACGTTGATCCTGGCCCAGGCCTGCGCTTACGCCGGGACGCTTCTCCTTGGCTGGCATGCCGGGATTTCGTTGGACCTTCTCCGGATCGGCAGCTTGCGTGGCGGTGAAGGCATCCTGTGGAACGCCTTGTTGATGGGCGGCGGCGGTGTGGTGATGGTGGTCGTTGGATTGGTTGTGGAACGGTTCTGCCGGATCCCTCCGGAAGACTTTGAAGGCGGTACCGCCGGACCGGAACCCCGTCGCGGCGAAACCAAAGGTGAAGGCGAGTATGCATACCGAGGCGATTGACCCTCCCGGCGTTCAGTGGCTACGGGTATCCCCCAAATACGTCACCGTTCGCTTGGTGGAGTGGGCCATCGGCAACGTCTTGATGGTGGCTGTCCTCAGCTTGCCGCTTATTTTCGTGTTGCTGGGCTGGTGGCGTTGGCCTCCCTTATGGCTCGCCATCACGGTTCCGGCGGTGATGCTGGTTCTGGCCCTGTGGCGGCTCGTGCTGATCCCGCGCCAAGTGCGCGCCATCGGGTACGCGGAACGCGACGACGACCTCCTCATCCGTCGTGGCATCTTCTTCCAGCGCACCATGGTGGTTCCGTACGGCCGAATGCAGTACGTGGACGTTGCCGTTGGCCCCGTTGAGCGTGGCCTGGGACTTTGCACCCTCAAGCTCCACACAGCTTCGGCTGGAACCAACGCGCATCTCCCAGGACTTCCCGCCGAGGAAGGCGCACGCTTGCGCGAACAGCTTTCGGCTCGCGGAGAAGCCAGGCTGGCCGGGCTGTGAGCCCGCAGGACAGTGCGGCGGTGAGCCTCCCCGACAAAAAGGTCGACGGCGGCTGGAACCGCGTCCATCCCGCGTCACCGTTTGTCCGGGGCTGGGTGGCGCTGGCCGCCGTCGGGTTCTTCTTTGGCCGCGACGCCTTCGAGCGCATGCTGCAGGGACGCGACTTCCTGGACCCGAACCTGAACGGCCGGGTGCCGTGGCTTTTGGCCGGCGGAGCCGTGGTGCTGCTCCTGACGGTGGGCGGGTTCATCCTGAGCTGGTACTTCACGCGCTACCAAGTGGCCGAAGGGTACGTCCGCGTCAACACGGGCTTCCTGTTCAAGCAGCAGCGGCAGGCCCGCCTGGACCGTGTCCAGGCCATCGACATCGTGCAGCCGCTTCTGGCGCGGATCTTCGGATTGGCTGAACTCAAGTTTGAAGTGGCCGACGCCGGTGAGTCTGCGGTGCGGTTGGCTTACCTTCCGCTCGACCAAGCCAAGCAGTTGCGCGCCACCATCCTGGCGCGCGCGGCTGGCGTGGTCAGCGGTCCCGAAGCGACCGAGGAAGTCCCCGAAGCTCCGGAGCATGTTGTGTTGTCGGTGCCACCGGGCCGTCTCATCGGTTCGCTGCTCCTGAGCGAGCAAACCATCGGTATCCTGGTCGGCGCCGCGGTGGTGGTAGCGGTTTCGGTCTTTACGCAGAACCAGACTCTGTTCCTGGCTCTGATTCCCGGCATCCTTGGCATCGGCGCCGCGTACTGGACGTCCTTCAACAAGGGTTACAACTTCACAGCCGCTATCTCCCCGGACGGTATCCGCCTTCGATACGGTCTCCTGGATACCCAGGCACAGACCCTCCCGCCGGGACGTATTCAAGCACTCATGGTGACGCAGCCGCCCCTCTGGAGGATTTTCGGCTGGTACCGGATGCACGTCAATGTGGCGGGGTACGGCGTTTCGGCCAGCACTGAAGGTGCGGCCCGAACCATGTTGCTTCCTGTTGGCTTGAAACCCGACGTCATGCGGATGATGTCCTTGGTGCTGCCGGATCCGGGTGTGGAGGACCCGGAAAGGGTGTTCACCGCCGGGCTTGAGGGGTTGGCGCCGGTGGGCTCGTCCAACCCGGCCCCGGACGAACAGGTTCCGGAGGTCCAAACTGATGGCTTCACCACCACCCCGCGTCGCGCCCGGTTGTTGGCCCCGCTTGGCTGGCGACGCAATGGTTTCCGCGCTACCCGAACTGCCCTGCTGATCCGGTCGGGACGCTGGTGGCGGGCGTTGGTCATGGTTCCGCATCAGCGGACACAGTCCATGGCCCTGCACCAAGGCCCATGGGCACGGCGCTTCGGGGTGGCCGATCTTGTCCTCCACACCACGGCAGGCCCTGTGTCTCCCCGTGTGTTCCAAGCCGGCGTCAGCCAGGCCGTGGAGCTCTTCGACCAGCAGGCAGCCCGTGCCCGCGAGGCGAGGAAACGGCAAACCAGCGAGCAGTGGCTGGCGCAGGTAGCGCCACAGGCTCCGGAAGTGGCGGCCGCAGCGGAGCTTGGGAAACCAGCGGAGCTTGGGAAACCAGCGGAGCCCGAACAACACCAGACTTCAACCCACCAGGAGGACCGCCACGATGGCTAGGCCAGGACGACTCGGAGTCGGCATCATCGGCGCAGGCAAGGTGGGTTCCGTCCTCGGTGCCGCTTTGCGCGGAGCCGAGCACGCCGTCGTCGGAGTTTCTGCGGTGTCCGAGGCGAGCCGTGAGCGGGCCGAGACGCTGCTGCCCGGTGTGCCGATCCTCGAAATCCAGGACATTGTTGAGCGTGCCGAGCTCGTTCTGCTGGCCGTCCCTGACGATTCCCTTGGCGAGCTGGTCGCAGGTCTGGCCAAGCTGGGAGCCTGGCAGCCCGGCCAACTGGTGGCACATACGTCAGGCCGGTTCGGCGTCGGGATCCTCAACCCGGTCCGCGCGGTTGGCGCGATTCCGTTGGCGCTGCACCCGGCCATGACCTTCACCGGCATGAGTCTGGACCTGACCCGCCTCATGGATTGCACCTTCGGAGTCACGGCGGATGCCGCCATGCTGCCCATCGCGCAGGCGCTGGTGGTTGAGATGGGTGCCGAGCCGGTAGTGATTGCCGAGGGTGACCGCACGCTTTACCACGCAGCCCTCGCGCACAGCTCAAACCACATGGTCACGCTGGTGGCGCAGGCGTCGCAGATGCTCCGGGAGATCGGCGTCGAAAACCCGGAAACCATGCTTGGTCCGCTGCTGCGTGCCACCCTGGAAAACGCCCTCGCGTCCGGCGAATCTGCGTTGACCGGTCCCGTGGCGCGCGGCGATGTGGGTACTGTTTCCGCTCACGCCCAGGCGTTGCAGGAATACGACGGCGGTGCAGGCGGCGATGTCCTCGCGGCCTACCAGGCCATGGCGCGGGCCACAGCACGCCGGGCAGGCAACCGAGGCCTGCTGCGCCCGGAACAACTGAATGAGATCGACGATGCCTTGGGGGCCCACCCCAAGTCGCCGGAAGGACACTGAACAGCATGGCCATCAAACTCGTAACCACCGCGGCGGAATTGCGCGCCGAGAGCGCCAGGCTCCTGGCAGCCAAGGGTGGAAGTTCGCAAGGTTTGGTACCCACCATGGGCGCCCTGCACTCGGGCCACGCGGCACTTGCGCGGACCGCCGTCGCTGAGAACGACGTCGTGGTAGCCACCATCTTCGTCAACCCGCTGCAGTTCGGCGACGCTGTGGACCTTGACCGCTACCCGCGCACGCTCGACGCCGACATGGCCCTGCTTGACGCCGAAGGCGTTGACCTCGTGTTCGCACCTTCCGTGGACGAGGTGTACCCGGGCGGCCAGCCCCTGGTGCGGGTGACCTCCGGGCCGCTGGGCGAGAAGTGGGAAGGCGCCTCACGCCCCGGACACTTCGACGGCGCGCTAACCGTGGTCGCCAAACTGCTGCACTATGGACTACCCGGAGGTGCTGCGGCGGATGGTACGACGGCGGCCTACCGGGCTTACTTCGGCCAGAAGGATGCGCAGCAATTGGCCTTGGTGAAGCGCATGGTCTCGGACCTGAATTTCCCTGTGGAGATCGTTCCTGTGCCGATCGTACGCAGCGATGACGGCTTGGCGCTTTCGAGCCGCAATCGGTTCCTGTCGGATGAGGAGCGCGAAGCGGCGTTGGTGTTGTCGCGGGCTTTGCGCCTTATTGAGTCCCGCGCCACAGCGCATGAACCGCTGGATCTGGATTCCGCCGTCGCGCTTGTTGAATCCCAACCGTTGGTGGAACTGGACTACTTCGACGTCGTGGATCCCACAACGCTGGAACCGCTCGCAGAGAACTGCAAGGAGACGCCCTTCCGCGGCGAAGGCCTGGCAATCGTTGCCGCTAAAGTAGGGCCGGTTCGGCTCATCGATAACGCTCCGTTGTTCTCCTAACGTTTGGAATTTTCCTGCTGACGGGAATTGGATGGGCGCTTAGACTGTTTTAGTCTTCACCGGCACAGCTCGCCGGACACCAAATCCAACCCTTGGGGAACCCTCATGTCTACCGACGTCACGTCCGACGCCAACGGCAAACCTGAATCCGGCGCGCCCACTTCCGGTGCCGTCACCGTAACCGAGGCAGGGCGCCCACAGGCCCCTGTGTCGGGGAAGATGTCCCGCGAATCCGTGACTGTCATCGTGACGTTGCTGGTGGCCACCTTCGTGGTCATCCTCAACGAAACCATCATGAACGTCGCGCTCCAGCGGCTCATGACGGACCTGCAGGTCAGCGCTTCCACCGTCCAATGGCTCGCCACCGGCTTCATGCTCACCATGGCAGTGGTTATTCCTACCACCGGGTTCATCCTGCAGAGGATGAGTACCCGCGGGGCCTTCATGCTCGCCATGGGACTTTTCAGCGGCGGAACCTTGTTGGCTGCCTTGGCGCCGGGATTCCTGGTGCTCCTGCTGGCACGCATCGTCCAGGCCGGCGGTACGGCCATCATGCTGCCGCTGCTGATGACCACCATCCTCACCCTGGTACCCATGTCCAAGCGTGGCGCCGTCATGGGCAACGTCAGCATTGCCATTTCCGTGGCGCCCGCCATGGGCCCAACCGTTTCCGGCATCATCCTGGACCACTTCTCGTGGCGTTTCATGTTCGTGTTCGTGCTGCCGGTGGCCCTTGCAGCCTTCGCCATTGGCGCCAAGTACCTCACCAACGTTGGTGAACGCGAAAAGACCACCCTTGACGTCGCATCCGTGATCCTGACGGTGCCGGCCTTCGGTGGCTTGGTCTACGGCTTGAGCCAGATCGGTGGCGCGGACGCGGGCATCGTTCCAGTGATCGCTCTGGTGGTTGGAATCCTGTGCCTGGCACTGTTCGTCTTCCGGCAGCTCAAGCTCCAGAAGTCCGATGCCCCGTTGCTTGACCTCCGTGCCTTCAAGTTCCGCATGTTCACTGTGTCAACGCTGCTGATGGTGGTAGCCATGATGGCGTTGTTCGGTGGCGTGATCCTGCTGCCTCTGTACCTCCAGAACACCTTGCACCTTCAGCCGCTGGAGACCGGTCTTGCTTTGCTGCCGGGCGGGTTGGCCATGGGCTTGCTGGGCCCGGTCATCGGCCGGATCTTCGACAAGGTTGGCCCCTTGCCGCTGACGGTATCCGGTTCCGTCCTCATGGTCCTGACGCTGTGGCAGTTCTCCCGGTTGGATGAGGGCAGTGCGCTCGGTTGGGTGATTGCGCTCCACGTGACGTTGAGCCTTGGCTTGGCCCTGCTGTTTACGCCGGCGTTCACCACGGGGCTGAACCCGCTGCCCCCGCACCTCTACTCGCATGGTTCGGCCATCATCAGCACCGCGCAGCAGGTTTCGGGAGCAGCTGGAACTGCGCTGCTGGTCTCCATCTACGCTGTGGTCTCGGCTTCTTCCGGGCTCGTTGCCGGTATGCAGGCAGCGTTCCTCGCCGCCACCATCATTGCCGTCGCCGCAGTGGTGCTCGGTGCCATGATGCGCAAGACCGAGGGCGCCGGAGGCCACGGGGGTCACTGACGGCCGCTAGCCGCAGCCCCCTACCGACGCTCTCTCACCTAATCGCCGTTTTTGGCGGACGCTCTCTCACGTATTTGCCGTTTTCGGGCAGCGCTCTCTCACTTTGGTGGGGGAGCGTTGCTGTTTTTTGGGGGTGGTGGGTGTTCGACGGCGGTGGTTTGGGTGGTGTGATGGGCTTCACTGCTGGTTGTTGGGGTGTTTTTGGGTTGGTTTTGGGGTGTGGTGGGGGTGTTTGGCTTGTGTTTGCGGGGTTTTTGGGTGGTGTTGGGGTGGATTTGGTGCGGGGGTGGGGCGCGTGTAAAGTTATCTGAGTCGCCGCCGCTGATGCGGAAGGAATGGCGACCGACTCCCTTCGAATTGCCGGTTTCGGTGGTGCTTTTGTGTGCTGCTGGGTGGTGTGGGAGGCCCGGGGTTTGGTTTGCTTTGTGCGGCCGGTTCGGGTAAGTTTGAAAAGTTGCTCCGGAGCGATCCTGGACCCTGTGGGGTGTGGGTGGTGCCGGTTGTGTCTGTTGTTTGAGAACTCAATAGTGTGCCAAGTTTGTTGATACCGATTGTTTTTTGATTGGTTGAATTTTGCCAGGTTGCTGCGCACCCCCGTGTGTGGTGGTCTGGTTTTCAGCTGGTTTCGA